>NZ_JAWJUW020000006.1:0-238926 GCF_033052795.2 Halovibrio sp. HP20-59
AGAGCCTTGTCATGAGGGGATCCTAGACTGGGGGAACAAGTGCTCTTTATATAAGAAAATTTATAGTGAGTCACTTAACAATAGCTTGTGTATTTAACATGGTATTGTTGCCAAGCAGCATCTAGTATTACGCTGCACGTACCCAGAAGTAAAATCTCAGGAGGAGAAACGGTATGACGACGCAACTAGCAAAGAAGTTAGCTATCGCACTATTAATGGCTTTGATGGCAGGCGGTTTGATAGCTTGTGACGATCAAGGTCCTGCTGAAGAAGCGGGTGAAAACATTGATGACGCTGCAGAAGAAGCCGGTGAAAATATGGAAGAGCTTGGCGAAGATATGGAAGACGCCGCCGAGAATTAAGCCGAATAGTTGAATTAGTAGCTAAAAAGCAGTCGCTGAAGAGCGGCTGCTTTATTGTTTGTATCACGGCTATTATGTAGCTTAAATAACGATAAAAATGGAGGATGCAACGTGCTGCTACAACGCGATAAAAGCCTGCTGTTAATGGTCGATTTCCAAACCGGGCTACTGCCTGTCATTGATGGGGGTCAAGACGCTGTTATCGAAGCGAACTGGCTAGCTGAAATGGCTTGCTTGCTTGGGGTACCTGTATGGCTGACCGAGCAAAATCCGGAAAAGTTAGGCGCTACTCAACCAACCCTGCTAGCTTCTCTAAACGACTACCGCCTATGGCAAAAACAGTATTTTGGCGCCATGGCAGAAGTCCAGTTTCGTGAGGCGCTAAACGCAACGGGGAAAAAGCAAATTGTGCTGTGCGGTACGGAAGCACATATTTGCGTGCTGCAAACAGGGTTAGGGTTGTTAGAGGCAGGGTACGAACTGTACTGGTTAGTCGAAGCGTGTGCCAGCCGACGCCCTCAGGAGGCCACGTTTGCCCGTGAGCGTGCCTGCGCAAGCGGAGCGGTGGCTGTAACAGCCGATATGGTCGCCTATGAGTGGCTGCACCGCTGCGATACAGCACTGTTTAAAGAGGCGCACCAGCGTTTTCTCAAGCCACGCTCATCACGCTCTCTGCAATTTTCCTAAGTTGCTCTAGCATCCGCTTCTTTGCGAGTAAAAACGTAGGTATCACCCTGTGATGCCGATGAATCAAAACGATAGCCTGCCACATCGAACGCCTTGAGGTAATCCGGGTCGTCAACCTGTTGTTGGATTAGCCAAGAACTCATCAGCCCGCGTGCCTTTTTGGCGTAGAAGCTAATGATTTTAAAGGTGCCGTTTTTCTCATCTTTAAACACTGGTGTAATGACCCGCGCATTGAGCCGTTTCGTATCAACTGCCTTAAAGTATTCATTAGAAGCGAGATTAACCAGCACCTTGGAGCCACTTTCAGCAATGGCCTCATTGAGAGCAGGTGTCAGAGTGGGTTTCCAGTAAGCATAAAGATCCTTGCCGACACTATTGGGTAGCTTGGTGCCCATCTCCAGCCGATAGGGTTGAATTAAATCGAGTGGTCGCAGTAGTCCATATAAGCCGGAAAGAATGCGCAGGTGCGTTTGCGCGTAGCGGTTCTCTGCTTCAGTGAAGTTTTCCGCCTGCAGGCCTGTATAAACATCGCCCTGAAATGCCTGGGCGGCAGGTTTTGCATTGCTTAGCGTAAATGGAGGCTGCCACTCTGCAAAGCGCGCCGCATTCAGGCCCGCCAATTTATCGCTGATCCCCATGAGTTCGCTGATCTGCTGCGGCGAGTAGTCGCGCAAAATAGTGATAAGCGCTTGACTGTGTTGCAGAAAGTCAGGTTGTGATACCTGCTCGGTAGTCGATGGGGTTTCAAAATCCAGTGTTTTTGCTGGAGATATAACGCTCAGCATCGCATGCTCCTTGGGCGCCGATAATGCCCTTGTATGAAAGCCGAAAATAAAGGGGTGAAGTATATCAAGCCTCGGCGAAGACCGAGGCTATAGCAGCGATAGCGGGTTGGGGCTAACGACTCAGATGTTTCAGCGTCTGTGTTAAGGGCACGCTTAAGGGCAAGGATTGGGCATGCGGCGATGAATATCCTCGATTGCCTCTAACACTTCATCGTCCAACTTAAGGCTTTCGCTGGCAAGGTTGCTTTCTAATTGCTCCATGGTGGTCGCGCCAATAATATTGCTGGTTAAGAAGCTGCGTGAGTTTACAAACGCCAGTGCCATTTGAGCAGGATCTAGCTCGTGTGTTTTAGCAAGAGCAGCGTAAGCCTGTGTGGCCGCTTCGGCTTCCGGCGAAGTGTAGCGCTTAAAGCGCTCATAAAGCGTCAAGCGCCCTTTCGCTGGCTGGGCGCCATTGAGGTATTTACCCGAGAGTACGCCAAACGCAAGAGGTGAATAGGCGAGTAGACCGACATCTTCACGGTGGGCTATCTCAGCTAAGCCTACTTCAAACGAGCGATTGAGCAGGTTGTAAGGGTTTTGAATAGAGGCCACGCGCGGCAGGTCTAGCTTATCGGCGAGTTGCAGCGAGCGCATCACTCCCCAAGGGGTTTCATTGGAGAGCCCAATGGCACGGACTTTACCTGCGTCGACGAGTTCTTTCAGCGCCGATAACGTCTCTTCTAGCGGCGTTGAATCTTCTTCTTCACTATGCACATAGCCTAGCTTGCCAAAAAAGTTGGTTTGGCGGTCCGGCCAGTGTAGTTGGTAAAGGTCAACGTAATCGGTGTTTAATCGCTCAAGACTTGCGTCGATGGCCTGGTGGATATGCTCACGAGTGAGCCGTGGTCCCCCGCGAATATGCTCAAGGCCTGGGCCAGAAGCCTTGGTGGCAACAATGACATCATCCCGGGAACCGCGCTGTTTTAGCCAACTACCGATATAGCGTTCGGTAAGCCCTTGGGTTTTAGCCATGGGCGGAACGGGATACATTTCAGCGGTGTCGATAAAGTTGATTCCAAAGGCCACGGCGCGATCAAGCTGTTCGTGGGCTTCGGCTTCGCTATTTTGCTCGCCAAACGTCATCGTACCTAAGCATAGCCGACTGACTTCCAGGCCGGTTCTGCCAAGTGGGCGCGTTTGCATTTGCATCTCCTTTAAGGCGAAATTACCACCAGATAAGCAGCCATTACCAGAGTGGTTAACGGCGTGTGTACAGCATGTTAGCGAGGCTCATCAAAAGCAGCAAATTATGGGGTTGAGTCGTTGCAAAGGCAGGCGTATGCTTGCCAGCCCATCGACCGGCTAAAGGCCGGTCTCTCGTGTGGTTGGCAGTTATTGTGAATATTACTGCTGGTCCAAGGTTCCAACCAGATAGGCAGGGTGGTTTGCCATGCTGCAGGCATCAACATTGTTTACACGGCTAGAGTTTCGGCTAGCCGAGCGGCTGTTTCATACTCGCTGGCTGCTGCCGCGTTCACCGCGCACCCAGCGTTTAACGATGCGCTTATTCAAGCGCTGTGCGGAGGCAGGGCATCCCGATGCGCTGTCCGTTTACGGCCATATGTTGTTTCATCGCAGTCAGACGCCCCAGGACAGAGCCCGAGGGGCGCGCTACGTCTTGGAAGCAGCGCAAGCCGGGGATATAAAGTCCCAGTATCAGGTAGCGAGAATCCACGAGTACGGCTGTACTCAGTACCCTCGCCGCGAAGACTATGCGGTTACGTGGTACGCGCGAGCTGCTCAGTCGGGCCACTATTTAGCTGCCGAGCGTCTTGCCCGAGCTTACCGCCAAGGTGAGCTAGGGTTAGCAGTCGATGGTGAGCGAGCGGCTTATTGGCAGCGTCAAGCAGAACAACAGACGCTAAACGACGTGGCAGCGGCATGATGCCGCGACTGCGTTTTGATTGAGTGAGGAAGGTTGTGTCTGAGACGCTACCCACAGTACTAGATATTGAAGCGTCCGGATTTGGGCGCGGCAGCTACCCCATTGAAGTAGGCATTGCGCGTGCTGACGGTAGCTGCTGTGCTTTCCTTATTCAACCGCTGGAGGAATGGACGCACTGGGACCCCAAGGCTGAGCTGCTGCACGGCATCACCCGTGACCGGCTTATTCAAGAGGGTTATCCAGTACGCCAGGTCGCCCAATGGCTTAACGATGAAATGAGTGAGCTGGGCAAGGCTTACAGTGATAGCTGGGGCTACGATAATACTTGGCTGTCGCTGCTTTTCCATCATGCTGGTATGCTGCCGCGTTTTCGCCTTGAAGCATTAAGAATTTTACTTAGCGAGAAGCAGCAGGCGCTGTGGAGCGATACCAAAGAGGCCATAATCGGCGAACGCGGCATCCACCGCCATCGGGCAGGCGAAGATGCCCGCTTACTGCAACTGACCTACCAGCATACCCTGAAGTTGACCGAGCAGCGCTAGTTATCCAGATAGGTTATAGCGCTATAGCATGGTTTCTAACGTATTAAGCAGTTCAGTGGGTGTCGGAGCGTCGAGTAGCATATCGCGGGTAGTTGATGTTAAAAAACCATGGCTAACGGTGCTGTCTAAAAAGCTCAGCAACGGTGAGTAGAATTCATCAATATTTAGCAAGCCCATTGGTTTTTCATGTAACCCCAGATAGCCCCAGGTCCATATCTCGAATAGCTCTTCGAACGTCCCAATCCCGCCTGGCAAGGCAATAAATGCATCGGCATTGGCCGCCATGGTGGCTTTGCGCTCGTGCATATTGCGCACCCTAATCAACTCGCTAAGGCCAAAGTGCGCCTGCTCGCGCTCGACTAAGTGGTCGGGCATGACACCAATGACGTCACCGCCGGCCTCAAGTGCTGCGTTAGCCAGCTCACCCATAAGGCCAACCCGTGCGCCGCCATAAACCAGCGTGTGGCCGCGCTTCGCAAGCGTGCGACCCAGGGCATTGGTTGCTTCACGAAAAGCGGGGCTATGGCCTTCACGGGAGCCAAGGTAAACGCAAATTCGAGCCATTCGTTTATTCCCCATAACTAAAAAAATAAAAGGGTGACCAATCAGTAATCTCTTAGGGCAGACAGCGGTCCACCTGGTAATGCTCATCCATCCACTGCCCAATCACATTGTCACCACAAAGGTGATGGGCATACTGTGTATGCAGGCAGCGTATCTGATGCCAGTTGCTAATCCCGCCAATGCCGCGTTCGGTCATCACATCGGTGTAACCCAATTTAGCGACTTCTTCTCGCTGAGCATCGCTCATAGAGCCCCAGCGGGCGGCGACATAGTCGCGATGGCTCTGCAGGTAAGCCGCGAGAAATTCGGGCTCTTCCTGCAGGCGCTGCTCAAGCGATTTGATAACGCCAACGGCTTCAATACGAGAAATCTCTACCTTCAGCACGTCTGAGCAGAGCCAAAACAGCGTGGGAAAAGGTTTGCCATCGACAATCGGTGCCATGCGCAGCACCAGCGGGGTGCCTTGGCCGTCGGTGGCGGCCACCGCTTCAATGCCACGCGGTGCGCGGCCAAGCTGCTGGGCAATAATGGCGAGCTGACGTTCGTCAGGCGCTTGGTTGGTGCGTATCACCATCGGGTTGGTCTCTCACGAACGGTCGTCTTGAACAAATTTAGTCGAGCGGCCAACGGCGCGGAAAAAGCAGCGATTGAGCTGTTCGGGCGACGCAACATAGCACCATGTCCGCTCACAGTATTCGGCGGCTCGTGCCATCAGCACGTCGTAAAGGCGATTGAAAGGCGCATCATAATCGTAGGGGTCGGCGCCAAACAAGCGGATATGCGGATAGTCGGCAAAGCGCTCGATAAAATAGCGCTCAAGATCGGCTTCGACAGCACGGTGTTGTGCGACGTTATCAGGGTCTATCCAGAGGTTGTAGCGGATTGCCATTGTATCGGCTCCTGTTGCCCCGTAGCGCGGGGTAGCGTCAATCAGGCGGGCTCAGGTGCATCTTGCAGATGCGAGGTTAGCGCTTTTCGCAGGTCGCCCTCAATCGGCATAGCGCATTTGGCCTGGTGATCATACTGCACCATCACCGTATGGCCCAGATTGGTCAGTTTGTCGTGCTGGCGTGCTTCTTGGGTCACCGTAAACGAACTATTACCTAAGCGGGTTAAATAAGTACGTATTTCGATATCGTGACCGTAAAACAGTTCCGCTCGGTAGTCGACTTCCATGCGTGCCATGATCAAGCGCCAATGCTGGGGGTTTAGGTCGGGTGTGAACAGTCTGAACAGGTCATTGCGGGCAAGTTCAAACCACGCGGGCAAGCGTGTGTTATTGATATGCCCTAAAGCATCAGTGTCATAAAACGCGGGCTCAATGGTCCGGGTGAACATGGCAAGTCCTTGTTCTAATAAGAAGTCTTAGAGGAGGGCGTGGGCAACGGGGCTCATTAATGATTAACGCTAGTAAGCGCTGGGTCAAACCTCAGGGCGATACGTCCTAGACCAAACGAAGCCCCTGCTGGTCGCGCCAAGCAGCTTCTAGCGCTTCTTGTAAGGGCGCTTTTAAGTGTTCTGGGAGTGCGTCATGGGCAGTTTGCAGTGATTCAAACGAGCGGTTACGTAGCCAGCAGTAAGCCCAGGCGCAGGCTTCAGCGTCGCTATCGGGGGTCGGGCGAGCAGGCATCTGATTGAGCAGAAAGACCGCGGTGCGCGGCGCCCAGAGCGGAATCTCATCAGCGCTGGCAGCGCTCCAGTGATCCAGCGTCGCGCCGCTTGGCGTGGTCTCGGGCTCGCCCAGCTTTGCCACGCGGGCAGTCTCTGCGAGAATCAACGCCAAGCGATCCGCATCGGCTTGGCCCAGTGCCCGCCACTGCCGCAACAGCGCCGGCAATCCGGCCCGCATCTTGGTATAAAAGTCATCTTGCGGCATGCTTGGCACAACCCTTATTGAATGAGTGAGTTTTTCATGGCCTATGATTTTGCCACGCCTGTGGAGCGACGCCACCCCAAAGGTGGCTGGGCATCGCAGAAATGGCACCGCTACGACGCCGACGTGCTGCCCCTATGGGTCGCCGATATGGACTTTCGCTCGCCACCCGCCGTCATTGATGCGTTGCAGGCGCGGGTGGCCCACGGGATTTATGGCTATGGTGAAGTGCCTGCTACGTTAACAGAAACCCTCTGCCAGTGGAGTGCCCACCACTACGATTGGCCCATTTTGCCTGAGTGGCAACAGTGGCTGCCCGGCGTAGTGCCTGCTTTGCATCTGGCAGCGTTAGCGCTAACCGAACCCGGCGAAGGCGTGCTAACGGTCACGCCTATCTACCCGCCGTTTCTGGCCGTTGCTGAGCGTACCGGGCGACTGCCTCAGCAGGCGATGCTGGCCGAACCCGAAGCCCCCGGCGAGCCTTGGCAGCTGGATATCAAGGCATTAGAGGCCGCCATAACGCCGCGAACCCGCTTGCTGCTGTGGTGCCATCCCCATAACCCGACGGGGCGCGTATGGCGGCATGAGGAGCTTGCCGCGCTAGCTGAATTAGTTGAGCGTCACGATCTTTGGGTCGTTTCCGACGAACTGCACTGCGACCTGATATTAGACCAAGGCGTGCGGCATCGCCCCTTAGCCGCCCTGTTTCCTGAATTGGCCAAGCGGACGATCACTCTCTGGGCGCCGTCGAAAACTTTTAACCTAGCCGGGCTGACCAGTGCCTGCGCGGTGATCTCAGACCCTAAGCTACGCCAGCGTTTTGCGTCAGCGACCAAAGGGCTATTGCCCGACGGCAATGTATTAGGCTTGGTCGCTGCGGAAGCCGCGTATCGAGACGGTGAGCCGTGGCGGCAGGCGTTGCTGAGCGTGCTGCGTGAACACCGCACGATGCTGCAGGCGCGAGTCGCTAGCTGGCCAGGCGTTTACTTAAGTGCACCGGAGTCGACCTATCTAGCGTGGCTGGATATGCGTGAGGCAGGGCTAGGTGAGGCGCCATATCAGACGCTGCTCAACGAGGCGGGTGTTGCACTCTCGGACGGAGCGGCCTTTGGTAGCCCCGGCTTTGTGCGGCTTAACTTTGGCACCACCGCTTCCCAGTTGGAAGCGGCGCTGTCGCGGATGGATGTAGTGCTGAAACGGAATTGAAGACGCCGTTTCTCGGGCCAGTCTTAGTAGAGCATGGCAAAGAGTTTGCGGCGATAGGCGACGGTCAGCGGATGGTCGGCGCCTAGCGCATCAAAGACTTGTAATAGCGTCTTGCGCGCGGCGTCATCGTTGTAGGCGCGGTCTTGCTTCATCAACGCCAATAATGCTTCCAGCCCTGCATCGTAGTGGCCATCGGCAATTTGGCGCAGCGCGCGCAGGTACTGCGCTTCGCTGTCGGTACGTTCGCCCAGTGCTTCAACCTCATCGGCAGAAGGCGCCTGCTCGCTAAATTCAATGCTGGCGCGCACGCCCCGCGCGGGCGGGGAATCGCGCTCTTCCGGCGGCAGGTTGTCAAGTACCTCACGTGCCTCATCGGTACGCCCTTCGGCCACCAGAACCCGGGCAAACGCCACCTGGTAGGGATAATGCTCCGGGTATTGGCCCATCAGCGTTTGGTAGATGTCACGCGCGGCAGCGGTATCACCTGCTTTAAGCGCTTCCTCAGCCTGCTCTTCAGGGCTGGGCGGCGCTTCGCCAGGCGCTGGGAAGTAGCGGTTGAGCCACTCGCGCACTTCCTTCTCCGGTAGAGCGCCCTGAAAGCCATCAACTAAGCCGCCTTGGCTAATCAATTTCACATCGGGTAGCGACTGAACGCCCAACTGAGCGCCAATTTCCGGGTTGGCGTCGATATCGAGCTTGCCGAGCAGGAAGGCGCCCGAATACTCAACTACCAATTTATCCAGTACGGCGAGGAGGGTGCTACTGCTTGCGTTGGAAGGCGAGTGGCAGCCCAATAGCACCGGCACTTGCATAGAGGCTTCAAGCACCTGCTGAATATTGCCGGCATGGAGCTCGATAATCACGTCTTCAGGGCGCACCGCCGCTTGCTCCGAGGTGGCGGCAGTAGCGTCAGCATTCTCGGTGTCCGCGGTAAGCGGTTTACCTGAGCGGGGATCAATAATCTGCATGGGTAGACTCGGCATCAAAAAATGAACAATAGTGCTTATGATATGCAGGCATACCCATGCGGATTCAAGGAAAGGGGGTAAATAAAACCCAGCGGTTGCTGGCAGCAATAACGTTTCACTATTGCTAACAATGAGCTCAATGCGATCTCCAGCCACGTTCGGTTAGAAAGTGGCTGTCGATACCATTGGCTCTCGACCGGCTTAAACCAGGTCGCGCGGGATTTCCTCGTCCCAACTCTTGGAAAAAACTCGGCTGTCGCCCTCAAAGGCATCCATGGTTGCCCGTAAGCGAAAGCTGGTGGCATTGGACGTCATCAAGGTGCGAGTCAAGCTGCGAACTTCCCAGTCGCCGCGGCGGAAACGACGCTCCCATTCAGTCCAGCCGCTCAGGCTGTCGTAGCTGCCGTAGGCATAAGTATAACGCTCAGTCACCCTTGACGAGAGTTCGAGATCGATATCATCGAGACGGAAGATGCCTTCGTCATTAATGACCTCAAGCGTGGTTTGATCCTGGGCCAGATCGCGTATCACTCGCCACGTTTCTTGGCTGGGTTGCAGCAGGGTCACGTCGAGGGGCGGTGCACCCTCCGGCTCGCCAAACGGGGTCAGCGACGCTTCTTCCTGAGGCTGGGGTTCGCGGCTGGGTAGGATCAACTGGCAGCCAGCAGGGTGTACGGTCAGCCTGACGGGCACCGGCGACGGCCAGGCCAGCGGCCAGTAACTGGTCGAGAGCGAGAGGCGCATGGCGTGGCCGACGGGAAACTTTTGGGCAATGTGCTTAAGTGCTACGCGCACGCGATAACGCTTGCCGGGTTCCAGTGGCTGGGGAAACTCGTCGCTGTCACGGTGAGTTAGATTGAGCAGGCCGTAGGTAATTCGAGTGGCCTTGTCGTCGGCGGCAATATCGCTGAGCCGGACCGCCACCATCGCCACCGGCTGATCGGCTTCGATATCGAGTTCAACAATTGGCTGCCCGCAAATCTCGATGTCTTGATCGAGTAGGGCGGTCTGAAAGATCAGCGCACCTCCATCCTCGTCGCGTTGATCATGAGGTAAATCGGGCGGCGCATTGTATGAGCACCACTTGCCAGCAAACAGGCCGACTGATAGCGGCGACCGTACGCTGAGCGGCACGTCGTCTTTCGCGTCAAATGCGGCGTTGCTCTGCGCTAAAGGCAACAAATCATGGCCGCTGGTGAGGCGAAAGCGTTTCGGCTCAATCCGCGGCGATGGCCAGCGGGGCTCTGTCACCCAGCGCCCCGGCCGTTCCTCATAGCGGGCCGACGGCGGGACTGAGTCCTGCATCCATACGCGCAGCATCGGCTCGTCCATGATGCCTGTTTCCTTGCCCTTCAACCAATAGTCCCACCAGCGCAGCGATTCTTGTAAAAAGCCGATGGCCGGGCCCGGAACGCCCAAGTGTGGGTACTTGTGCGACCACGGGCCCACTAGGCCCTTGCGCGGCACGTCGAGCCCTTCGAGCAAGCGGAACACGGCGTTACAGTAACCGTCGGCCCAGCCGCTAACGGCATAGACAGGGCAGCGAATGCGCGAGAAATCTTCGCATACCGAGCCATGCTTCCAATAGTCATCGCGGCGCTGATGTTGGAGCCAAGTGGAAAGCCAAAGTCCGCTTCCTTCAAGGCGCTCCATCCACATCTCACGCCATCGCTCACCAACCAACTGCGGGTCGGGGGGGCAGGTATTGCCATCGAACATGGTCGAGGCCCACGACAGGTTGTCGCCCAGCAGGCAGCCGCCCATGTGGTGGACATCGTCGGCGTAGCGATCATCGGTGGAGCACAGCGTGATAACCGCTTTTAGCTCGGGGGGCTGAAGTGCGGCAATCTGCAGGCCGTTGAACCCGCCCCATGAAATGCCAATCATGCCGACATCGCCGGTACACCAGGGCTGCTTACCCAGCCACTGGAGAATTTCGACGCCATCGTCGAGTTCCTGCTGCAGGTATTCGTCGGTCAATACCCCATCCGACTCGCCGCTACCGCGCATATCAACGCGCACCCCGGCGTAACCGTGGCCCGCCCAATAAGCGTGCGTCTGGGCGTCGCGTACCGCCGTCAGGTCGCGTTTGCGATAAGGCAGGTACTCAAGGATAGCCGGTACTGGGTCGCTTTCGGCATCCACCGGGCGCCAGATACGAATGGCCAGACGACAGCCATCGGCCAGCGTGATCCAGTCTTCTTCTTCCTGCACGGTGCGAGGAAAATCGCTGACGATGTGCATGGGCCTACTCCTTAATTGTGTAACGCGACGCAACCCGGTCAGCTGATGATGTCTTCGAAGGCGAAATTCAGCTGCTCGGCCAGCCGCGCATAGTTCTCTTCCAGCGCGAGATCGTCGTCTGCGCCCATCCACACGTAAGCCAGGGCGTAACTGTAGCTGTCTTGCTCAGGCAAGGAGGATAAGCGTACGCCGGCCTCGACCTGTAGCGTGATCACGGTGCCGGGAAAAGCCTGCTGCAGCGTTGCGATCTCCTCGGTACTGGGAACCTGGCTGACAGTGGCATCACTGAAGAATACCCGATAAAAAAACTTTCCGGCGACTTTAAAGGCCCCTTGGCGGTGTGGCATGTCGGGCAGCTGCCCCAGTGCCAGGTCCACCGTCACTTGCTGATGGCTGATCCCGTCGACCTTTTCAAACAGGTCACAATGCGATTGCGCGACGCGGGTATTGATCTCCAGCAGCCAGATACGGTCCTGCACTTCATCCCAGAAGTATTCGATGTTGAAGGCCGCGTTGTCATAGCCGATGTGCGCCATGATTTGACGGGTGAGGTCCTGCATCTTGGTTTGAATGGCATCGGGAAGGCGCGACGGATAACGATAGTAGAAAAAGCTCAACACCTGCGGATAGCGAATCGAATCGACAATGCCATACGGGACAACATCACCCTGGAAGACGTAGCCCTCGACTGTACATTGCCAGCCACCGATGATCTCTTCCGCCATGCAGTGACCGCCATCGACCGAGCGGACGTTTTCCGGCAGGTTAGCGTGCTCCAGCACGTAATTAAACGGCTCTGAAATCGTCCCGATGCCCTCACATAGCCGTTCTACGGCGTAGGCGAAATCTTCGGGGCTTTCGATGCGAAAGCCCAGTCGTGAACCTGACGATTTGATCGGTTTGACGAAGAAGGGCATGTACAGCCCAGCTTCGCCTATTCGTTGAAGGGCTTCTGGGTCGAAAGGATCAAAGGCGGTAAAGCGGGGAATGTAATCGCCTACCACCTCTTTTTGAACGAGCCGACTCCAGTACTTGTGCTCACACTTGAGTAAACTTTCGAGACTGGTAGACGGCGTGCCGATGCGTTCACAGAGCAGTGGCAGCATGGTCGAGACGGGGAAATCCATATAGCCCACGATGGCATCAATAGGCTCACCAAAGGCTTTCAGCTGGGTTTCGGCCCGGGCCAGCATGTCTTCGATAGGAAAGATTTCCGTATCATTGACTTCTTCTGGTTCGATCACACCATGGAACCGGTAATGTTCAGCCCCACGTAAATGCGTAAGTCGCTGACGATTAAGTTCGTCCAGCCCGACAACAAAAATATTCCGATTGTTCATGATCGCCTCCTGGCGAAAGCTCGGCCTTCTCAGCACTCCTTACTCAGATGCAAGGAACATCAGACAGGGGAATGAGGCTTGCCTAGCCTGACCGACAGGCTAGGCGTGAGGAAAGGCCACTTTTCGGAGTATAGCGGTTTATCGTTGCGGCGCTTGGCTAATATGTAAGCGCGCTGTCTCGCCAGGCTGAGGACTTTGATTAGTCTGGCTAGGCTAGTGCCCAGCTGTTATAAGTGAAGTCATGGGTTAACAATCACACGATGCGACAGCGTTGCCGGTATCGGTAATGATGCCGTGTTTATCAAAAGCGTCGCTGGGCGGCGAAAGGAATATGGCTTCTCCCATTTTCTCGGCATCCGGTCACCTCGTGGCCATCGGCGGTGCCGAGGACAGGTCTTCCGATCTTGAGATACTTAAGAAAGTCTTTTCCTTAGTCCCTGAGGGGTGCCAAGAAGTTGCGGTCATTGCCACTGCCAGCAGCATCCCCGACCAAGTCCTACCGGAATACCAAGCGGCCTTCTCGCGCTTGGGGGCAAGTCAAGTTCATGGGTTGGAAATACGTGACCGCCAGGAAGCCGCCGATGCCGATACGGTGCGTCTTATTGAGCAAAGCGGCCTCATCTTCTTTACCGGCGGTGATCAGCTGCGCCTGACCAATGTGTTGGGTGGCTCGCCGGTACTGAAGGCCATTCGCCAACGTCTGGAGGACGGCGCCGTGGTGGCCGGTACCAGCGCGGGCGCAGCGGCCATGCCGGGCACCATGATCTACAATGGTGCCGCCGCCGATGCCTTGCGAAAGGGCGGCGTCAGCTTGACTTTTGGGTTGAGCTTTGTTGATGACCTAATCATTGATAGCCACTTTCTCGAGCGCGGGCGTTTCACGCGGCTGATGGAGGTCGGCGCCAGCAACCCCGAACACCTGGGGGTGGGGCTGGGCGAGGATGCCGCCGTGATCATTCACCCCTATGGCATTCTTGAAGCCATCGGCCCAGGACATGTCATCCTTATCGATAGCCGGGATCTGGCCAGTTCAAATATTGCCGACCTTGCCATGGGTGAGCCCGTAGCTGTCGAACACATGATCCTACACGCGCTGGTCAGCGGCCACGGCTTTGACATTGAAGCCCGACGCTATCTTGTGCCCCATGAACTCAGTGCCATTCTCGCGGAAAACCGATGAACATTCTCGAGCACCGGGCCCTACGTGGCCCGAACTACTATAGTCGCTACCCGGCCATCTACATGCGGCTGGACATTGGTGCGCTCGAGGAACGGCCCAGCGACCTTGTTCCCGGCATCGTCGAGCGGCTGACGACGCTGCTGCCGACTCTGCAGGAGCACCGCTGCTCGGTAGGCCGCCCTGGCGGTTTTCTGGAGCGGCTTGAGCGCGGCACCTGGGCTGGTCACGTGGTCGAGCATGTAGCGATCGAACTACAGAACCTGATCGGCTTTTCGGTGGGCTACGGCAAGACGGTCGATTCCTACGACACCGGCATCTACAACGTCGTCTATCGCTACCGGGACGAAGCCTGTGGCCTAGCCGCCGGCGAAGAGGCCGTCGATCTCGTCGTGCGGCTCTTCAATGGCGACGAGATCGATATCGCCTCCATCATCACCCGCCTCAAGCAGGTGCGCGACGCCCACATGCTCGGCCCTTCCACGGCGGCCATTGTCGATGCCGCCACCCGGCGGGGGATTCCCCATGCCCGCCTGAGCGAGGAAAACAGCTATATCCAGCTCGGTCACGGCCACCGTCAGCAGCGCATCCAGGCGACGGTGACCGGCCATACTGACCTGATCGGCTACGGCATCGCTGACGACAAGGAATGGACCAAACAGGTGCTCGGCGATGCCGGCATTCCGGTGCCCCAGGGGCGGGTGTGCGGTTCGTTTGACGAGGCGCTGGACGCCGCCCGTGCCATCGGCTATCCCGTCGCGGTGAAGCCGGTCATCGGTAACCACGGCCGCGGGGTGAGCACCAATATCGAGGACGACCAGGCGCTGAGTGATGCCTTCAACCTTGCCGCGCACCGCAATCCGTCGGTGATTGTCGAGCAGTATATTCGCGGCGATGATCACCGCCTGTTGGTCATCGACGGCAAACTCGTCGCCGCCGCGAGGCGTCGTCCGGCGCATGTGATGGGCGACGGGGGGGCGACGCTCCAGGCGCTGGTTGACGCGGAAAATCGCGATCCGCGTCGCGGTGTCGGCCACGAGAACCTGCTCACTCAGATCCAACTGGACGACCAGTCGCTAAGGCTGATCGGCCAGCAGAACCTGACCCTGCAGAGCGTCATTCCGGCCGGTGATATCGTTTATCTCAAGCCCACCGCGAACCTCAGCACCGGGGGTACGGCCACGGACGTAACCGACGATGTCCACCCGGAGGTGCGCTACGCGGCGGAGCGCATTGCGCGCCTGGTGGGGCTGGACATCATCGGCATCGATCTGCTCGCCGAAACCCTGACCCAGCCCCTTGAGGAACAATCGGCTGCGGTGGTCGAGGTCAATGCCGGCCCTGGCTTTCGCATGCACCTCTCGCCCACCCACGGGGAGGGGCGCGATGTGGGACGCCCAGTCGTTGACATGCTGTTTCCTGACAGCGAGACCACCGGCCGCATTCCCATCGCGGCGGTCACCGGCACCAACGGCAAGACCACCACGGTACGCCTGCTCTCGCACCTGCTGCGCCAGGCCGGGCGCAATGTCGGTATGGCCTGCACCGGCGCCATCGAGATCGACAACCACGTCATCATGCGCGGTGACTACAGCGGCCCTCAGGCGGCCGCGATCGTGCTGCGCGAGCCCACCGTCGAGTGCGCCGTGCTCGAGGTCGCTCGCGGGGGCATCATGCGTCGCGGGCTGGGCTTCGACGAATGCGATGTAGGCGTGTTGCTCAACATCGCCAGCGATCACCTGGGTGAGCACGATATCCATACGCTGGATGAGCTGGCGCGCTGCAAAACGGTGGTGATCGATGCCGTCCGCCAGGGAGGCACGGCCGTACTCAATGCCGATGACCTACGGGTGCTGGAAGGCCAGGAGTGGGCCCGCGGCGACATCATCTTCTTTACCCTGGACCCTAATTCCCGCCCCGTCCGTCAGCACGTCCGCGACCAGGGCGTTGCCTTTACCCTCCACAACGAGCGCATCGTGATGCGCCAGGGTCATGTCGAGGCAGAGGTGATCCCGGTGGTGGACGTACCGATCACCTTCGAAGGTCATGCGCGCTTCAATGTCGCCAACGCCCTGGCGGCGAGTGCCGCCGCCTATGCGATGGGTCTGTCGATCGCCGACATCCAGATGGGCTTGCAGACATTCCACCCCACGCCAGGCCAGAACCCGGGTCGCACCAATCTTATCGACGCTGACGGCATGAAGGTGCTAATCGACTACGGCCATAACGTACCGGCGCTTGAAGCCTTAAGCGGATTGGTCGGTTGCATTCCTGCCCGCCGCCGCATCAGTGTCGCCAGTGCCCCTGGCAACCGTCGTGACGAGGATCTGTTCACGCTGGGCACCCTGCTTGCCCGGATGCACGACGTGGTCTTCATCTACGAGACCGACGCCCGCGGACGCACCCCCGGCGACGCCGCCCGCCTGCTGCGCGAAGGCGCAGAGTCTGTCCCGGGCGCCTGCCGGGTCGAGGTCATCATGGAAGAGCAGCAGGCCGTGGAGCGCGCTTTCGAGGAAGCAAGCGAAGGTGATCTGCTGGTCTTGCTGATCGACGATGTCGATAGCGCTATTGAGCGCATCAGGGGGCGTCGCTTCCGACCAGTCGCCGCCACGCCACTTGAGGGAGAGCAACCATGATTGCCGAACCCCAAGGGGGCAGACTCAGGCTGCTGACCCTGCTGCGGGTTGGCAGCGTCTATGCCCCGGAGCCTCTCGAAGCGAATGATATCCTGATCGCCGACGGCCGTATTGCTGCGCTGGGGCGGGATATTGAGATCCCCGCAGGCTGGCCGGTGCGGGTCGTGGAAGCGCGCCATCTTACCGCCGTGCCCGCCTTTATTGATCAGCACGTCCACGTTACCGGCGGTGGGGGCGAGGGCGGCTGTGGCACTCGCTGTCCAGAAATCACCGCCCACGAGATCGCCTCGATGGGGATCGGTACGGTGGTGGGGGTGCTGGGCACCGACAGCATCAGCCGCTCCCCTGCAGATTTGCTGGCCAAGGTACGCGGGCTGAGGGCCGATGGCATTGCGGCCTACATGTACACCGGCGCCTATCGTGTCCCGCCGCCCACGCTGACCGGCGACATCCAGCGCGATCTGGCCTGGATCCCTGAGGTCATCGGCCTGGGGGAAATCGCCATTTCGGATCATCGCTCGAGTCAGCCGCGCCAGGATGAAATTGAACGCCTTGTCAGCGATACCCGGGTGGGCGCCATGCTGGCTGGCAAACGCGGCATCTGCCACTTCCATCTCGGCGACGGCAAACGGGGGCTGGAGCCACTTCGCCGGTTGCTCAGTGAGACCGAGATTCCCGCCGACCAGGTGATTCCCACCCACGTGAACCGCCACCCTGCTTTGCTCGAGGAAGCCGCGGACTACGCGCTGGCGTTCAATGCCAGCGTCGATGTCACCGCCTTTGAAGACGCCGGCGACGGCCTGTCCGGCTTCGATGCCGTGGCTCGCTTACTCCAGCGCGGCGTCCCGCCGGAGCTCATCACAATGAGCTCAGACTGCAACGGCAGCCTGCCGGAATTCGACGCCAAAGGGGCCTATCTGGGCATGAAAGTGGCACGCAACACCACGCTGATTGCGGACTGGCAACGCCTCGTGCGTGAGGAAGTACTGCCTCTTGAAACGGCGTTGGGGCTGATTTCGGGAAGTGTGGCCCGGGTGCTCGGTCTTCACGCCAGCAAAGGGCGCTTGGCGACCGGCTTTGACGCCGATGTCACCTTGCTTGATAGCGAACTTCAGCCGCAGCAAACGTTCGTGGCGGGCAAATGTATTTATGACGTAGGCCGTTAGCGACTACGACAACACCTCAAAGGAAAGCTCTCGCTTTTCTAATTAACGATGCAGTGATGTAGCAGATAGAGAACCCCTAGCCACTTAATAATGGCGAATTAGCTTTGCCGATGCTATTAGGATTGCGCCTGCGCTGAAGAGCTTAAACAAGTCGCCATGTTGGCGATTCCCATCACCGGGTTTCCAACGGCCGTCTCGGCCTTGACCTGGATTGATGACATTGCGGATACCCAGTAGAGAGTTCCAGAGCAACCCCAATCGTGCGCCTAAGCCCACAACCCGAATTTAAGCTCGAGTTGTGGGCGTTAGTTGCCGATGGCCTGAATGTTTAGGGCTTGGCATTCTGTAGCGCTTGCTCTTCGATGTCTCTATCGACTGAAGAGACGTAGTACTCATCATCGAAGGCACCCTCCGGCTCCTTGAGCCATACCAGGCAGATCAGCCAACTAATGAAAGCGCCGGTCGCGATGATGTAGAAGAACTGCGAGGGGGTTACAAACGTAAAGATGGTCAGGTAAACCACCGCACCCACGTTACCGTAGGCACCCGCCATACCCGATATCTGCCCGGTGATACGGCGCTTGATAGAGGGAATGATGCCGAAGGTTGCCCCCTCGGCCCCTTGCACGAAAATCGAGGTACCGATCGTGACGGCAATGGCCAGAATTAGCGGCCAACTCGAATTGAGCATGGCCATCAGTAAGAACCCAACGCTGATGCCAAACATGTAGCACAGCATCACGAAGCGCCGATTGCCCATGCGGTCGGAAACCATACCGCCCATTGGGCGGGCCACCAGATTGACGAAAGCGAATGATGCCGCGATCAGGCCGGCTGTGGCGGCATTCAATCCCCAGGTCTCCTCAAAGAACATGGGCAGCATCGATACCACCGCCAGCTCAGCGCCGAAGTTGGCAAAGTAAGTACTGTTAAGCGCCGCTACACTGTTGAACGAGTACTTGTCGTCCTCGGGCACCCCCTTGCGCAGGATCGGCAGGTTGACTCGAAGTATTTGTACGATCTGGTAAATAACGATCGCGACGATGGTGAGGTAAGCGATGACCGCCCCGGTGACGGATAAATAGCCCATGTACTGGATGCGCCAGACCAGAATCGCGAGTACGCCGACCAGCGGGATGGTCCAGATAATCAGCTTGATCATATCGCCCCAAGAGCTCACTTCCATAGCGGCGGACTTGCGGGGCTTACGGTGAGCATGAGCATCCGGACCATCGGTAATCGCGAACCAGTAGTAGACGCCATAGGCAGCCATGACGATAGCGCTTTGCGCGATGGCCCAGCGCCAGCCATCGGGGCCGCCATACATGCTTAACGCAATGGTTGGCAGCGACATGGCTGCCACGGCGGAACCGAAGTTACCCCAGCCAGCGTAGAAGCCTTCGGCGAATCCGATGTCCTTGGGCTTGAACCACAGTGCGGTCATGTGGATACCGACCACGAAGCTGGCACCGATCGAACTCAGCACCAGGCGCGCCACTAGCAGTTGCGTCATGCTGTTCCCGAAGGCAAACGCCAGCGCCGGTATCGACATAGAAACCATCAGCACCGAGAACACCCGTCGTGGGCCGAAGCGGTCCAATGCCATGCCAACGATTATGCGGGCGGGAATGGTCAAGGCGACGTTGCAGATGGCAAACAGCTTGAGATCGTCCGGGGTCAACCAGTCGACGCTCTTGAGCATACTCGACGCGAGCGGCGCCATGTTGAACCAGACGTAGAAGGTAATAAAGAAGGCGATCCAGGTCAGGTGCAAGGCCCGGATTTCAGGGCTGCGGAACTTGAATACAGCGGAAACTTTCATGGTCGTATCATCCTGTGTCCCAAAAGTGGTATGTCCCAGAGGTGGTTAGAAGCTGCTCAAGGGCTGGGTAGGATCAATAAAGGACACTCGGCGCGCCGGGCCAGAAACGAGCTGACGCTGCCAAAGGTCATGTAGTCGAGTTCATCGACGAAGTAAGTCAACGATTTGGCGATGATGCCGCCGTCCGGTTGATGGCTGTGGCGAGCAATCACCAGCAGGTCGGGTGCGAGTTTGCGAGTCGCCTGAAGCAGCATCTTGCGTGCATCCCCTTCGGCAAGAAGCTGCTCGGCCTGGAAACCCTCACCAGTAGCAAACGCCACGCCCTCCTGGAGGTACTGTTTGAGCTCCTTCTGCTCCTGCTGAAAAAGCGTTTCGTTGTTGTCAGTAGCGTCGAGTGGATTTTCCACCACGCCGACCAGTACCAGCAGGGGCTGGTTGCAGCGGAACATATTGACGACTTGAGCGAGCGCCAGCTTGGCGTTTCGCGAACCGTCGTAGGCGATCATGATTTTCATGGTGTCCTCCCGCACTGGGGTAGGGAATCAAACCCCGGAGCTCAGCTCCGGGCGTAAGTAAAGAGGCAAGCCATATTTAGGGGTTCTTAACGTAGGCACCTTTGCGCAGGTAGAACCACCAGTTGATGACGAGGCAGATGGCGTAGAAGACCGCGAAGCCGTACATGGCTAGCTCCGGTGTACCAGCCTGGATCTGGTCACCCATTACCCGTGGCGCAATGAAGGCGCCATAGGCGGCGACAGCAGAGGTCCAGCCAAGTACCGGGCCTTTCTGCTGCTGATCGAAAATCACACCGATACTGCGGAAGGTAGAGCCGTTGCCGATGCCGCTGGCGGCGAATAACACGATGAAGAGCAGCAGGAATATCCAAAAGAATTGGTTCGGGTCGGTGGCGTTGTAGGCCAGCATCATCACGTAGCCGGTGGCGATGGAAGCGACCACCATGACCGCAGAGATGATTTGAGTGACGATGGAGCCACCCACCTTGTCGGAGATCCAACCACCCAAAGGACGGATCAGGGCGCCCACGAAGGGGCCTATCCAGGCCCAGGTCAGGGCGCTGGGCGCTTCCGGGTTGGCCACACGAGTCAGCGTGCCGTCGGCGGCCACTTCCATCATATTGCCGAAGATGACGTTAATGGAGAGAGGCAGCGCTGCAGAAAAACCAATAAAAGAGCCGAAGGTCAGGATGTACAGAATGGTCATTGACCAGGTGTGCTTATTGGAAAAGATGGCGAACTGCTTCTGAATATTGGGCTTGATATCGCCAGGAATCAGACGCAGCAACACCAGAGTCAAGACGATGGTCAGGGGCAAGGCGATCCACATATTTAGCCAGCCAAGTGCCAACATACCGATAATGGCAGTAACTAAACCGACACCATAGAGCCCAAGTATCTTGCTGAAAGCGGCCAGCGGTGAACCGGGGTTGGGCGTAATGGTGCGCAGGTTATTCATGCCAAACCACCCGGCGAACGCTAACGGGATCAGGAACACGAGCCAGATGAAGCCAGCGTTCTGGATCCAGGTATCGGTTCCCGCTTCGATGCGACCAATCAAGGTGCCGCTGGCGCTTTGTAACTCCATCGGCGAACCGGCAATGGCGCCGAAAATCCCGACGGTCATTACCAGCGGAATGACAATCTGCATGGTAGTGACGCCGAAATTGCCGAGGCCCGCATTCATTCCCAGGGCATAGCCTTGCTGCTTGCTGGGATAGAAGGTGGAAATATTGCTCATTGAGCAAGCGAAGTTACCCCCGCCGATGCCGGAGAGTAGTGCCAAGGCCTGGAACACCCAGAAAGGTGTGCCTGGGTTCATCAAGGCGATACCGGTACCGGCGGCGGGAATCATCAGTAGCGCAGTGGTCAGGAATATGGTGTTACGCCCGCCTGCTATGCGGATCATGAACGATGCTGGGATGCGCAATGTCGCACCCGCCAAGCCGGCAAGTGCGGTCAGGGAAAACAGTTGGTTGACCGTGAATTGAAAACCCAGGTTCTGCATCTGGGTGGTGATCATTCCCCACATCATCCAAACAGCAAAGCCCATCAGTAAGCTGGGAATGGATATCCATAGGTTGCGATTGGCAATCTGTTTGCCTTCCTGCTCCCAGAATTGGGCGTCTTCGACATCCCACTTCTCAATGTCGGCGTTTCTTTTACTCATGGCGGTTTCCCCGTGGTATCAAACCTTTCTGCATTTGGCAGTTAGAAGGCAAGATACGCTTGGGGAGGGAGTTGGGGAATAGGTGGAAATAGCAGTAAAATCAGCGGCATACCTCTTGAGAGGTAGTCGCTGAAAAAACCATTCTCATTGATTTTAAAGAGGAAAAGTCGAGAGGGGGTAAAGGTGGGTCAGAGCAAAAGTACCCTGGGAGTCTTTGGAGGTAACCACACAGAACTGACTAGTGATCAAGGCCTTCCTGGACGGCCCAGACGGCGGCTTCCACGCGTGAGCGCAGGTTGAGCTTTTTGAGTAGGTGCTTGACGTGGACCTTGACTGTACCTTCAGTAATATCCAGCTTACGGGCGATAAGTTTATTGGAGAGGCCGCCAGCAAGCTGTTGTAGGATCTCGCGTTCGCGCTGCGTTAGGTTATGAATGTCAGGGGTGGTGGGCGCATTGCGCTGATTACGCAGGGCTTCAGCGAGTAGGGCGGTCAGGCTTTCGCTGATGACCATGCGGCCCAGGGCAGCCTGACGCAGCTGGCGCACCATGTCTTCGGGCTCCATGTCCTTTAGCAAATAACCGTCGGCACCATTGCGCAGCGCCGCGACCACATCATCCTCATGGTCCGAAACGGTAAACATCACCACACGGCCGCTATAGTTAGCCTCCCGCAGGCGACGCAACGCTTCTAATCCATTGACGCCTGGCATGTTTAAGTCCAGCAAAACAAGGTCCGGCTCAAGTTTGAGGGCCAGCGCGATGCCTTCTTCAGGGTTGCCCGTCTCGCCAACCAATTCAAGGTCGTCTTCAAGCTCAAACAGCTGAGCCACGCCCCGGCGCAATAGCGGGTGGTCATCGATGATCATTAGGGTGGCAGGTGTATCGTTAGCGGTTGTTAGCGTCATTAAGAGATCCCTGTACCTAAATGAGAGTCAGCGGCAGCCTGAGAAGGTTGCCGCTGAATTAAGCGAGCAGTCAACGGGGTAAATACTAGTTCAATACCAGTTCCCCCCTTGGGGCGATTGGCGATGCTCAGTTCTCCGTTCAGGGTGTTGGCCCGGTCACGTATGATCACCAATCCATAGTGCATTGGCGGTGTGCTGTCGTCTTCCAGACCAATGCCGTCATCCTCGATACGAACCAGCAACTGAGCATCGGCAAAGCGCACCGTCACGGCAGCCCAGTGGGCTTTGGCGTGCTTGTGGGTATTGGCCAGCGCTTCACGAATGATCTGCAGCACGTGAATTTCTTCGTTGGGGTTAAGTAGGTAAGGCGGCACGTCGTAGTCAAGCTCGACCGTTGCTCCCATACGTTGGGTGAACTCATCGACAGTCTGACGCAGGGCGAATTGTAAGCCCGGGCCTTCGAGTTTAAGCCGAAAGGTGGTTAGCAGTTCGCGCAGTTGGCGATAGGCGCTGTTTAATCCGTTACGCAGCTCATCGAATACCTCGGACTGGGCTTCTCGGGTTGCCTCTTTTTGCTGCATGCGTTCGAGTCGGGCGACCTGCATCTTAAGATAAGACAGCGATTGTGCCAGAGAGTCGTGCAGTTCGCGCGCAATGATGGTTCGCTCGTTGATCAGCGTGACATGCTGCTGCTCCTCGATACGCCGCTGCAGGTACACCGCCGTGGCGAGCTGGTCGGCTAACATGGTGAGCAGCCGACGGGTGCTATCGTTGAGCCGCTCCTGGGGATACCACACTTCCAGGGTGCCGAGCAGCGTATCGCCTACGCTAATCGGTAGCAGTAAGCACTGTGACTGGTTATTGGCCACCATTTCCAGGGGGCGAGGATCGATCAGGCAGGCGTGGCACTTCTGGTCACGGCAATACTCTGGTCGTGTGCGCGAGTGGGTTTCTAGAACCGGCATTTCCCGTTGGTCGAAGGGGTCGTTTAGCGAAAGCCGTATCGGCCCGACATCCAGCAGCTTCTCCAGTTCGCGTAACATGGGCGCTGCGCTAGAACACAGGTCGTTACCGCCCCCATAAAGCGAGCGGCTGGCATCGTGCATCACCCGCAGCGCCTGATTACTGCGCTCAAGCTCCTGCTTCTTGCGCGATACCTTGTCTTCCAACGCGGCGTAGCTGGTTGCCAGCTCGGCAGACATCTTGTTAAAAGTATGGCCCAACAATGCCAGCTCGTCGCTGCCGCGGAGCTCGGAGCGTGGCTTGAAGTTACGCTGTGCCGCCTCCCGGGCAAGCACCATCAGTTGACGCAAAGGGACTACCAGATTGTAGCGAACATCGTAGAGGGCGATTGCGACCACAATAGCGATCAGCACTAAAAAGAGGACTTGCATCATGCCAAGCAGGCGCACCTTGGCCTCGGTGCTCTGTTCCAGGTAGGTCACTAGCCCTTCGATGTCATTAACCATCGCAACGATCATCGTTTCCAGCGTATCAAGATCACGTTCAGCGGCGCTGGGCTGAGCCTGTAGCGTAGGGCGAAGGGTGCGCTGCCAGTAGGTCTGAATCTTTTCCAACTGACGACGGCGCTCGTGACGGTCATCCGTCGGGATAGTTTGCTGTAAGGTTGTGCCATTTAAACGCTGATCAAAGCTCGCTACCAAGCGGGCTAGTTGCTCTTCGCTTGCCTCCTCCGGGGCATACTCCAAGCGTTGTAAGGCCCCCATGATCTGATAAGCATTCATGCGTAATGAGCCAGCGACATTAATCGCGGCAGCATCGCCACGGCTGCTGTTAGACATTGCCATGGTCAGAGTGATGCTGATGAGTGCCATCCCGCTAATGGCAAGTAAGGACGCAATAATGCGAGCAACCAGGGAGCGCTGAAGTAATTTCATGGCATTTCCGATAGCGCGGAAGAGGTAAGGGAGTGTGGCACTGTCTGCATTTTGATACGAGGGCTATCCCTTTGGGGTTAGCCGACCTACCTCCGATGTTTTTTGACCTACGTCCAGTATTTACAGACAATTCTTACATGTCTTCCGATGTCTTTATACCCTCGCTGGGAAACGCCATGCCATCATCCGTGCCGCCTCCCGCGTTGGAGACATCAATACATCCCGTCGATGGTTATCAGTTACTGGTAGCCATGCTGATAATGCCGTTGGCAAGCGCGTTAGCGGTGGCTAGCTGGACACTTTATGGCCTGCTCGCAAAACAGCCCCTCTATGTGATGGTTCCGTTGAGTAGCGGTGTGCTTTTGGCTTGGCCGGCCTGGTATATCGCCAGGCGGGGAGACACCTGCCGTTTGATGCAGTGGCTATTATGGAGTCTGGCGTTGACGCTGGGCGGGTTCGTGATGGCTAGCCAGCCGTGGGAGTTTTTGTTGGTGGGAGCTGGGCTTGGACTGGGAGGTGCGGTGATTACGACGGGCATCGCCCACGCCAAAGGCTGGATGCCTGGTCGTTGGGCGCGTCTTTGTGTCGCCCTTTTTCTGGCGTTAGCGGCGGGCGTAGGGTTTTCCTTGCGGATGGCACCTCTGGTAGTCCAAGCCTATGGTTGGCGCGCGGCGCCACTTAGCCTGTTGATACCTCTATTCATGGTAATGCTGCTGCTGTGGCTTTTCGTAGAGTCACCCGAGTAACGCCACCTATTAGTCTCAACTGTCCATTCTTACCTGTTCATTCTTACCTACTCTCTCTCACCTTCTGATTCTAAACCACTAGCGATAAGGCCCATTTTATGACCATAGCGACGTTTGCCGATTTACTGCAGGAAGCGCGTAAACAACCTCAGCCCCAACGACTGCTGTTTGTGTTCGTTCGCGCAGAGCTGCCTGACTTCCCCGATGCTGATCAGCGTCGTCGCTTCGAACAGGGAGAAGGGGGTGTGTTGGTACCGGTGGTATGCGTAGACAAGTCAACCGAGGAACTGAGTAGCATGGCGGCGTTGGTCGAGGAGTCACGCCGTACCGAGATCGAATGGGATCTGGTTTTCACAGCTGCAATGGATGACCCAAAAGATGACGCCGAGGTTGAAAGGCAGCTCCAGCGTATGATGGAGTCGCTGCAAATGGGTAATATCACCGCCTATCTTGCCTTCGATCATCACGGCAATGCGGTTAACGTCGGCTAGGGACGGTTACCATGGAGCACTATTTCCTCATCAAGCACCTGCACATGACGGCCGCTGCGCTGAGCATCACGCTCTTTGTAGTGCGCGCCTGGTGGTCGGTACAGGAAAACCCGCGACTCAACTCCCGTTGGGTCAAAGTATTGCCTCATCTTATTGATACGGCTCTGTTGGGGCTGGGGGTGACTTTGATGGTATTGCTTTCTGTATGGCCCTGGCAGCTTCCCTGGCTTGGCGCCAAGTTACTGGCGCTACTGGCCTATATTGGCGTTGGCACCATCGCGATTAAACGCGGGCCAACGCCCAAAGCGCGTGCCATAGCCGCCGTCGTGGCGGTGGCCATCTTCGCTTATATGGTGGGGGCTGCTATTCGCCAAAGCCCTCTCTCCTGGATAGCTTGAAGCGCGGTCGCTTTTAATCTTGCCTCCTCCTTTTATCCTCTAGTTTGCCATTGAGTGGGCGGCATGGCCGCTCCCTTCGTGGCGCCCGAGCTGGGCGAGCAATTCCAGGTCGATATCGTCATAGGTGATTATCTCGCCACCATGAACTTCTGCGAACTGCTCGGCACGCTCATGGCTGGAGAACGGCGCAAGGGTGTGGCCCATGCTGCCGCGCCGATCATGGCCGACCACATACCAAGCGTCTGCTGCAGGGATAAAGGCATCGTCTTTAGGTGCTTCCCAGGGTGTCACGCCGACATCATGTACATAGGCGTGGCGCAGCTGGGTCTGATTTTCGGGCTGCTGGAGGAAAACGAACATCTCCAGCGTGGAGCAGAACTTACGCGCGTCACTGTGGCTTTGCATAAATGCCTGACCTTTGGGGCCTTCGAATTCGGTGATAAACATACCGCATACATGGCAGATGTCATTGTCGCTAATAGGCTGAGGCGGCATCCTTTCGGCGCTGTCAGTGGCATTGTTGCAACCGGCCAGGAGCAAAGTAATAAGGGCCAGAATGGGCAGCAGGGCGGGCATGGTCAATCCTCGTTAATAAAATGATGTTAAGAGATGATATTAAGCGGTATGACGGTGGAAGCGACGGACGGCCAATAGCAGGGGCACTACGACCCAAACCAGCATTGCCAAGGGCGGCCAGGCAGAGTGGAACGCGCCTTGCTGCGCGATAGCCGCGATACCGCTTTCTAGCTGTGTGCTGTCGAACCCAGATAGATTGATCAAGCGAAAACTGTCGGTGGGATTGAGCAGCATCAGGTAGGGGAGCCAGTCGCCCCCCTGCTTGACGCCAACCAGTAGCGCCAGCAGTACTAGATCGAATACCAGCACGAACAGAAACCACACTCCCAGTGCCAGCCCGGCGGCCCGTGCCTTTTCGGTGACCGTTACGCTGATCAGGTAGGCAAAGGCCAAAAACACCCAGCCCAAGAGCACACTGCTGGCGATCAATCGTGCTAAGCCGACGGTTAGTTGGATAAGCGGTACGCCTTCAGCGCCCAACGCAATAACAATACCCGCGATCCCAAAACCAAGTAGCGTGGCGACAGCCAGAATCATCCCATGGCCGAAGAACTTACCAAACAGCAACGCCGAACGACTTATAGGGTAGGTGAGTAGCAGTAGTAGCGTGCCGGCCTCCTGCTCACCGACAACGGCGTCGTAGGCTAGCATCAGCGCGATTAAGGGGATCAGAAAAACGGCTAGAGTTGATAAACTGACCAGGGTGGTGGCCAGTGAAGTAAAACCAAGACCGCCGCTCGCAGCGGCACCAAAGTAGGCAAGACCCATTGCCAGAACGGCAAGGATCACGGTGATCGCCAGTACCCAGCGATTGCGCAGGCCATCCTGGAACTCTTTGGCGGCGACGATGAACATGGCCTTCATGCGCTGGCTCCTGGCGTCAGTGAGGCGGGGCGAGTAGAAAAATGCGTGTAGAGATGCTCAAGGGTAGGTGGTGATAACTCGATGTCGTCGATATTCGGCATGGTGGTTAATTGACGTAGTACCTGCATTTTATTTTCCGCGGGCACGTTGACCTCAACACAGCGCTCATTGATTGGGGTAGGCTCAAGGGACATGGCTTTCCAGAGTTGAGACTGCATGGCCAGCAATGTGCCGTGGATACGAAACGTGAGCGGTAGCTGTGCTTCTTCGCGCAGTTGTTCAAGGCTGCCCAGGGCTAGGCGTCGCCCTTTGCCTAGGATCAAGGCGCGGTCGATATAGGGTTCGATGCCGGGCAGTACATGGGAAGAGAGCAGCACGGTACAACCGTTGTCGCGTAGGGCTTTTACCGCTTGATAAAAATCGCGGGTGGCGGCGGGGTCAAGGCCGGTGGTGGGTTCATCCAGCAACAATAGCCGGGGATACCCTAGTAAAGCCTGGGCCAGCCCAAGGCGCTGGCGCATGCCCTTGGAGTAGGTTTTAACGCGACGGTCGGCGGCTTCGACCAGGCCCACACGCTCAAGCAGAACCGTTACTTGATGGCGGTCAGCCTGCTTTAAACGAGCAAAGTAGGTAAGTACTTCACGCCCGGTGAGCTGTTCGTAGAAGGTGACGTTTTCAGGAAGATATCCCAACTGACGCCGCAGGCGTTCGGCATGCGGCCCATCTGGAGCGCCACCGAGGACGTCAACATGGCCCGAGCTGGGCGCAATTAAGCCCAGTATGAGTTTCATGATGGTCGTCTTGCCCGCGCCATTATGTCCCAGCAGGGCGAGCATCTCGCCTTCTTTGATGGTGAGATCAATTTCAGCTAGGCGCACCAGCGCCCCGTGACGCTTGGTAACACGCTGTAGTTCTATTACTGGGTTCATGGAGCATTTCCTTCTAGGCCGGGCTCGCTCATCAAGGGCGCGCTGTCTCTGACCCCTGGGGGACGAAACACCGGGAACTGACGTTGCACCCAGCGCAGTGCCAACACCGCAGGGCTTTGCATCAACAGGCGCGCGGATGGGTGGCGCCAGAGAAGATGATCCATGGCGTCATTGGGTTCATGAGCGGTGTCGCCGATACCGTTATCGTCAAGATCCCAGCCCAGGTAGTCGCTCCAGTAATTGCCCGACCAATCCTGCTCACGGGTGGCGACATACATGACTTGCTGCTTATTAGCGATGAAGGCGTTGCCCGCCATTTGGTTATCCTCTGAACCGGCGGTGAGATGGATGCCGATGTCGCTGGCTGCGAAACGATTATTCTCGATACGATTGAACTGCGAGTTGTAAACGAACAGTGCCTTGCCGTCGCCGCCCGCTAGACGCCCCTCGCCATCTGCCCCCAGGGGCTGGGTGACGCCTTCGACTCGGTTGCCGCTCAATAGGGAGTCGGTGATGTTGTTCATCAAAATGCCGTAGTTGTCGTCTGTTTCCGACTGGTTATCAACGACTTCCAGGCGTTTGGATTGCATCAGGGCGTAGCCGGTTCGGGTTCGTTGGGTCAGGTTGCCTTCAAGACGATTGTCGAAGGAGTACATGTAGTGCACGCCATAGCGCAGGTCATGCAGGGTATTGTCGCGCAGCACGTTGTGGCGGCTGCTGTCGAGATAGATGCCGTCGCGAGTCTGCGCAACATCGTTGGATTCGATAATCGAGTGACTAACGTTATAGAGGTGAATGCCGTTGCCGCGATCCTGAGAGCGCAGTCGGGTATCGCCACGAATGGTATTGCCTATCACACTGACGTCATTGACAGCATCGAGCCAGATGCCGAAGCCAGGCCCGTTTAGCTGGTTATTGCGGATGGTACTACCGTGAGCGCTGGGCTCGACAAAAATAGCGGCCTCCAGTTTTGTCAGGTTATCCCCCCAGTCTTCAATGCGGACACCTTCAAATATAATGTCGGGAGCTGCCAGCACCACCGCATGGCCGTGGCCTCCTGCATCGAGGATGGCTTGCAACTCGCCCCTAATATGCAGCGTGCGGTCAATAACCACACGCCCGGGGTAGCGCCCTGCAGGCAGCAGCAATTGATCGCCGTCGGTAGCCTGTTCGATCAACGGCTGTAACGGCTCACCAGGCGTAGCGAGCCAGTCGGTGGCATAAACCCCGCTAGGCAGCCAAAAAAGCCATAGCAGCGCCAGTAGGCAACCTAAATAGCCAGGGTGTCGTTTCATGGTGTTCTCCCGCAGCGGGCCGAAGGAATCGGCCCGCATTGTGGCGTCAGACTCCTGTCAAAGGGGCGTCAGGCGGGTTCGACTAGCATGCGACCAGTCATTTCCATATGCATCGCGTGGCAGAACCAGTTGCAGTAGTACCAGTGCACCCCGGCCTTGTCGGCGGTGAAGGTGACGCTAGCGGTCTGCTGGGGGCTGATCTCCATCTGCACACCGTGGTTGACCATGCAGAAGCCGTGGGTCAGATCCTCGACCTGGTCAAGGTTGGTGATGACCACGGTCACCTCATCGCCCTGTTTGACCTTGAATTCGGTCAGGCCAAATTGCGGTGCGATGGAGGTCATGTACACGCGCACTTTATTGCCATCGCGGATTACCTTGCTTTCGCCCTCCAGGTTGACGCCGTCTGCCATGGCCATGGCCACGGTCTCGGCGAAGAAGGGGTCGTCTCGTGTCCATACTCGGCTTGGGTTGATCTGGTCGGCGCGTACCAGAATACAGTCGTGGGGCTCGGCATAAGTGGGGCCGTCATGCACCAGTTTCATTTCTTCCCCGGAGATGTCGATCAACTGATCGTTCTCGGGATGCAGAGGGCCTACCGGCAGGAAACGGTCTTTGGAAAACTTCGATAGCACCACCAGCCACTTGCCGTCGGCATCGCGGGATTCGGTGAGACTGGCGTGGTTATGCCCAGGCTGGTAGTGGACATCGAGCTTCTGACGCAGGTAGTTGACGTCTTCGCCATTGTAGTGGCGAATGGCATCCTCAATATTCCACTTGGCTATCTGGCTATCGATGAACAGCGTGGTATAGGCGTTGCCCCGGCCATCGTAGGTAGTGTGAAGCGGGCCCAAGCCCAGTTCAGGTTCACCCACGATGGTATCGCGCGGTTCGATACTGTCGTCAAACAGCTCAGGCAACTTGTCGATGGCGATGATCGAACAGGTGGGAGACAGCTTGCCGTTGGCAATGAAGTATTTGCCATCCGGTGAGGTATTCACGCCGTGGGGGTTCTTGGGGATCGGGATGTAGCGTGTCAACTTTGATCCCTTGCGCCCATCCAATACGGGTACGCTTGATTCACCCAGTGTCTTGTAGTTCCCAGCCGCCACTGCGGCTTCAATTGCTTCAATGTCGAATACCACGACCCAGTCGCGCTCGTTGCGCATGGTCTCGGTCAGGGTCATGCCTTTTTCTGAGTTGTAGCAGGTAGAGGCGACGAAACGACCGGTGTAGTCGGCATCGGTGTTATCGAGGTTGCCATCGACGATCACCTGCCAAGCCACGTCCATGCTTTCGGCATCGATAGCGTTGAACATAGTGAAGTAGTTGTCCGGGTTCTCCAGGTCGCGGCCGTCATTAATCTGGGGAATCGGTAGTTCGGCATTGGCGAAGACATACTTGGTGTAAGGCACTTTCTGCAGGCGCAGGCCGTGAATCGCCTGGACGTTGGGAATGGTGGTGATCTTATCCGTCTTCATGATATCAAGACGAATGCGTGCCACCCGGGTGTTGGCCTTGTCGTTGATGAACAGATACTTGCCGTCGTAGCTGCCATCGGTCATGGAAATATGCGGGTGGTGGCAGTCGCCGTTAAGAAAACGGCTCGATTCGCCGAGTATCCGCTTCGACTCGTTGCTGATCCCCCAGCCGGTGGCGCTATCCACGTTGAACACCGGGATACGCATCAGCTCGCGCATCGAAGGCACACCGAGTATCCGAACCTCGCCGGAGTGGCCACCGCTCCAGAAGCCGTAGTATTCATCAAGTTCACCTGGCGCGACTTCGATGCCGTTGGCGGCTGCCGCTTGAACTTGCCGGCTGTTGAGCAGCGCCCCCGCGCCGAAACCTCCGGCCAGTCCCGCCCCGGCAACGCCGGTGACGGCGGTATTGCGCAAGAAGTGGCGGCGGCCGATATTGTCAATATGGTCTTTTTTATCGCTCATGTTTGTTTCCCCTGAGGTCATTCTTGCTGGTGAAGAGGGATGCGTTGCCACTCGGCATGTTGGCCGGTAGCGGTATCCCGTTGGGTCTCAACACTATTGCCACGCGATGACACCTTGGTTGCCTTGTCGAAGCGCTTGCGGCGCTTGACCATAGGCGGGCAACGCTGATCGTCGTGATAGGTCACTTGGCAGTCGAGGCAGTAGTGGCACTCATTGGCATTGATACGGCCGTCCGGGTGGATGGCGGCCACTTCGCATTCATGGGCACAAATCTGGCAAGGCGTGCCGCAGCTACCGCGGTGGCGCTTGAGCCAGTCGAACAGGCGTAAACGCGAAGGAATAGCCAACCCGGCACCCAACGGACATAGATAGCGGCAGTAGAATTTGTGGTTGAAGGCAGAAATCGCCACCAGTCCCAGAGCATAAATAACGAAGGCCCAGTCACGTTGGAAACGCAGGGTGATTGCGGTCTTGAACGGCTCCACTTCGGCGTAGCGTTCCGCGGTGCCGAGCGAATGTAGCGAGACGGCGAACAAGGCCAGCAGAATGATGTATTTAATCGCCCAAAGGCGCTCATGGAGCCCGAAGGGCACCTCTATCTGCTTAACGTTTAGTTTGCGAGCGACCTGGTTGACCAAGTCTTGTAAAGCGCCGAATGGGCATAGCCAGCCGCAGAAAACTCCGCGGCCCCACAGCAGCAGGCTTACCGCCACGAACGACCAGAGAATAAATAGCATTGGGTCGATCAAAAATGAGGACCAGCTAAAACCGCTGATCAGCGAATTGGTGAAGGTAAGGATATTGACGACCGATAGCTGAGCCAGCGAGTACCAGCCGATAAATACTAAGGTGTATATCTTGAAACCCAGACGCAGTGGATTCAGTACACGCGGGTGGCGCGCCAGCACATCCTGGAACAGCATGATGCCAGTGAGCACCAATAATCCGGCGGATAGCACAGCGATCTGGAAAGCCTTATCGCGCCACACCTGTACCCAGATAGGCTCTTCCACCGGCGGTTCGGGCCGCTCGATATAGGCCTCGGGGACGCTGTAATCGGCGCTGAAGCGGCTGAATTCGGTATCCAAGGGGCCAGAGGCGCGGCGAACCAGTAACTCTAGCTGCCAGGGTTGTCCGGGGTCGAAGCCCGCCTCTTCGCGGACGATGAAGATGTCTCGCTCGGCCAGTGAAGGCGCACCTTCGAGGGCCAGGTCACCCAGGCGGATGTGATCGCGATCATGAAAGCTGACACGAGTGCTTCCCTGGGAAAGCTCAATGCGATCGAAGATGCCGCCGCGCACATACCCTGAGCCTTTGAATGAGTAGTCACCACGCCCCATGACGACAATGGCGTGCTCGCCATCTTTCAGCTCGGCCATTAGTTGGTCATAACCGGTTTCACCCAACAGGTTGCGCCCGGCAGTGGGCGGATTGAGGTAGGTGTAGAACAGCTCGATAAAGGTGTTCTCAGCGGGTTGTGGCGTGCGTAGGTAATCTTCAGCGGGAGTGCCCGCAAAGCTTTCATCGACCTCACCATGGGTAAGATGCAAGCGGCGAATGGTGCCGTCGCCGGTCAGTTTGTCCCAGTTTGCAGGGGCGAAAACGTCTTCTCGAACGCGTGCCGGTGGTGTCTGGGAGGGGTCGGCAATAAGCTGCTGTTCAGCGGCCACTTGCCTGGCACTGCGCATGATGGTGTCGCTGACGACGATGACGGTCACGGTGGCGCCAGAGATAGCATCAAGCTCGCCGCCGACTCTGAGCCTGTCGTTAACGTGAGCCGAGACATGCGCGTAGGCGAAGTTATCAAGCTTTGATTCCGGAATGCCGACCAGCATGATAGGTTCTGAATGGCTGATAACCTCGGCCTGAACAATGCGGCCATTCAGGTCGATTGCCACCAGCATATTGACGGGTTTGCCCGAGTAGGCGGGGATTGGAGCGACCTCCACACTCTCAAAAGCGTAGCCGAGCAGTTGACCGTCGCCGTCAAGTATCCGGCTTACTGGCCACTGGGAATCCGCTGCCTCAAGGCGCTCAGCCTGGGGAAATCCCGTGTGTACCTGTTCCAGCTCAATCGCCTGCGCGGGGAGCGCCATGGCTAGGAATAGCAAAAGCCCAAGCCAGGTGCCGGTAAGGCGGAGTGGATAAGCCACACGAGACATTGCGGTTTCCTTTCGGGTCAAGAACGTTACAGAACCGGTTCGAGCAAGTGATCCACGGCGGCTTTTACTTCGTCATCACTCAGGTGCAATTGGCCTCCCTTGGGCGGCATTGCCTGAAAACCGTTGATAGCGTGGTCGTACAGTGTGTCCATGCCTTTTTCCACGCGTGGCTCCCAGTGTTCGGCATTGCCGCGAATGGGGGCGCCTGCGGCGCCCGTCATGTGGCAAGCCATGCAAGCTTGGTTATAGGTGGCTTCGCCATCTGCCTGAGCGGTAAGCGAAATAGAAGCAACAACGCCTAGCAGCAGTATGGATGCGAGGGTTTTCATTGAAGTATTCCTTATGCATCTTTTGAGTTGAAATTACCAATTCAGCAACGTGGCAAGGTGGTTTAAAGAGGTATACGAGTTGCTGAGTACTGATTTCTCAGTACGAGAAAAGGTATGAAGTTCACTTTAAAGAAATAAGGGGGGCTAATGTTGATCTGGATCATTTTTAGTCTCGCGTACCCCTAGAGAGCATTAGCTTACCCCTTAGTGGGTAGGCGATGACGTCAGTCGTTATTGTGATTTCAACTCGAAATTCAGACGCTTGGCTATGCACCACGGCGCTAGGGGCGTGGCGATGTAGAAATGTTTTTTACAGCGCGGATTATTTCAACATGTTCAAGTACTGGCGCAGCACTTCGGCATTGTTACGGCGCTCTTCCTTAGAGGCAAATACCAGAGTAACTCGCTCTTTCCTGGCACGTTGTGCAAGATCACGAAGAGACTCGCGATAAGAGGTTAACTCTTTGAGATAGCGACTGCGGAAGCCACTCCAGTCGAGAGAGCCATTATGAAACGCTTTGCGAAGTTCGCTGCTTGGGGCGACCTCCTTGCGCCATTCATCGATTTTGGCTTCCTCCTTGGATACCCCGCGCGGCCAGATACTGTCGACGAGGACACGATAACCATCTTTGTTGTGGGGCGAGTCGTAGGCGCGCTTCAATTCGATATCCATAATCACCTCTGTAGTAACCTGGCTTGGCTTCCCTTCAAGCCTAGTTACTATCTCAAATTCGCACTACTGGATTTACAGGCAGTAATCGGCGTGACCTACAGCCCTATGCGATGGGCCCGGTCGGTAAAGAAAATACCACTGGGTGATTCGCTCTCCAGTCGTGCCACTTCTTGCAGGGTGTGGGTGTCGTAAACTGTTACACGGTTGCTGTCCCTGGCTGATATCCATACGTGTTCGCCGCGGGGTGTGAACTCCATGTGCAATATGGCCTTGCCGGGTGACAGAGTCGCCACGATAGTGCGCGTTTCGGTGTCGATAACCTGTACGACATCGTTGTCGGGATGCGCAAAGCTGACCCAGATTTGGCGTTGATCTGGTCGGCTCATAACGAAGATAGGCTGGCCCTGGACCGGGATGCGGCCGGTAAGTGACCAATCATCTTTATCAGCGATGAGTACTTCATGGCGTCCCACCGCCGGAAGCCAGGCTTCGTTTCCCGCCATGGCCCAACCTTCCAGATGCGGCATCTTGTAGACCGGCAGGCGCTCTTCACCGCGACCGTAGTTGGGTAAGATGCGTTGTACACCGGCGTCGATGTGCCAAAGGTCGAGCAGCGCCAAGCCATCCTCACCAAACAGGCCAGCGATGTAATAGCGTCCGCTAGCGTCGATCAGGGCATCATAGGGATTTGCCCCCACGTCGATGAAGCGCGTCAGTTCGGGTGTTTCTCCGTTCATGTTGACGATATAGATTTCCCCCGCGTCGAACAGACTGTAAACGAAGCGGTTCCCCGGGGCATCCACCAATCCAACGACTTTAGAGCGTTGTTCGCGACCTCCTGCATCCACCCAAATGGCGGGAATATCAGCTACCAAGGCCAGATTGTCGCTGTCGAAGAGTTTGACTCCACCTGGTTCATAGTTGGCCACCGCAATAAGCTGGCCATCCTGGGAAATCGCGCCACCGATGCTGTTGCCCGATTGCATGATGCGTGTCGTGATGTCGCCGGTCAGCAGGTCGACCTTGCTCAGCCCCCCGTCGCGGCCGAAGACGAAAGCGTAGCGGGCATCGCGTGAAAACTTAACCGAGGCGTGAGAGAGATCGCCGAGTCCTTCCACTCGGTCCAATTGCCGCTGGTGGCTGGTATCCACCAGGGCAAGGCTTCCGGTGGCGCGCTCCACGATCACGCCGAGATCTCCTGTACTTCGGAGCGAATCAGGTGATGTCTGGCAACCTGCTAGTAGCAGCAGAAGCATTATAGTTGACAGAGGGGTTGAGTTTAAGGCCATGAAGACTCCAGTGTTAGCGCTCTAGAGGATTGTTGTGTTGCAATTGATCCGCTATCCAGCGTGCTTCCTTTTCACTAAGCAAAGCCCCCCAACTGGGCATTGCGGTACCGGGAATACCTTGCAGAATCAAACCCGCCAAACCCTCACGCGTATAGCGGTTCATGCGCTCCTGTGACAGGGCGGGCCCCAATCCTCCCTTCAGTGTCATGCCATGACACGAGCCGCAGTCCTGGTAGAGCAATGTTTCCAACTCTTTCTCACGCACCGGGGCAATATCGGAAGCTGGAATCTGAGTACTAACCAGTCCCAGGATGCAGGGCAGAAGAGCGCGGGTCAGGCGGTACATAGCGGCTCCAGGCGGTAACGATGTGGGGCAGTTTTGATCGTCTAGCTAGGGCTTTTATTGACTGAGATCAAGTAAGCAAATCTTATTAAACACTCCCAGGTTTTTATTTAATGGCAATCTCTCTTTGGAGGTAGGCGGAGGATAAGCGGTAAATAGTTTGATTCAAGTCAATTAGGTGGGGGATAGCTAGCCTACCAATCAAAAGAGGCATGAAAAATATACTTTATTGACCCATGCTTTTTTAAAGCAGCGATACGTCTGGATTCCTCCGGCGAAAATTAAAAAAAAGCGCACTACCTGATAAGGCTGCTTATGTTGACCATGACATAGGTGAAGTAATGAAAAAGAGAAACAGGTATCTCAGACCGCTGGCCGTGGCCGTTACAGCGGCTTCACTTGGTTTGGGTTTCGTGCATGCGTTTGAAGATGACCCCGACCAGGAGCAAGAGGCTGCGAAGCTCTATCGTGGCACAGAGTCACCGGTGGATTCGGCATCAGCGAATGCAGTGCGAACTCCAGGCGCTCCCGATCTTACAGAAGAGGAGTTCGAGCGAGCTAAAGAGATCTATTTCCAACGTTGTGCGGGGTGCCATGGGGTGCTACGCAAAGGGGCAACTGGCAAGCCATTGACGCCGGATATCACCCAAGAGCGCGGCTTGGACTATCTCAAGGTTTTTATCAATTACGGCTCGCCAGCCGGCATGCCCAACTGGGGTACCTCGGGAGATTTCTCCGAGGATGAAGTCGAGTTGATGGCCAAATACATCATGCATGAGCCACCAGTTCCACCTGAGTTTGGTATGGCCGAAATGCAGGAGAGCTGGGAAGTGGTGGTCCCGCCGGAAGAGCGGCCCACAGAGCAGATGAACGATCTGGACCTGGAAAACCTGTTCTCGGTGACGCTACGTGATGCAGGTCAGATCGCCTTGATAGATGGGGATAGCAAGGAGATAGTCGATATCCTAGATACCGGCTATGCGGTGCATATTTCTCGCATCTCCGCCTCGGGGCGTTATCTGTTTGTCATTGGTCGCGATGCCAAAGTGGACATGATTGACATGTGGATGGAGGAGCCGGGAATCGTCGCCACCATCAAGGTAGGGATGGAGGCGCGTTCCGTCGAAACTTCGAAATTCGAGGGGTATGAAGATCGCTTCGCCATTGCTGGCGCCTACTGGCCGCCCCAGTACGTGATCATGGATGGTGAGACGCTAGAGCCATTAAAAATCGTCAGTACTCGTGGGATGACCGTGGGTACTCAGGAATATCATCCTGAACCACGCGTGGCGGCCATTGTCGCCTCCCACCAACACCCCGAGTTTATCGTCAATATCAAGGAAACCGGTAAAGTTCAGTTGGTCAATTACGAGAACCTGGATGCCTTGAGTATGGTGGAGATCGATACCTCACGCTTCTTACATGATGGGGGCTGGGAGAGCAGCGGTCGTTACTTCATGACGGCAGCTAATGAATCCAATCAGATTGTGGTAATTGATGCTCAAGAACGAGAGCTTGAGGCCATCATTGACGTAGGCAAGACGCCCCATCCTGGCCGCGGCGCCAACTTTGTCGACCCTGAATTCGGACCGGTATGGGCGACTAGCCACCTGGGTGATAACACCATTCAATTGATCGGTACCGATCCTGAGGGGTACCCCGAGAATGCCTGGAAGGTCGTGCGCACCCTCGAAGGCCAGGGTGGAGGCTCGCTGTTTATCAAGACCCATCCCGAGTCGAACAACCTCTATGTCGATACGCCGCTTAACCCAGGTGAGGAGATTAGCCAGAGTGTCGCGGTCTACGATCTAAACGATATGGAAGCTGGATACGAGGTTCTGCCGATCGCCGAATGGGCCGATGTGGGCGAAGGCCCCAAGCGGGTAGTGCAGCCAGAGTTCAATAAAACCGGTGACGAAGTGTGGTTCTCGGTATGGAATTCCATGGATCAGGAGTCTGCTCTTGTGATCGTGGACGACACGACCCGCGAGTTGAAGGCAGTGATCAAGGATGAGCGGTTGGTGACGCCTACCGGAAAATTCAACGTCCTCAATACCCAGCGCGACATCTACTGAGCAGGAAAAGCAGCAGCCCCGTGGCTGCTGCTTTTCTCGTCCCAGCAGCACACGTTAAAAGTGAGCTCTGCCGATGCATTGCCATTACCACGATCTCGATTCGCTGGATCGCCGTCTAATCGATTGTTACCAGCGCGACCTGCCGGTTTGTTCACGGCCCTTTCTCGCCATGGCTGAGCACCTCAATACGACCGAAGAACAGGTGATCAAGCGGCTGCAGCGGCTGCAGGCGATGAGTGTGTTGAGCCGTGTCGGCCCGGTCTTCGATCACGCCTTAGCCGGGGCCAGCCTGTTGGCCACCGTGGCTGTTCCTGATAATCAACGCGATGCCTTTGCAGAGCTCATCAACCAGGTACCTGGGGTGAATCATAATTATGCTCGGGAGCACTATTACAACTTATGGTTCGTCATGACGGCCGCAGATGAAAGCAGCCTTGCCGCGCGCCTGAACCAGTTGGAAACCATGCTCGACCGAAAAATTCTGCGCCTACCCATGCTGGAAAGTTTTCATATCGATCTGGCTTTTAAAATTCCCTGGTCCGAGCTGGAGGAAGTATGACAACTACAACGCCGCTTGCCAGCGTGAATGGTGGCCAACCGATTGAACTCAATGCGCATAGCCAGTTGCGGGTGCTTCTTGAACAGGGCCTGCCGCTAACTCCACGTCCTTGGCAGATCCTTGCTGAGCAATGTGGGTTAGAGGAAGCCGAGGTCATGGCCTGCGTAAAGCGGTGGCAAGAGGAAAGCCTGATCAAGCGATTGGGGCTGGTCGTTCGCCATCGCAGCCTGGGCATCGACGCTAACGCCATGGTGGTGTGGAACGTGCCCGATGAGCAGGTATCCCGTGTGGGACGGGCTTTGGCAGAAGAGAGCGTTGTCACCTTGTGCTATCGCCGGGCCCGCTGCCCACCCGATTGGCCTTTCAATCTGTTCTGTATGATCCATGGGGTCAGACGAGAACAAGTCCTTGAGCAGTTGGAGGCGCTTGTTCACCGTCATGGACTGGCGGAAATCGAGCGTCAGGTGCTGTTCAGTCAACACGCCTATCGTCAGTGCGGTGGACGGTATGCCCGGAGGAAAAGCGATGAACACGCTGGAGCTTGATACCTATGACCGTACCATCATCAACCGTCTGCAGGACGGATTGCCTCTGGTACTGCATCCTTACGCGGTAGTGGCGGCGGAACTCGGCCTTTCAGAGCAGGATTTGCTCGACCGCCTGGCACACTTGCGCGCTACCGGCGTGCTTAGCCGGTTTGGCCCCATGTACCACGCTGAGCGATTGGGCGGCGGTCTTACCCTGGCGGCTCTGGCAGTGCCGGAGGCGGACTATGAGCGTGTCGCAGAGCTACTCAATGCCTTTCCTGAAGTAGCGCATAACTACCGCCGTGAGCACGAGTTGAATATGTGGTTCGTGCTGGCCACCGAGTCGCCGGCGCGTATCCCGGAAGTGGTGTTAGATATCGAGTCGGCCACTGGTTTGACAGTATTTAACATGCCCAAAGAAAGGGAGTTTCATGTCCGCCTTCATCTTCACGTCTGACACCCACGAGGCCGATGCCACCCGCCTGGACGAGCAAGACCGGTCCATTGTCCTGGCTACCCAGGAAGGCCTGCCGCTGGTCAGCGATCCTTGGTCTGCAGTGGGGGCGCAGGTGGGCATGAGCGGTGATGAAGTACTTTCGCGTATGCAGGCGATGCTCGAGCGTGGAGTGATCCGCCGCATTGCCGCCGTGCCCAATCATTATCGTCTGGGATATGTAGCCAACGGTATGACGGTGTGGGACGTGGCGGATGCCGATATCGAGCGGCTAGGCCGCGCAGTGGCTTCCATTGAGGGCGTCAGCCATTGTTACCAACGGCCTCGCCATCAGCCTTATTGGTCTTATAACCTTTTCGCTATGCTCCACGGGCGAAAACGTGAAGACGTCGAACAACAGGCCCAAACCATTCGCGATTGCCTGGGGGAGGCGTATCGCGACCATCTGATTCTTTACAGTACCCGCATCTTGAAAAAAACCGGATTACGTTTGACCGCCGCCAATTCGCAGACCGCTAGCACCGAGACCGACGCACGAGGCTAAGCCTTGTGGCAGAAGGAGAACGCTATGTTTCGTGTCACCCGCTATATCAAGACCCTGCTAGAGCCCGGCCCCATCCCGGCAGCGCGCAAGCCTCCCGGCCCGGTGGTGATCTGGAACCTTATCCGCCGTTGTAACCTGACCTGTAAGCATTGTTATACCGTCTCGGCAGATATCGACTTCAAGGGCGAGCTGAGCACCTTGGAAGCGCACGCGGTGCTCAACGACCTGAAAAGCTTTCGCGTACCGGCGTTGATCCTTTCCGGCGGTGAGCCGTTGATGCGCCCGGATATCTTCGAGCTTTCGAGACGGGCCACGGAACTTGGCATCTATACCGGCCTTTCCACTAACGGCACGTTGATCACCGAGGCGAATATCGATGAGATTGCCGACGTTGGCTATAACTACGTAGGCATCAGCATCGACGGGTTGGAAACCACTCACGATACCATCCGCCAGCGCAAGGGAGCCTTTCGCGAATCCATGCACGCGGTGAAGCTGTGCAAGCAAAAAGGCATCAAGGTAGGGCTGCGCTTTACCTTGACCCGGGAAAACTACGCGCAGTTCGGCGATATCCTGGCGCTGATTGAAGAGCACGATATCGACAAGTTTTATCTTTCGCATCTCAATTACGGCGGTCGCGGCAGACGTCATAGCAAGCAGGATGCCTGGTATCAGATGACTCGCGATGCCATGAATCGATTGTTTGATCATTGTCATAGCGAGCTTGAGCGCGGAGTAGAGCGAGAATACGTTACCGGTAACAACGACGCCGACGGTCCCTTTTTACTGCAGTGGGCCGAGCAGCATTTTCCGGCTCAAGTCGATGCGTTGCGTCAACGCCTGGTGAACTGGGGTGGTAATGCGTCGGGCGAACATATTGCCAATATCGACAATCTGGGCAACGTGCATCCCGACACTTTTTGGTGGGACCACGACCTGGGCAATGTTCGCCAGCGGTCCTTTTCTACCATATGGCGAGACACCCAAGACTCATTGATGGCGGGGTTTCGGCAGCGGCCACGCCCGGTTAAAGGACGTTGCGGCGCCTGTCGATATCTGGACATCTGTAATGGCAATACTCGAGTGCGAGCCTGGAAAGTCAGCGGCGATCCTTGGGAAGAAGATCCCGGTTGCTACCTGACCAATCAGGAAATAGGGGTGGCAAATAGGACGTCACGGCGCATCGACGCGCCCTTTGCATCCAGTATTGATGCCATCGAACTCTAGCGGAGGTAGTGCCATGACATCTCATCGTGTTGCTTATGACCTTAACGAGGCACTCCTGGCGCCCGGCGAGGTGGCGATCATCGGGGCCGGCCCCGGTGATCCCGGCCTGCTGTCGCTTCGTGCCCTGGCGCTGATCGAGCAGGCCGACTGTCTGGTGTTTGATCGGCTGGTTTCCAAGGAGGTTCTGGCGCTGGCAAGCCCCGGTGTGCGGCGCTTCTATGTCGGCAAGGCCGCAAACTGCCATGCCATGACGCAGGAGCAGACCAACGCCTTGTTGGTGCGTCTGGCCAGTGAAGGTAAGCGTGTGGTGCGACTGAAAGGGGGCGACCCGTATATTTTTGGGCGTGGCGGCGAGGAGGCGGAAATACTGGTCGAGAACGGTATACCGTTTCGTGTCGTACCGGGTATCACCTCGGCGCAAGGGTGCGCCGCCTATGGCGGATTTCCGCTGACGCATCGCGACCATGCTCAAAGCGTTACCTTCGTTACCGGTCATTGCAAGGGCGACGGTGCACTTGCCTTGAACTGGCAGGCTCTGGCGGGCGCGCATCAAACTGTGGTGTTCTACATGGGACTGGCCAATGCCGCGCTGATCAGCAAGAAACTACAAGAGTGCGGTCTGGGGGCCGACCATCCAGTCGCCCTGGTGGAACGGGGTACCACGCCTGAACAACGCCAGGTCATCACCTGTCTGGGCGAATTGGTCAGCACGATAGACAAGCATGACCTGCGGCCGCCGACGCTGATCGTGGTGGGCGATGTCGTGCGCCTGGTCGATGTGCTTGCCCAGCCGATCCCCGAAGAGGCAGTTTTTGCCAGCGGCGAAACGCTCGAACTAGCCCAGGAGCGCATCGTCCTGTGAAACTTATCTCTCTTGTCGTCCGAGTGGCGCTTTTTTTGCCAGCTTTCTCAGTTCTGGCGGATGAGGCGGATACAAGCGCGCTTTATCAAGCCCAGTGCGCCGCGTGTCACGGTGAATCTCGCCTGGGCGGTCTCGGCCCGGCACTGCTGCCGGGTAACCTATCGCGCTTGTCGCAGGAGGCCGCGGCAGATGTCATCCGCGACGGGCGCTTGGCCAGCCAGATGCAGGGGTTTGGCGAGGCGCTTTCCGATAACGACATTGCATCGCTAGTGGAGTGGATCTATCGTCCCCCGGTGTCCCCGCCGAGTTGGGGGGAGGAGGCTATCCTGGCCAGCCAGGTCGTGCCGTTTCCCGACGGTAGCCTGCCGGATGAGCCGCTGTTCGATGCCGACCCGCTCAACCTGTTCATTGTGGTGGAAACCGGCGATCACCATGCCAGTTTGCTCGATGGCGACAGCTTCGAGCGAATCCATCGGTTCGAGACCCGCTATGCGCTGCACGGTGGACCCAAATATACCCCCGATGGGCGTTACGTTTTCTTTGGTTCTCGCGATGGTTGGATCACCAAGTACGACCTTTACAACCTCGAGGTGGTCGCCGAAGTCCGCGCCGGCATCAATATGCGCAACATCGCCGTCTCGGCCGATGGCCGCTATGTCATGGCCGCCAACTACCTGCCGCATAGTTTGGTGCTGTTCGATGCCCATAACCTGGATTTGATGCATGTCTATCCGGTGGCCGACGAGGCGGGTAATGGCTCTCGGGTCAGTGCGGTCTACGCCGCGCCGCCGCGAGGCAGTTTCATCGCCGCGCTGAAAGACATTGAAGAGGTATGGGAAATTCCCTGGCCACTGCCTACCGAGCCTGTGGTGTCCACTGGCCACATGAGTACGCCGTTGACTCCCCAGCGCTCCCATGACACGCCAAATTTCCGCGTCCGCCGCATTGCGGTGCCGGATTACCTGGACGATTTCTTCTTCGATCTCGATTACCGCCATGTCATCGGCGCCTCACGGGGCGGGCAGGGCGGAATGGTGGTCGACCTGGACAGCGGCGAGAAGGTGGCGGACCTGCCCTTGGCCGGGATGCCGCACCTGGGGTCCGGTATCGCCTGGGAGTACGAGGGGCGCCGAGTGATGGCCATTCCGCACCTGTCCAGGGCGGAGGTATCGATCATCGACATGCAGGACTGGTCGGTGATCAAGGCCCTTGAGACCGACGGCCCCGGATTCTTCATGCGTAGCCATGCCGAGTCGCCCTATGCCTGGGTGGATGTGTTCTTCGGCCCTAACCGCGATAGAGTGCACGTCATCGACAAGGCCAGCCTGGAGATCGTCGAGACCCTGATTCCCGAGCCGGGCAAGACCGCTGCGCACGTGGAATTCGACCGCTACGGCAAGAAGCTGCTGTTGAGTCTGTGGGAAGATGACGGCGCGGTGATCGTCTATGACGGCGATACCCTGGAGGAGCTTCAGCGTATCCCCATGAGCAAGCCGTCGGGCAAGTACAACGTCTGGAACAAGACGCGCTATGAAGAAGGCACCAGTCATTGAGTGAATGATGAACCATGCCGTACGAAGATAATTCCTTAATGCCTTAACTTGCTTATCTATTTTTCTCATCCTCTCAAAAATTGATCTGTAGCAAGGTTGCTGGGGATATTCTTCTGCTAATATTAAGTTGTAATTAAAATGCATGTTAAAAAATGAATGCCTTTTGGCTTACAGCCTGAGGCCGGATACGACTAGCAAGGGAGTATGGCTTATGGCTGATGGACTGACTAAATCAGCGGCCCGCAATATTTTCTACGGTGGTTCGCTGTTCTTCTTCCTGCTATTTGCCGCGCTAACGGCTCATAGTCATTGGTATATGGTCAATGTCTCTACCAGCAGCGAGGGTCTAACCGATTCCGTGAAGCATGGCAAAGAAGTGTGGGAAAAGAATATGTGTATCAATTGCCATAGCATCATGGGAGAGGGCGCTTACTTTGCTCCTGAATTGGGTAACGTCTGGGAACGCTATGGAGGCCACGATAACCCCGAAGCCGCACGAGCAGGCATTAACGGCTGGATCCGTGCCCAGCCGTTGGGCATCGAAGGTCGTCGCCAGATGCCGTCGTATGACTTTAGCGAAGAGGATATGAATTCGCTTATCGACTTCCTCGAGTGGGCCGATAGCATTAACAACCAGGACTGGCCCCCACATCCCGCTGGCTAAAGCAAACAGCCGAAGGATGAATAAAGGAGAACCGCACAATGAAATATGAAACCCAGAAGGTTGCTTTACCCTTTTTTATGGTGGCCATGGCGCTATTTACGCTACAAATAGTCTTCGGGCTGCTGGCCGCCACCGTCTATGCATGGCCTAGCTTCATGACCGAAGTGATGCCCTTTCATATCATGCGTGTCAGTCATACCAATCTGTTGATTGTATGGCTATTGATTGGCTTCATGGGGTGTACCTATTATTTGATGCCAGAGGAAGCCGAGCGGGAAATTCATAGTCCCAATCTGGCGTATATCCAACTGGCGATCTTTGCTTTTGCTGGTGTTGCTGCTCTGGTCGGCTACCAATTCGGAATCCACGAAGGGCGTGAGTTTCTTGAGCAACCGTTCTGGGTGAAAATACTCATCACCATCTCTTTTCTAATGTTTCTGTTCAATACCAGCATGACGCTACTCAAGGGGCGCAAGACCGCTATTAATCTGGTGTTAATGCTGGGTCTTTGGCTAGCGGCAGTGTTTTGGTTATTCGCTTTCTACAATCCGACCAATCTAGCGGTAGATAAACTCTATTGGTGGTGGGTGGTGCACTTGTGGGTTGAAGGCGTATGGGAATTGATCATGGCTTCACTGCTGGGTTACCTGCTGATCAAAATGACCGGCGTGGATCGCGAAGTGATCGAGAAATGGCTCTATATCATTGTCGGGCTGGCGCTATTCTCCGGCCTGTTGGGCACTGGCCACCACTACTACTGGATTGGCGCACCTGGCTACTGGCAGCCCATCGGCAGTATCTTCTCGACGCTTGAAGTGGCGCCTTTCTTCGCCATGGTGGTATTCGCCTTTACCATGTTCTGGAAGGGCAGTCGTAACCACCCGAATAAAGCGGCCATGCTATGGGCCTTAGGCTGCCCAACCATTGCCTTTTTTGGCGCTGGTGTGTGGGGCTTTATGCATACCCTATCGTTCGTGAATTACTACAGCCATGGTACTCAGGTAACCGCCGCTCATGGCCATCTGGCTTTCTATGGTGCCTATGTGATGCTGATTCTTGGCGTGATTACCTACGCCATCCCGCAGATCCGCCGTGTGCAGCCTTATAACCAAGTACTGAACATGTGGGGCTTCTGGATCGTCACCAGCGCCATGTGTTTCATGACGTTTACCCTGACATTCGCCGGGGTCGTGCAGACTCACCTGCAGCGCGTTTTGGGCATGAATTACATGGAAGTGCAGGATCAATTAGGCCTGTTCTACATCATGCGTCTGGGCGCTGGTGTGGCCGTGGCCGTGGGGGCGATCATGCTGCTCTACTCCTTCTTCGGGCCCGCCCGAGAGCAGGTGCCAGCCGGCGGCACACAAATTACTGCTGGGGCAGGCTCGGCCTGAACTTAACGGCCCTGCGGGGCCGTTTTTGCTTTCTTTATTTATTTTCCGGCAATGGAGTCTTCCCATGCCTCTTTCTTCTGTCGCTAATCCTATCGATGAGCGTGAAATACCTTTCTACGAGAATGTCGGCAACGAATGCGCTATGTTTGAGCACGCCTTTCGTCAACGTTTGCCGCTGTTACTTAAAGGCCCTACCGGGTGTGGTAAAACACGTTTTGTTAGCCATATGGCCGCGAAGCTGGGCCGTCCGCTATTCACAATTTCATGTCACGACGATCTGACTTCAGCCGACCTTACAGGCCGCTATCTATTGCAGGGCGGTGAGACCCGCTGGGTCGATGGCCCGCTTACTCGAGCAGTGCGCGAAGGGGGGATCTGCTATCTCGATGAGGTGGTGGAGGCACGTAAAGATGTCACCGTGGTACTTCACCCGCTCACCGATGACCGCCGACTACTGCCGTTGGAACGTACCGGGGAACTGCTCGAAGCGCCGGATGACTTCATGCTGGTAGTGTCTTATAACCCTGGCTACCAGCATATTCTCAAATCGCTTAAACCGAGCACCCGCCAGCGCTTCCTGGCCATGTCATTTGATTTTCCACCACCCAAAGTCGAGCGCGATATTGTCGCGCGGGAGAGTGGTTTACCCGGTGAGCAGTGCGCCGCGCTGGTCAATCTTGCCGCCAGCCTGCGGGCCATGAAGGGGCAGGATTTAGAAGAGGGCGTTTCTACTCGTCTATTGGTTTACTGCGCTACCCTAATTGCCGCTGGGGTGCCCATACTGGAAGCTGCCCGCGCTACCTTAGTGGAGCCGCTGAGCGATGACGCAGATGTTCAGGAAGGGCTGATGGAAGCCATTCAAGCAACCTTTGGGTGAGGGCACTGCATGCTTGATTTTCTTGAAGTCGAAGAGTTTGTAGGCCGCCATTGGCACCGCTGGGCTTCCAGTGCGGCAAGCTACCCTGACCATCCCGAAGCCGCAGTGCGCCTTGAAACGCTGCGGCCCATGCTCGGCGTCTTTTTCCGCGCCGGGGGCGGCGAGGCGGGTATCGATGTTGCTGCTATTGCGGGGCGTAGTTCGTCGCATCGCTTATCCTTACGTCAAAGGCTTGGGCTTGATGAGGAGGTGCTCGATCAAGCACGCCGTGACGAAGAAAGCCTGTTGCTACCGCCACGCATCGCCCTGTTCGCCGAGGCCTCCTTGAACCGGGATCTCTACCTTTGGCTGGTAGCGTACCTGGCGGTGACCCGGCATGTGCACGTCGTCGAAGATCCGCTGCAGCAAGACCTTCTCCAGCTGCGTGAGGTAAACCGGGCGACTCGGGCAGTGTTGGCCCACTTCCCTGGGCTCGCTCAGCGCCACGCCAGGTTATGTCAGGCATTGCTGGTCATTCGCCCCCATCGCAAGCGCTTGCCGCCGATGGAAGCAGCGCTTGAATCCGTTCTCTGTGCCCAGTTGGGAGAAACGCCGCCCGAGGCAGGCTGGGCCGAAGTGATGCATATCGCCATCCTCGATGACTCCCTTCCTTTGGACAACTTCCATGCGCCGCGTGGATACCGGCCGCCACTTCCGGTGCCGCTATGGGGGCAAGCCGTAGCCCTGGGGACTAATAAACAAGCACGAACCGAGCAGGAAGATGATGAGGCACCGGTCGCGGGCAAGGATTCGCCGGAAGATTACCACGGTAAGCGTAAGGCTGACCGGCGCGAGCAGGATCAGGCCGACCGCGATGACTCTTTAATGCTCAATGCATCCGAAAAGATGCTTTCCTGGGCCGAAATGGTCAATCTCAATCGTCATGTAGAGGATGAAGACGATGATGAGGCCAAACAGGCGGCCGATCAGATTGATGAAATTGTGCTCAGTGCTAACCGTAAGAAGGCGGCTTCCAAGCTAAAACTTGATCTTGATCTGGCACCCGATGAGGTGAGTGGGGGAAGGCTGCGTGGGCGCCATACCTATCCAGAATGGAACCATCGTAAGCAAATCTATATGCCTGACCACTGTGTGGTACTCAGCGATGTCCAGAGCGAGGAGGGGGAGAACTGGCAGCCGGACGAAACGACAAAACGGCGCATTCGCCGAGTCCGGCGCGAGTTTGAAGCACTTAGGCCGCGTCGTGAGACGCTACGTGGACAGCTGGATGGCAGCGAGCTGGATATGGACGCCGTGATTCGCTCCCGCTGTGATCTAGCGGCTACCGGGGAAGCCAGCGATCGTCTTTACCAAGCTAGCCGCACCCAGGCAAGGGATTTGGCGGTTTCAATCCTGGTCGATGTATCACTTTCCACTGAGGCTTGGCTGGAAGACCGGCGGGTGCTGGATGTGGCCAAAGAGGCGCTGCTGGTATTGGGCCACGGCCTTGCGGGTTGCGGCGATGACTATGCCATTCACAGCTTTACCTCGCACCGTCGTCACCGTGTTTGGGTCAATACGCTGAAAAGTTTCGATGAGCCAATGGGCGAGCGGGTGTCACGGCGGATCGCAGCGCTCAAACCAGGCCACTACACGCGTATGGGGCCCGCTATTCGGCACCTTTCCCAAGCACTTGCCAAACGGCCCAATCGGCACCGGTTGCTATTGCTATTGACCGACGGCAAACCTAATGACACCGACTATTATGAAGGGCGTTATGGTATCGAGGATACACGCAAAGCGGTACTTGAAGCGCGACGAGAAGAAGTGCGCGTGTTCGGGGTAACGATTGACCGGGAGGCGGGGCGCTATATTCCTCACCTGTTCGGGCGGGGTGGTTATGCCATTGTCCAGCGTCCGGAGCATCTCTCCTTGGCGCTGCCAAGTATCTACCGCCAGATTATTGCTTCCTAAGGAGGTTATCTATGTTGCGCTTGCGCCTCGTAGTGGCGATTAGTCTGTGGTCTTTAGTCGCTTTAGGAATAGTCGTGCCGCTGGTGTGGCTTATCAATAACCGTGATTGGGGAGTGGCGCTGATGCTGTTAGTCCCCTTTATCGTTTACGGCCTGATGCGTCTGGGCCGGCTGCTTGAGGCCTGGGCCAATACAGCGCATCGGTCTTCGGGGGCTTCGGGCTCTGATTCCACGCTGCGCTGAAAACTACTCGGGCTATCATGTTATGTGAAAGCGGCCGACCAGATAGCCTGCGGCGATCAGCGTTAGCGTTAACAGCGTCAGGGTAATGAAAATTCCCTTCCAGACTAAGGTAGCGGCGCGCAAGTTTAAATAGACCATTAGCACACGGTGGGCTTTGAAACCGGTCGCCATCAGTACCAGGGCGGCTGACCATAGGGGAAGCGCCTGCCAGTCGGTGGTCTGATCCAGCCGAGCTGACACCATGGAAACCACGGTCAGTGCCATTAATAAGGCCCAAGTGATCAGTAAGCGTCGTGTACCGGGCAGTGCCGTCATTGTTTCCTCACAAAATTACCTCAGCAGGTAAATCAGTGGATAAAGCAGGATCCATATCAAGTCCACCATATGCCAGAAGGCCGCCGCCGTTTCTACATTTTCGGTGGAGGTACGCCAGCTCACTAAGCCCAGCAAGATCAATCCGAACACGACGTGAGCAAAATGAAAGGCGGTTAAACCGTAGTAAAAGCCAAAAAAGGCGTTGGTTTCCGGCGTTAGCCCGGCAGCAAACTTGTCGGCGTACTCAATGCTCTTAATGGCGCAAAATACCAAGCCTAGCAGCATGGCGGCACCTAGCCACTGTCGGCTGCGCCGAAGTCGCTCGGCGCTTATCGCCTCCACGGCAAAGGCAACGCAGAGTCCGCTGGTTAACAGCACCAGTGTGTTGATGCCACCCAGCACCGGATCGAGTTGCTGTTGTGAAGCATTGAAAAGGGCGGGGTCAAGGGCACGTTGAGCCGCGTAAAGCGCAAAGAACGCGGTGAAAACCAGCATTTCGCTGAGAATCAACACCCACATCAAGGGATTGCCGGGTAACGCCGATAATGGCCCCCATCCGGGATTGGGCAAGTCGCGACGCATTAACCCTCCACACTGTGAGCGTTATGCCGGGGTAATAGCATCCCCGGCATATCGACATACACTTTCTGTACGGCGCCTGGTTTTATTCGACGGCTTGAACCATAAAATCAACGGCCGCTTTCACTTCTTCGTCGCTAAGATTCATGCTTCCGCCTTTCGGGGGCATCGCGTTGAACCCATTGAGCGAGTGCTCATAAAGCGTCTCGATGCCTTTTTCGATACGGGGTTCCCACGCTTCGGCATTGCCCTTGATAGGTGCACCAGCAGCCCCTGTCATGTGACAGGCCATACAGGCCTGGTTATAAACCGCCTCGCCATCGGCTTCCGCCTGAGCAGCGGCTGCAAATGCCAAGGCAGTGCCCGCAAGGATAAGGACAGCAGACAATGATTTCATCATGGTTCTCCTCACATACTAACGGTCGAAGGCGCTGGTTAATTGCCAGCATCATTATACTAAAGAATATTTTATATGCATCTTAATGCCGACGCAATATTTAGTCTTCCTTGATGCATGTCAGCACTATTCGCCATAGCAACGCTTAGCATCAGTCGCCTGGATGATGTCTCTTACCACGGAGTATGTGTTATGTCGTTGCTGCCCTCGTCTTTTTCCTTGCCCGCTTTTTCAATTTCTCCACCTGTTACCGCTCATCAGGTGATTCGTACGCTTGATCCACGGGTTCCTTTTGCCATCAAGCGACGTCTCGTGGAGCCCCTGCTCAACCGTACCTTTGCGGTGCCGCTCGCAGAGGGTGAGTTCGACGCGGTGGAAGGTCGGCGCATTAGTCTCGCCATCGCCGATTTAGGTGTGACGCTAAGCCTGACGCTTGAATCGCAGCGCTTGATATTATGTCGCGAGAAAGGCGAGGCAACCATTCGTGGTGGTTGGCGTGAATTTTTGTGCCTTGCCACGCGCCGTGAGGATCCCGACAGCCTGTTTTTCCAGCGTCGCTTAATCATTGAAGGGGATACAGAGCTGGGGTTGACGCTCAAGAATCTGCTTGACGGTTGCGAGGAAGGCCTTGCACAAGGGCATTTGGGTGAACTGTTGTTGGGGCTGGAGCGTTTAGTACGTAAAGAATGATCCAGGCTTCTGAACTGTTCACAAGCGGCCCCGGGGATATCCCGAGGCCGCCCATTATTAAGCTGCGTCGAGGGGGCGTGAGGGACCAAAGTGCTCAAAGTGTCGGCGATCTTCGTCGACACCCAGTTCAGACAAAGCGCTATTAATCGCCGTCATAAACCCTTGGGGGCCGACGAAGTAGCAGCGCGACTTAAGGTCAGGCAAGTAGTGAGCTAATAAGCCGCGGTCGATACGACCAATATGTTCGGCTTCGTTGCCGCGCTCATGAATACGGATAGCCTTAAGACGTTGAGGATACTCGCTCTTCAGTGCTTCTAGTTCGCCTTTAAAGGCCTGGTGTTTGGCATCCAGGGCTGCGTGTAGATAGATGACTTGCCGCCCAAGGGACAAGGCGTGGCGTGCCATGGGAAGCAGGGGCGTTTGCCCAACGCCGCCGCTGGCAAGCAGCAGAGGTTCGTCACCCTCAATTAACGTTAGGTCACCTGCCGGCGGTAACAATTCCACGGTGTCGCCTGGTTTTAGCACATCATGGAAATGGCGGCTGACTTGCCCCTGTTCTTCGCGTTTGATCGAGATTCGATAGCTTCGGCCATTGGGTGTGTCTGAGAGGCTGTAATGCCGATAAACCGGTTCGCCATTAATGGTTAGACGCACACCGATATACTGACCTGGCTCATGGTCAGCCACACGACCTCCATCCTCGGGCTCAAGGATAAAAGAGCGAATTAAAGCACTTTCCTGCTGGGTACTGGCAATCTTGAAACGGCGTGTGCCGCGCCATCCCCCCGGGCGCTGCTCAAACTCACGATAGCGCTGGTCTTCGAGGTCGATTAACAGGGCGGCAAGCTCGTTATATAGAGCGCCCCAGGCATCGGCGATTTCCGGGGTGACGGCCTCACCCAGCACTTCGCCAATCGCCGCCAGCAAGCATTCACCGACAATAGGGTACTGCTCGGGAAGAATGCCTAACGAGACGTGTTTACTGACCACAACATCCAGCGTGGCGCGCGCTTGAGCAGGATTGTTGCGTAGTTGGACATAGGCCAACACGGCGTTGGCCAGGGCACGGGGCTGACCACCGCTTTGCTGGTGAACCTCATTAAAGAGCGGCTTGACCTCTGGGTAACGGGTAAACATCAGCGGATAGAATCGCTGGGTAATCGCATTCAGGTGTTCGGCCACGACGGGAGCTGTCGCGTTGATCAGTTTTTCCTGCTCATGTGTTAGCACGAATAATACCTCAGGCGTTAAGATTCATTGCACATGCATCTTAACGCCTGAAGATTATAAATGCCAACCACGAAGCAGGTTTCGGTATAGAAATGGATTTATGGCTGCTGCATAAACGCGAGTAGGCATCAATGAGTCATATGCTTTTCTCCAGGATTGGCTAAGCAAACGGCAGTTATTCAAATGTGGCGCAAACGGGCGCCTGTTCTTCAGGGACGAGCTGTGTCACTTCAGTGATATTGTCGCTGATATTAGTGAAGGCAATACGCCATTGGTGGTCAATATCGATAGGGTCGCAACTTCCTACGCTGCCTTCACCGAAATTGGAATCGATCCAGTAGTGCAGATCGTAGAGTTTGCCTTCTTCGAATATCTCAGAGAATTGAAAGGTGAAAGCGGGTTCGCCGGTACCTGAAATAGTGTCCGACTGCTTGGCCACTACTTCGTTGGCATGAATGTCGACGATAGCCGCGTGAACGCTGTTGCCTTGATGTGGAATCAAGAAGGTGCCGTCACCTTCAAAAGTGAGGTCATAGTTTTCGTTTGCCGCCGCTTGAGTGGCAGCGAAGCATAAAGGCAGAAGCAGACAAACGACGGTTGTGGAGCAGTTCTTAAAGGGCAGAATAGGCATAGTTTACCTCACCAATCAGAATTAAATTAAGGCATGTAAACGCACATACTTTTTTCAGCATCGGGCTCGATTTCCAGCCTGAAGCCGGTGGCTGGGTTGCAAAGACACCTGTCATTATTCAGAGTCTAGCTTACTTAAAGCGTAAAGATGCATTATTGATGCTTGTCATGGTTTTTGTTGTTGGCCTGACGCACAATGCATATCCAAGTAAATCAGTGGGGTATTAAGCTATGTCGACGATCACCTCCTCCCAACCGGCCTCTAAGCTCAAGCAACTACCGTTGTTGCGTCTGGCTTTTCGGCCTTTTTTCCTGTTGGCCGCGCTGTTCAGTATCGCCTCTCTCCTGGTTTGGTTAGCCTTTTGGCATGGCAATATTCTGCTGCGCCCGTATGGTGGTTTGGTGTTCTGGCATCAGCATGAAATGCTGTTTGGCTTTGCCGCGGCGGTGGTGGGGGGGTTTTTGCTTACCGCTGTGCGTAACTGGACCGGGTTGCCGAGTTTAAATGGCGGGCCTTTACTGGGCCTGGTGGTATTATGGTTATTGGGTAGGGTGCTGATGGCTTTTCCCATGGATTTGCCAGGATGGCTGCTGCTGGCGGTTGACCTTGCATTTCTGCCAGTGGTCGCCATTGTTATGGCGCGTCTGGTCATTACCGCAAAGCGTTGGCGCAACTTGATCTTTATACCCGTGCTGTTGCTGTTTGCCGTTGCTAACCTAGCGATGCACTTAGGAGTGATACAGGGTGACGCCGAGTTAATTCGCCAAGCTGCCTACTTAGCCGTGCTGTTAATCACACTGATGATGACCGTCGTTGGCGGGCGGGTGATTGCCATGTTTACCGCCAACCGTTTGGGACGAACCAAACCTGACCCTATTCCTTTACTCGAAGGAGTAACGCTGGTAAGTACGGCTGGCGTTGTCGTGCTGCAGCTGGTCATCATGCTGGGGGTTGCCATTCCTGCTGTATTAATGGGGGGAGTGATGCTCTTAGCGGCGTTGGCCAATATTGTTCGCATGGCGCGCTGGGGTGGGCTGCATAGCTGGCGCGAACCTTTACTTTGGGGGCTGCACGGCAGCTACGCCTGTATTCCGCTAGGGCTTATCATGTGGGTCTTGGCACTCATGGGGCTGATGCGCGTTGAACTTGCCGTGCACGCCCTCACCATCGGGGGCATGGGCACCATGATGCTGGCCATGATGGCCAGAGTTTCACTAGGTCATACGGGCCGCCCCATACGCACTTTGCCAGGTATTGGTGTGGCGCTAGGCTTAATGCTAATAGCCGCCTTAGTGCGCTCACCCGTTTTGGCGTTATTTCCCCAGATCACCCACTGGATCTACACGCTGAGCATCATTTTCTGGTGCGTGGCCTACGCAATATTCTTAATGCACTACACCTGGCCGTTGATGCAGGCGAGAGTCGACGGTCAGGATGGCTGAACGAATAATAGATGGCGCTTGCATCCGTCCGGATGCAGGCGTATTAAAACCATTGAGGTATTCAAACGCTCATTAGCGATCAGCCAGGGTGACCCGTGTACCGCCAAAGGCAAGGCTTCGCGGGTTGGCTATCGGGCGGTTGTTGGTGAGATGGGTAATGCCTACCCCGCAACGGCCCACCATCCAGATCAAGCAGGCAGTAAAATAGAGATAGCCTAGTGCCCAGGGGGCTACTGCGGGTAGCCCGATCCAGCCCATTAGATGCCAAATAGCAGTGAACAGTACCCCGCCTAATAGCCCTAGCCAGAACGTTCGAATCTGAAACTGCAGATGGGAAGCGACCCATTCCTCGGCGTCGTTTTTTTTCATATGGGCGATGAGCGCCCCGATGGGAGCAGTCACGACAGCCAACACGCTACCCAGAAAGAGCATATACACAATGATAGCTACGCCGCGCCCGCGACATTTCTTAAAGCTATTAGGTGCGTCTGTAGTTAGTGACGCCTCAGATTGAGCAACGGAGGGCATGGATGGAGGAGTGATAGCCATAGACAACCTCATTGGACAAAGTGGAGATCATTAATAGTGAGCTTAAAGTGTATCTATAATGCATTTATTGTAGTGCAGCTAGGGAGGGCTTTCCTGTCTGACATCGATAGGCTTGTTTCTAGTGATCGTCAGGTGTTGACGGTGGGTATACGCATTAATCCCGCCAGCTGCGGGTAACGGTTGGTCAACACATCTGCCAGGGTATAACGGTCAAGTACCGCCAGGAACGCTGTCAATGCTTCGTTTAAGATGGGCCGTAGCCGACATGAGGGTGTGATAATGCAGCTATTGTCGCTATGAAAGCACTCGACTAACTCCATGCCATGTTCCATTTCGCGCACAAGCTGGCCCAGCACGATAGTCGCAGGGTCACGTGTGAGCAGTAAGCCGCCATTCTTACCTCGGATAGCAGTAACGTAGTTCTTCTGACTAAGCTCTTGAACGACTTTCATCAAATGATTGCGGGAGATATCAAAGGTCTCTGCGATCTCATTGATGGTAGAGCGTTCTTCTCCTTTTACGGCAAGAAAGATCAATACGCGTATTGAATAATCGGTGAATCGGGTGAGATGCATGGAGTGCGCTGTGCTCCGATAGTAGCCAATCTATAAAACAAACATGTTGTATGAATGTTCAGTAAGTTGCAATAAGAACATAGGTGTACTAATGCTAAGCTGGGTCAAGAAAGACAGCGTTAGTGTCTTAGCTCAAGCTGCTCAAAGTGCGGTTTCAAACGGTTGATCAGTGCGCTCATCTGAACTGTAGATGGAATATCGGCAACTCGCTGAGAGTAGGTGGGGTCAAGACATTGCTCGCTGCGAGCCAGCTGTAGCGCGTAGTGGCGTACACCGCAGTCGGCAAGGGTTAGCGCCAGGCGTTCCACGTCGCCAAGCTGAAAATCTTGCCAGTGGATGGTGGTGCGGCACTCGAAGCTGACCCCGCTTTCAATTATGGCCCCCAAACTGCGGGCATGCAGCTGCCACATGCCGGGGCGGCCACAGATACGGTCAAATGCTTTTCCACGCCCTTTAACATCCAATCCCACCCAGTCAAGGTCCGGCAGTAGCCGCGTTAGGCGTTCAGGATAAACGCCGGCGGTATGCAGCCCTACCTTAAAGCCCATGGCTTTTACTTGCTTAATCGCCGCTGGCAAACCGGTATTCAGGGTTGGCTCTCCACCGCTGAAAACCACGGCTTCCAGCAGGCCTTGGCGAGTGGCCAGGAATTCCAGCACCGCCTGCCACTCATGAAGCTCGCCTCGTCGCGGCGCGATCATGGTGGGATTGTGGCAGTAGCCGCACAGTAGCGGGCAGCCTTGTAAAAAGACAACGCACGCCAGATGATCGGGATAGTCCAGGGTCGTTATGGGGACAAGGCCGGCAATAGGCAGCCGAACCGTGGCAGTTTCATTGCTGGCATCGTCAAGGGTCGTTATAAGCGACATAGTGATAACCCTGCTGGGTGCCTATTGCCGGGCACCCAGCCGTGGTGAAAAAGAAGGGAATGTCAGCTACTGAGAGGCGGCGCCTTCGGCAAAATGGCGGCGTTCCTGGTGTTCGGCACGCTTGCCGATATTGAACTGGCTCACTGGCCGGTGGTAACCCATGACGCGGGTCCAGACTTCGCAGCGCTGGCGCTGTTCAGTGGGCAAGTTAGCATATTGAGTGGTTTGCATTTGTGTGCTCCTTTTATGTGTTGATAAAACTGAGGCAATAGCCTCATGCAGTGGCGATGTAGGTTGCGTTCGCCGTTTGCGCCCAGAGTACTTCATCGCACTTGGGGCAGAACTCGTGTTCACCGGACAGGTAGCCATGTACCGGGCAGATCGAAAAGGTCGGCGTCACTGTGAGGTAGGGTAAGCGAAAGTGAGAAAGTGCCGTTTTTACAAGCTTGCGGCAGGCCGAGGCCGAGGTAATCCGTTCGCGCATATAGAGGTGCAGTACCGTGCCGCCGGTATAGCGCGTCTGTAAGGGATCCTGGTGGCTAAGTGCCTCAAAGGGATCATCGGTATGGCCTACCGGCAATTGACTGGAATTGGTGTAATAGGGCGCCTCGGGTGTGCCAGCCTGGAGAATGGCAGGAAAACGGGCCAGATCCTCCCGCGCAAAACGGTGAGTCGTGCCTTCCGCCGGTGTGGCTTCGAGGTTGTACATATGGCCGGTCTGTTCTTGAAATTCGCGCATTCGCTCGCGGACGTGGTCAAGCAGATCAAGCGCCAGCTGTAGCCCCTCTGAATCGGCGATATCGCAGCGATCTCCAGTAAAGTTGCGCACCATTTCGTTGAGCCCATTCACTCCTAGGGTGGAGAAATGATTGCGCAGCGTGCCCAGATAACGCTGGGTAAAGGGGTAGAGCCCCTGATCTATCAGTTGCTGAATGCGCTCGCGCTTGAGTTCGAGGCTATCGCGCCCGAGCGACATTAGGCGATCCAGCTCGCTGAGCAGCCCGGCCCGGTCGCCGGCGAAGCGGTAGCCCAGCCGGGCGCAATTGATCGTTACTACCCCCAGCGATCCGGTTTGCTCCGCGCTACCGAACAGACCGTTGCCGCGTTTGAGCAGTTCACTCAAATCAAGCTGCAGGCGGCAGCACATGGAACGCACCATGTGAGGTTCCAGATCCGAATTTAGAAAGTTCTGAAAGTAGGGCAGGCCGTACTTGGCGGTCAGTGCGAAGAGCCGCTCGGCGTTGTCGCTTTCCCAGTCGAAATCATGAGTGATGTTATAAGTGGGTATAGGGAAGGTGAACACACGCCCGTGGCGATCCCCGGCCTCCATGACTTCCAAATAGGCCCGGTTGATTAGGTCCATTTCAACCTGCAGCTCACCGTAGCTGAACGGCTGCTCCTCGCCGCCGATAACCGGCACCTGCTGGCGCAAGTCGTTGGGGCAGACCCAGTCGAAGGTCAAGTTGGTGAAAGGTGTCTGACTACCCCAGCGCGACGGCACGTTGAGATTGTAAATAAACTCCTGTATCGCCTGCTTTACCTGGGCGTATGAAAGGCCATCCTTACGCACGTAGGGTGCCAGATAGGTATCGAAAGAACTGAAGGCTTGTGCCCCGGCCCACTCGTTCTGCAGGGTGCCGAGAAAGTTGACCATTTGCCCCAGGGCACTGGAAAGGTGGCGGGGTGGATGGCTTTCGGCGCGCCCCGGCACCCCATTGAATCCTTCATGCAGCAAAGTACGCAGCGACCAGCCGGCGCAATAGCCGCACAGCATATCCAGGTCGTGAATATGCAAATCACCTTCTCGATGGGCTTCCCCCACGGCGTGTGGATAAATTTCATCGAGCCAGTAATTAGCGATCAACTTGCCCGATACATTGAGTATCAAACCACCCAATGAGTAGCCCTGGTTGGCATTGGCATGAACACGCCAGTCGGCGCGTTGGAGGTACTCGTTGACCGTTGAGGCGACGTCAATATGATGCTTTGCTACCTGAACACTGGTGGAGTCTTTCACCTAATTCACCTATATATGTACACATTTATTAAAATAAATACTATATGTTGTGTTTTAGGATAAGCGTTCAGGATTTTCAAAGAATGACCCAGATCAAAAGCGATGAAGAAAAATAGTAAGGCGTGGTGGCGCTTAGGCTATTGCTTTAGTCGATCATCGTGCGGGTATTATCCATACCCGGTCGGCCGTACCAGTAACCGTCGCAGATGTCGGCCTCCACCAATGCCAACGGGTCGGGAGCAGGCAACCTACCGTGTCGGGCCTGATCGAAGGCGTTGGCTACCTCGGCCATGCCTTCCGCTCTTGGGCTGAGACGCGCCACTGCCACCCCCATATCCGCCATGACCGTCAGTTCATGGCGCAGATCCTGGCAGGCGCTGGAAAGGGTTTGAATACCGTTCAGGGTAAAAACATCCCGGGACTCTTGTGAACGTAGCACCAAGCCTTCGGGGTATTTTTGGCAGACGAACTTGCAGCGGTCTTTGGGTGTTTGGTGACGCCGGGCGGTAAAACAGCGTGACGACCAGGCCAAGGGGAGATGCCCGTAGGCGAATACTTCGCATGGGTGGGGAATGCCTGCCTGGTGGCAATCGTGAATAAGCTTGGCTAAGTCTTGCTGTGACATTTCCACCGGCGCTTGCCAACGCCGCATGCCGGCACGGGCCATAACGCCCAGTGTCGCCGGGTTGTAAAGGTTGAGCGCAGCACCGGCGATGAACGGCAGTCCGGCACTGGAGAGGCGTTGCAGGGCACTCTGATCATTGGCCTCGACAATAAAGTCACCGTTATCGCAGAGCTTGCGCAGGTCACGCAGGTCGGCCTCAGACTCGATCAGTGTCTGGCTGGCGAGTACAACCTGCTTGCCCGCCTGGGCAAGCTCGCGCCCAATGCCTACCCAGTCGTCCAATTTCATGTCGCGACGCCTGGAGCAGACGGTTTCGCCTAAGGTGATAATCTCTACCGGCCAGTCGGCTGCTTCACGGTAGAACGCCTCATAGCGCTCTCGCGTCCAGTAAAAAAGAACCGGCCCGAGGGAAAGCTGTAGAGGATCGCTGGACGAGATCGGTTGTTGGGGCAGTGTGGTGCTCGACATTGTTAGCTCCTATTTCCAGCGCCGTTCATAGGCGCCCAAGGTGGTAATGGCGCCTTCGGAAAGCTCGGCAAGGCCGGACATCCAGGCAGCTTCTGGATGAAAGCGTTCAGGCTCAGTCGCTAGGCGGTTGAGCGCCTGACGCCAAATACTGGCTACTTTCGAGACATAGGCAGGGCTGCGCTGGCGACCTTCAATTTTGACCGCACTGATGCCCAGGTCGCGCAGCTCCGGCAATAGCTCCAGGGTATTGAGGCTGGTGGGTTCTTCGATGGCGTGGTAAGTCTCACCCGCTACCTCGAAGCGACCCTTGCATAGGGTGGGGTAGCCAGCGCGCTCGCCTTCGGCGTAGCGGTCGATAAGCACATTGTTTAGGCGCGATTCTAAGCCTTGCGGAGTCTCTTCCCAGCGCACGTGGGCTGCCGGCGAGCAGACGCCCCGGGTATTGGGCGATTCGCCGGTCAGGTAGGAGGAGAGATAGCAGCGTCCTTCGGCCATGATGCACAGACTGCCGAAAGCGAACACTTCCAGCTCTACCGGTGTTTGCTTGGCCAGGTCGCGTACCTGAGTGATTGACAGCACCCGTGGCAGCACGGCGCGCTTGATGCCGAAATGCTGGCGGTAAAAGCGTAGCGCTTCATGGCTAGTCGCCGAACCCTGCACTGAAAGGTGCCGCGAGATCTCGGGGTGATGGCGAGTAGCGTAGTCGAGCAGCCCCATATCGGCGAGAATCAGCGCATCCACGCCCAGTTCGGCGGCCTGATCCACGGCCCGAGTCCAGTGTTGCCAGCCATCGGGCTGGGGGTAGGTATTAATAGCGCAAAAAACGCGTTTGCCATGTCGGTGGACGTAATCGATCCCCTCCCGGGCACGTTTGTCGGTAAAGTTTAGCCCGGCGAATTGCCGTGCGTTGGTGATGTTCTGGAAACCGAAATAGACAGCGTCGGCACCTTCATCGACGGCGCGCTTTAAGGCGGGCAGGTTACCAGCGGGACATACAAGCTCCATAGCGAGACTCCTTACGGGGAAAGTCCGAGCATTTTAGTCACCTATTTTTTATTGGCTTTTGACACAGGTCATATCGGAGTGGCTTTCAAAAGAGGATAACGCTGCCGAGTAGGCAAGCTGGATGCAGGCAGTTTTTAAAACGTATATTGTATGAATATTAACCAATGCTTGCTGTGCCCACTTCCAGAGTTCTTTTTCAGAGACCTCTTTTAGAGCCCCTTTTCAGAGACCTATTTCGATCATGCAAGATGAACTGCTCTTCAATCGCCCCCTGGTAGAGAAATATGACCGCCCAGGCCCGCGGTACACTTCTTATCCCACCGCGCCCCAATTTCATGCGGCGTTTGCCGAGGATGACTACCGTAGCGCTGCCGAGCGCAGTAACCGGGCCGCAGCACCCAAGCCGCTTTCGGTCTATGTGCATATCCCGTTCTGCAAGAGCCTGTGCTATTACTGCGCCTGCAACAAAATCATTACTCATAATACCGAGCGAGCCGCCGAATACCTCCAGTGGCTAAAACAGGAGATACGTGTTCAGGGGGCGCTATTCGATACCTCCCGGCGAATGACCCAACTACACCTGGGCGGTGGCACCCCAACCTACTTAAGCAACGCCCAGCTAAGCGAACTGATGACGGCGCTGGACGAAGCCTTTCACTTCGCCGCACCTGAAGAGCGTGAATTCTCGCTGGAGGTAGACCCCCGCACCGTGACCCCCGAACAGGTGTACGAGCTCTACACGCTGGGCTTCAATCGGTTGAGCTTCGGGGTTCAGGACTTCGATCACGATGTGCAGCAAGCGGTCAACCGCGTCCAGAGTGAAGAGCAGGTGGTATCCCTGGTCAAGGCTGCCCGCGAGGCGGGGTTTGAATCGGTCAGCGTTGACCTGATCTACGGTTTACCGCTGCAGACGGTGGCGAGTTTCGATACGACGCTAACCAAGATTATTGACCTGCAACCGGATCGCATTGCCGCTTATAGCTACGCTCATCTGCCCGAACTGTTTAAAGCTCAGCGGCTAATTCGCCCCGAAGACATGCCGCCACCCGAGCGCAAGCTGGAGCTGCTGGAGCTTACGATTAACCGCCTGACGGCCGCAGGGTATGTCTACATCGGCATGGATCACTTCGCCCTTCCGAATGACGAGCTGAGCCTGGCCCGTGAAAATGGCACTCTGCAGCGCAACTTCCAGGGTTACTCTACCCACGCCGACTGCGACATGATTGGGCTGGGCATTACTTCGATTGGCAAGGTGGGCGATACCTACAGCCAGAACGTCAAGGAAACTGCCCAGTATCAGCATCGTTTGGATGAAGGGCGTTTACCGGTCTTCCGTGGCTATCGCCTTAGCGATGACGACCGCCTGCGTCGCGATGTCATCAATACGCTGATGTGTCACGGCCGACTTGAATTTGCCGCTATCGAGGCCCGGCACAATATCGATTTTCGCAGCTACTTCGCGAGTGCCTTGGCGAGCCTCGAAGAGATGGCTGACGACGGGTTAGTTGCTTTGCGCGACCATGACATCGAGGTGCTGCCTTCAGGGAGATTGATGATCCGCAACCTGGCCATGGCGTTCGACGCCTACCTGAAACCAACAGAAAACCGTTATTCGCGCACGGTGTGATTTCAACAGCGCCAACCGTCTATTCCTTTACGTTCGCCGCTCTATCACCTTGGGGGTAGACAGGGTGTATATGGAGGTAATCACGCAGTAATTCGCTTGTCGATCACGCAGAATCCACTCCATGGAACCCGCACTGACGGGTATGCAAATTTCCGAGGAGCCTGGAGATCGACCATGAGTCACTTCATAGATCGGCTGAATTTCTTCCGCAAGTCCCGCGAGCCTTTTGCCAACGAACACGGCGAACTACGCAGCGAATCCCGCCAGTGGGAAGATAGTTATCGTGCCCGCTGGCAGCACGACAAAGTAGTACGCAGCACCCATGGGGTGAACTGCACCGGCTCCTGTAGCTGGAAGATCTACGTTAAGAACGGCTTAGTTACCTGGGAAACCCAGCAGACTGACTACCCGCGTACCCGTCCCGACCTGCCTAACCATGAACCGCGTGGCTGCCCGCGCGGTGCCAGCTATTCCTGGTATCTGTACAGCGCCAATCGCCTGAAGTACCCATTAGTGCGCAAGCCGCTGCTGGCGCTATGGCGCGAAGCGCTCAAGGCTAACCCAGACCCGGTAGACGCCTGGGCGTCTATTGTCGAAGACCCCGCCAAGACCAAACAGTACAAGCGTGCTCGCGGCATGGGTGGTTTTGTTCGCGGTAACTGGGACGAACTCAACGAGCTGGTCGCTGCCTCTAACGTTTACACCGCCAAGCAGTACGGTCCTGACCGCATTCTCGGCTTCTCGCCGATTCCTGCCATGTCCATGGTCAGCTACGCCGCGGGTAGCCGCTACCTCTCGCTGATTGGCGGCGTCTGCATGAGCTTCTACGACTGGTACTGCGACTTGCCGCCGGCCTCGCCGATGACCTGGGGCGAGCAGACCGACGTTCCCGAGTCCGCTGACTGGTACAACGCCGGCTACATTATCGCCTGGGGCTCCAACGTGCCCCAGACGCGTACCCCGGATGCCCACTTCTTTACCGAAGTACGTTACAAGGGCACCAAGACGGTTTCGATCACTCCGGATTATGCCGAAGTCTCCAAACTGACCGACGAATGGCTGTCCGCCAAGCAGGGCACCGATGCCGCCCTGGCGATGGCCATGGGCCATGTCATCCTCAAAGAGTTCCACCTCGATAACCCGAGTGCTTACTTCACTGACTATGTGCGGCGCTATACCGACATGCCGTTCCTGGTGGAACTAGAAGTGCGTGAAGATGGCAGCTTCGCCCCTGGCCGCCAACTGCGTGCCAGTGATTTTGATGCTGCCCTGGGCCAGGAAAACAATCCCGAGTGGAAAACCGTTGCCTGGGACGAAACCCGCGACCAGCTGGTGGTGCCACGTGGATCGATCGGCTTCCGCTGGGGTGAAACTGGCGACGAAGTAGGCAAGTGGAACCTGGAGTCGCTGGATGCCGCAGGCACTGAAATCAAGCCATTACTCAGTTTGGTCAACCACCACGATAGCGTCGCACGCGTAGCGTTTCCCTACTTCGGTGGCATTGAACATGAACACTTCGAACACGTCAAAGGGGCCGGTGTTGGCGCCGCCGATGACCTGCTGTTCCACAACCTGCCCGCCAAACGTTTGAAGAGAGCCGATGGCAGCGAAATGCTGGCGGTCACCGTTTTTGATCTGATGTGTGCCAACTACGGTATCGACCGTGGCTTTGTCGGCGACGGCGAAGATGATGGCGCGACCTCGTTTGATCAGATTCGTCCCTATACCCCCGCGTGGCAGGAGAAAATCACCGGTGTCCCAGCAGAGCAGTGCACCCGCATTGCCCGTGAATTTGCCGACAACGCCAATAAAACCAACGGCCGTAGCATGATCATCGTCGGTGCCGGTATGAACCACTGGTACCACATGGATATGAACTACCGCGGCCTGATTAACATGCTGGTCATGTGCGGTTGTATCGGTCAGAGCGGTGGCGGCTGGGCCCACTATGTTGGTCAGGAAAAACTGCGCCCGCAGACTGGCTGGACGCCGCTAGCCTTTGGCCTCGACTGGCAGCGTCCGCCGCGTCATATGAACTCTACTTCCTTCTTCTATAGTCACTCCTCCCAGTGGCGCTACGAGAAGCTGGAGATTAAAGAAATTCTTTCGCCGTTGGCCAAGGCGGAAGATTACCCCGGTAGCCTGATTGACTTTAACGTGCGTGCTGAGCGCATGGGCTGGCTACCGTCAGCACCTCAACTTGACACTAACCCGCTACGCCTGGCGAAAAAAGCCGAAGCCGCGGGTATGTCGACAGCCGACTATGCGGTTCAGCAGCTCAAGAGCGGTGAACTGCGCTTTGCAGCGGAAGACCCGGATGCGCCAGAGAACTTCCCGCGCAATATGTTCATCTGGCGCTCCAACCTGCTAGGTAGTTCCGGTAAGGGCCATGAGTACATGCTCAAGTACCTGCTGGGTACTCGCCACGGTATTCAGGGTAAAGATCTGGGCGACTTCGGCGGCCAGAAGCCCGAAGAAGTGATATGGCGTGACGAGGCGCCGGAAGGCAAGCTCGACCTGCTGGTGACGCTGGATTTCCGTATGTCCACCACCTGCCTCTACTCGGATATCGTGCTGCCGACGGCGACCTGGTATGAGAAGGACGACCTTAACACTTCTGATATGCACCCCTTTATTCACCCCTTGACTGCCGCCACCGACCCGGCCTGGGAATCGCGCAGCGACTGGGATATTTACAAGGGTATTGCCAAAGCATTCTCCAAGGTGTGTGTAGGCCACCTGGGCGAAGAGACCGACCTGGTCACGCTGCCGATGCAGCACGACTCGCCAGGAGAGTTGGCTCAACCGGCGGTGATGGATTGGAAGAAGGGCGAGTGTGCGCCGATTCCCGGCAAGACCATGCCATCGCTGATTGAGGTCAAGCGCAACTATCCCGAAACCTATGAGCGCTTCACCTCCGTAGGGCCGCTGCTGGAAAGCATCGGTAACGGCGGCAAGGGCATCGCTTGGAATACCGATGCTGAAGTCGAGCTGCTAGGTAAACTCAATCATCGCAAGCTGGATGGCCCGCATAAAGGGCGTCCATTGATCGACAGCGCTATCGATGCCGCCGAGATGATTCTGACCCTGGCACCGGAAACCAATGGCGCCGTGGCAGTAAAAGCGTGGGATGCGCTCTCCAAAATTACCGGACGCGACCACACCCACCTGGCGAGGCCCAAGCAGGAGGAGAAGATCCGCTTCCGCGATGTTGTCGCTCAGCCGCGCAAGATTATCTCCAGCCCGACCTGGTCTGGCCTCGAGGATGAGCATGTCTCCTATAACGCCGGTTACACCAACGTTCATGAGCTGATCCCTTGGCGCACCGTGAGTGGTCGTCAGCAGTTCTATCAGGATCATGCCTGGATGCGCGCTTTCGGCGAAAGCCTGCTGGTCTATCGCCCACCCATCGACACCAAGGCGGCCAAAGGCTTCACGCTGCCTGCCGACAACGGCTTCAAGAGCAAGGCGCTGAACTTCCTCACACCGCACCAGAAGTGGGGCATCCACTCCACTTACTCGGACAACCTGCTGATGTTGACGCTTAACCGAGGCGGCCCGGTGGTATGGCTTTCCGAGGCAGATGCCGCGGAAATCGAGATCGAGGACAACGACTGGATTGAGGTTTACAACGCCAATGGTTCGATTGCCGCACGGGCCGTGGTCAGCCAGCGTGTCAAGGCGGGCATGGTGATGATGTACCACGCTCAGGAGCGCAACGTGAACGTCCCCGGCTCTGAGATCACCGGCACGCGGGGGGGTATTCACAACTCGGTCACCCGTGTCTGCCCCAAGCCCACCCATATGATCGGCGGCTACGCGCAGCTCTCTTATAGTTTTAATTATTACGGCACCGTCGGCTCAAATCGCGATGAGTTCGTGTTGGTACGCAAGATGAAACACGTTGACTGGCTGGATGGTGAAGGCAATGACAGCGTTCAGGAGGCCGTGAAATGAAGATTCGTTCCCAGGTAGGCATGGTTCTCAACCTTGATAAGTGTATCGGTTGCCACACCTGTTCGGTGACCTGCAAAAATGTCTGGACCAGTCGCGAAGGTATGGAGTACGCCTGGTTCAACAACGTCGAGACCAAACCCGGTATTGGCTATCCCAAAGAGTGGGAGAACCAGGCTAAATGGAAGGGCGGTTGGATGCGCCGCACCGACGGCCGCATTGAGCCGCGCATCGGCGGCAAGTGGCGGGTGCTGGCGAACATCTTCGCCAACCCCGACCTGCCCGAGATGGACGACTACTACGAGCCGTACACCTTCGACTACCAACACCTGCATACCGCCAAGATCGGTGAGCACCAGCCGGTGGCGCGCCCACGCTCGCTGATTTCCGGCAAGCGCATGAAAAAGATCGAGTGGGGCCCGAACTGGGAAGAGATCCTGGGCACCGAGTTCGCCAAGCGCCGTAAAGACGCCAACTTCGATAAGGTCCAGGCGGATATCTACGGCCAGTTCGAAAACACCTTCATGATGTACCTGCCGCGCCTGTGCGAGCACTGCTTGAACCCCACCTGCGTGGCGTCCTGCCCCAGCGGTGCGATCTACAAGCGGGAAGAGGATGGCATCGTACTAATCGACCAGGACAAATGCCGTGGCTGGCGGATGTGTATCTCCGGCTGCCCCTACAAGAAGATCTACTACAACTGGAAAAGCGGTAAGTCCGAAAAATGCATCTTCTGCTACCCGCGTATCGAGGCCGGTCAGCCGACCATCTGCTCCGAGACCTGTGTGGGCCGGATTCGCTACCTCGGTGTGCTGTTGTATGACGCCGACCGCATTGAGGAAGTGGCCAGTTCACCCGACGAGCGTGACCTCTACCACCGCCAGTGCGAGATTTTCCTTGATCCGCATGACCCTGAAGTGATTGCCCAGGCCAAGCGGGATGGTGTCCAGGATAACGTCATCAAAGCCGCCCAGGCCTCCCCGGTCTACAAGATGGCTATCGACTGGGGATTGGCGCTGCCGCTGCACCCGGAATACCGCACGCTGCCGATGGTGTGGTACGTGCCGCCGCTGTCGCCGATTCAATCCGCCGCGGAAGCGGGACATGTGGAATTCGACGGCATCCTGCCCAAGATCGAATCGCTGCGTATTCCAGTCAAGTACCTAGCCAACCTGCTAACCGCCGGCGAAGAGGAGCCCGTCGTGCTGGCACTCAAGCGCTTAATGGCAATGCGCGTTTACATGCGCGGCAAGCATGTGGATGGCGCCCCTAATGCCGAGGTGCTCGACGCCGTAGGGCTGAGCGTAGCCCAGGTGGAAGAAATGTACCGCTACCTGGCGATTGCCAACTACGAGGATCGCTTCGTGATCCCCACCAGCCATCGCGAAATGGCGACCGAAGCCTTCCCGGAACGGGGAGGATGCGGCTTTACCTTTGGTGATGGTTGCCATGGTGAGAGCCAGCCCAACCTGTTTAACGGCCGTAAGCAGACCAGCGTATTGGTAAAACCGGTAGAGGTCTTCGACCCGCAGCCACAACTTGAGGAGTCACGTCATGACTGAAGCCGCTATTCAATTGTCTGTCTCAGCCGCTCCGGTAGAGGCGTCGTTCGAGCCAGCACAAGACATGCGTAGCCTGCGTGTACTGGCCCGCTTGCTCGATTACCCAACTCAGGAACTGCAGGATGCCTGCGGCGAACTCATCGAAATCCTCAATGCTGAGAGTCGCCTGGGCGCGGGCCTCAAGTTGTCACTAATGGAGTGGTGCCAACGCCTTCATGAGGGTGAATTGCTTGAGCTGCAGGCCGAGTACGTTGCCATGTTCGATAAGGGGCGCGCTACGTCGCTGCTGCTATTCGAGCACGTTCACGGCGAGTCTCGCGATCGTGGCCAGGCCATGGTTGATCTTATGGCCGAGTACAGCGCGGCCGGTTTCGAACTGGATGCTCGCGAGCTTCCCGACCATCTGCCGGTGTTCCTTGAATACCTTTCGATGTGCGAAGAAACCGAGATCGGCCGCTGGCTGGGCGAAATACGCCATATCCTGGCGCTGCTCACCGCGCGGCTGGAGGAGCGGGGAGCCGATCACGCCTTGGTGCCGCTGTCGCTCTTGGCGTTGATCGGTGCCGAGGGCGATGTCGAAGAGCATCGGCCACAGGTCAAAAAAGAAGCGCCCGACAACACACCTGAAGCATTGGACGCTGTATGGGAAGAAGAAGCGGTGCGCTTCTCGGCGACTTCCGACGAAGATTGCGCGCTGCAGTCCGCCGAAGGCCGTCGTCTTGCCGAGCGCAAGAATACCGTTAAGAGCGAGGCCGTTCGCATTATGAGCGCCACCTCACCAACCTCTTCTGCCAATCGTTAATAGGAGAACCGCTATGTACGACGCGATTGCGCACTATTTCACCCATCTGATCTACGGTTACTACCCCTATCTGGCGGGCACGGTGTTTCTGCTGGGTAGTCTGCTCCGTTTCGATCATGGTCAATACACCTGGAAGACCGGTTCCAGCCAGATGCTGTCATCGAAGAACATGCGCCTGGGCAGCAACCTTTTTCACATCGGTATTATCGTGATTTTCTTCGGCCACCTGGTGGGTATGCTCACGCCGCACTGGGTCTACGCGCCGTTCCTGCATGCCGGTACTAAACAGTTGATAGCCATCGTGGTGGGCGGAATTGCCGGTGCCATGTGTCTGGTGGGCGGTGCCATGCTGCTACATCGGCGCATCTTTAATCCGCGGGTACGTCAATCCTCCAGCCTGATGGATACCTTAATTCTGGGGATGATCGTGTTTCAGGCGGGCCTGGGGATGGTCACTATTATCTTCTCGCTGGGGCATATGGACGGCGAAATGATGCTGACGCTCTCCAGCTGGGCGCAGTCGATTGTCTTCTTCAGTGGCGGCGCGGCGGATTACATGCAGGAAGTGTCGTGGATCTACAAGGTCCATATCTTCCTCGGCCTGACCATCATTCTGTTGTTCCCCTTCTCGCGCTTGGTGCATGTGTGGAGCGTACCGTTTGGCTATGTTACCCGGCGGTATCAGCTTGTTCGCCGGCGCGCCTAAACACTTGCTGTGCTCGACTATGCAAAGAGGAGAAATAACATGCAGATGATTGATATCGAACAGCTACCCGGGGGCGCAGCCGCGCCGCTGGTACGCGTCGGCGACGCCTGTATCGATGAAGCAACGATTGCGTTAGAGATGCAGTATCACCCCGCCGAAACGGCGGGGGAGGCCCAGCTTCAGGCGGCCCGTGCCCTGGTGGTCAGGGAGCTGCTACGCCAGCGAGCTAACATGCTGGGTATGATGCCATCCCAGGATCCGACCGAAGCGCAGGAAGATACAGCAATTGCCGCCTTGCTCGAGCAGGAGCTTGAGGTGCCCGAACCGGGAGAAGCGGATTGCCAGCGCTTTTTTGACACCCACCGCGAGCGCTTCAGCGAACCGGCGCAGTTACGTGTTCGGCATATCCTACTTGCAGCCGCACCCGATGATTCCCAGGGCCGCGATGACGCGTACCAGCTTGGCGAAAAGCTGCTTAAAGAACTTACTTCCATACCCGAGCGGTTTGCCGAATTTGCTCAACACCATTCCGCGTGCCCTTCAAAAGAGATGGATGGTGATTTGGGCTGGCTAGTGTCAGGCCAGACCGTTCCTGAGCTGGATCGCGCTTTGCAGCACTTGCCTGAAGGTCTTCACGAGCGCCCCTTGGCGTCTCGCTATGGCTGGCATGTAGTGAGTATTGACGAACGGCGTGAAGGTCGGGCGCTACCTTTCGATCAGGTGGCCGACCGAGTGCGTCACAGCCTGCGGGAACAGGCGACGCGGCGCGCGCTGCGTCACTATTTGCTGGCGTTAGAGAGCGACATAGGCGTCGAAGGGATTGTTTTGGATGACGATGCTGGCGGCAGCTTGATGCAATAGCTTGAAACAATAGCAAAGCTAATAGGAGAGGCTTGATGTCCCATGTTCCTGTAGATGCTCTTTTCACTCCGCTTGGTATTGCGGTGCTAACGGTGTCCGATACGCGTGGCTTCGATGAAGATGGCAGCGGTGACCTGCTCGTTCAACACCTAAGCGCGAGCGGCCATAGCTTGGTAGAACGACGCATCGTTTCTGATGATATTTACCAAGTGCGCGCCGTGGTTTCGGAGTGGATCGCGCGAACAGATATCCAGGCGATTCTGGTTAATGGCGGCACTGGCTTTACGGTTCGCGATACCACCCCTGAGGCGCTGACACCCCTGTTCGACAAGGCAATCGAGGGGTACGGCGAGCTGTTTCGGTACTACTCGCTGAAGACCATCGGTACGGCAACGATTCAGTCTCGTGCCCTAGCGGGAGTGGCCAATCGAACGCTGATCTTCGCCATGCCCGGCTCGCCCAAGGCGTGCAGCATGGCATGGGAGCGGATTATTGCCTTGCAGCTTGATGCCCGCACCCGGCCATGTAACTTCGCGGCGATGGTATTGACTGAAGCCCCCGGCTGCGCCAGCCGTCAGGTGACTACTGGATTGGGAGCTACTGTATGAACTGCCAGTGTGGCGAGATAGTAACGCCCGGCTTGCTGGACGTGTTTGAGGCGCGCCAATGGCTTATCGACGCCGGCATGCCGCTTAATGCAGTAGAAGAAGTTACCCTTGAACAAGCGGCTGGGCGAGTATTGGCTGAAACAGTGGTTGCACCACTTGATATGCCGGGGGTAGATAACAGCGCCATGGATGGCTACGCGCTGCGTCTGGCCGACTACCAAGCTACTCCTGGCGGTGAAGGGCTGCCGGTTCTGCAGCGCATACCCGCCGGGGCGGGGATATTGCTGTTACCCACGGGAGGCTGCGCACGTATTTTTACCGGCGCGCCGGTACCCATGGGGGCGGATATTGTAGTACCTCAAGAGCGGGTAACCCTTGATCAGCGCGGGCATATACACATCGAGGGTAGCTTGGTGGTCGGCGCTAACATTCGCCGCCAGGGCGAGGAGACCCGCATGGGAACCCCGCTACTCACTGCAGGTACGTTTCTTGATGCCGCGTCGATTGCACTGCTGGCAAGCCATGGAATCAACACGGTTACCGTCAATCGACGCGTTCGAGTAGCGCTACTTTCCACCGGCGATGAGCTGATTGCCCCAGGTACTGTGCGATCTCCGGGGCAGGTGTACGACAGCAACCGCACCATGCTTAACGTACTGCTAGCGAAGGCTCAATGTGATGTTTTGGATCTGGGCGTCATCGCCGACTCGCCGCAACCGTTGCACCAGGCGTTTGACCATGCTCAAACCGCTGCTGACCTAGTGATATGCACCGGCGGTGTTTCTGTCGGCGAGGAGGATTACGTACGCCCGGTAATCGAGCAACGTGGCGGGCTGTATTTTCATGGTGTCGCCATGAAACCAGGAAAACCCTTTGCATTTGGCTACCTAGATGCAGCCTCTTCTTCGTCCACGCCATTAATCGCGCTACCGGGTAACCCGGTGGCTTCTTTGGTGGGCTGGCAACTGTTGGCGCTGCCATTTATTCACGCCATGCAAGGCAGGCGCCCGGCTGCTTTACAGCGCTATACCGTCAAATCAGGATTTGATCAGCGTGGCCCCCGGGGGCGCTGCGAGTTGCTAAGGGTGATGCTGGATTGGTCCAATGGGGCACCGGTCGCGCAATTAGCGGGCGGGCAGGGCTCGCACATGCTCAGCGCGGCGAGTCAGGCCCACGGTTATCTGATGGTTAATCCTGACACCGACGTGATAGAAGGGAGCTCATACCCCTATTACCCGATCAGTCAGTTCGACGCTTGAAAATATGTAGTTATCGCGGCCGCTGACGTCGTTTGTTTTATAGGAGAGGGTATGTCTTCACATCATAAACCCCGCGCACTGATTTATGCCTGCTCCGGCTGCTCTGATGTTGCGCAACTGGCCAATAGTGTTGCCCTGCGTCTTGATCATGCAGGAGAGGCAGAAATGTCGTGTATTGCGGGTGTAGGCGGTGGTGTGCCTGGTCTGGTACGCATTGCCCGATCCGGGCGGCCTATCGTAGCCATTGATGGGTGTCAGATGCATTGCGCCAGCCACTGTCTCGCCAAAGCGGATGTGATGCCCACTGAGCACGTAAAGCTGTATGAAAAAGGACTGCGCAAGCGAAGAGGGCAATTTTATGATGAGGAAACCATTGCAAAGGTCTCCGCCGAGGTGAAAGGGCTGATTGCTCGGCTGCCCCTTAACGCTAGTTCCCCGGTAGAGGAGCACGAATGAGTGTCTTCCTTAGTTTGCTGATACCTGAAGACATTTAAAAAAATGAGCGCGGTGTGGGCACAGAGCCTTTTGGAATGGCAGCCAACAAAAAAGGCAGATCAGTAAATAACTGATCTGCCTTTCGAAATATTGGTAGCGGGAGACCGGATTTGAACCGATGACCTTCGGGTTATGAGCCGGATTGATTTGATTTCCTTAGCATTGCTTTATTTGTTGTTATTTATCCAAAGTGGCCGCTATATAAGGGTTTTTGTCGGTTTTTGAAATGCTGTCTAGGTGATTTAAGGTCAATTTCGCACGCTAAAGAGTGTCACAAAATAAAATGTAAAATTTACAGCATAAATGACCGTTAGGCTGCTGCTGAGGCCGCCAGCGGGTTAGCCGGACTCTGAAACCGGCGAGACTGGCATCATAGGTTTTGTCAGAACGGATTGTTTGGTATGCCAGTTCCCGTGAGATGGCGCTGGGCGGATGTTCCAATTGTCGGGCGATGGTCCGGATTTAGTAGTGAACCCGCATCTGCATGATGGTGGCTCGGTCTTCAGTAGAGAGGTCGCAATAGCAGCGAGTCGTGGCAAAACCATACCGGAGGGTCAGATATTGAATTTGGTCATTGAGACTGCCAACCCAGGTGCGAATAGTCAACGGCATCATATTGGTGATACGGCGACAGTGAAAGCAGCTTGAAGCATTCGATTAATGAGCTTATTATATCTGAACTGATATAAATTTATGGCAGTCAAGGAGCCAGCGTGGCGCGCAAGAAACCTGTTGCATTCGTTGGAGACTCGAAGGATCGGCTGCGCGACTTCTCTCTGGATGCCAAGCGAGAAGCGGGATTTCAGATAGACAAGATTCAGGCTGGAGGCCAGCCGGACGATTTCCGCCCAATGCCAAGCGTTGGCCCTGGTGTCATGGAAATCCGCATTCGGGAACACAACGGCGCCTTTCGGATCTTCTACGTGGCCAACCGGGGCGACGCGGTATTTGTGCTCCACTGCTTCCAGAAGAAAACCCAGCAGACTGCTAAAAAAGATATCGACTTGGGCAAGCAGCGATACAAGGAGCTGCCCTGAGCCCAACCACCAAGCGAGGTTAGAAAATGGCCATCGAGTATTACGACAGTGTGTGGGACGCCATCGAGGACACTCCTGAAGAGGCGCTGAACATGCGGCTGCGCTCCGAGCTCATGGCGAGGATTGCTGGCCGTGTAAGGGAGTGGGATATTACTCAGAAAGAGGCTGCACATCGCCTGGGGATCACCCAACCCCGCCTCAACGACTTGCTGAACGGCCGTATTAATAAGTTCAGTCTCGATGCTTTGGTCAACCTGACGGGGCCAGCTAACTTCCATCTCGAACTGGAGATTGAAGACGAGAAGGAAGTAGCCGCCTGAGAGTGACCAGATAAACTGGGTTCAGCTAGACAAGTGAAGAAATTCTTGGCCTCAGTTCACTTGATGAGCTTTTAACGACTGACTGCCTCTCAAAGGCTAAAGCAATCTGGTTTGCCCCGAAGAGACAAACTGATACCCCATCGCTTTGTAGCCTTTCTCACGTTTTCGGAACATGCGTTCAAGCATGGGTAGTCCAGTATCAAGGTAGTCATAAACAGTGACTTCCTGTTTGCCCTCAACCGCTCGGTGGTCCTGCCGGCGTACTGTGACAGCGTTCCTTTCCAGGCGATGGGCAGTGCTAAAAACAGCGTGTCTAACCGAGGCAAGTCAAAACCTTCTCCGATGTATTTGCCGGTTGCAACGATAACCTGAGCCTTATGTAACTGCGCTTCCGCCGTCTGACGTTCCCTGACGCGCATCCCACCACGCAACACAACCGACGTTATGGATTCAGCATCCAGCAGTGTCGCCAAGGTCTCGGCATGTTCTCGTCGTTCCGTCAGCACAAGGCAATTTGCTTGGTTGTGCACACAGCTTGCAACATCCTGAACAATGGCCTGATTTCGGGCGCTGCTTTGGGCAAGCCAATGGTAAACCGATGCGATATGGGGCCGCTCACTAGGCTGGCAGATGTGGGTGGGGGGTGTTTCGTGATGCTCTCGAACAATGACGCGTTGGATAAATCGGTTACTGTGTTGCGCCTGGGCTTTGTGACGAATGGGCCCTGCAACCATCAACATGATTTTTTGGTGGCCATCCTGACGATCAGGCGTTGCTGTCAAACCAATGACGTATCGAGCGCTGACCTCATTAAGCAACATCTCGTAACGTGGCGCTGAGATATGATGGCATTCATCGATGATGACTTGCCCGTACTCCTTGACCAGCTTCGAGACCGTATTGTCTTTCTTATTGATCAAGCTTTGGTAAGTGGCAACGTCGACCTGCCCAGTAGGTTTCTTTTTACCGCCGCCAATTACACCGATGGGCGCACCCTCAAGGAAGGTGTCGAGTCGCTCCTTCCATTGATCAAGTAGCTGACGACTGTGCGTGAGGATCAGTGTGTTGACTTGTCGCCTGGTTATCACGCCAATAGCCGTTACGGTTTTACCGAAAGCGGTCGATGCATGAAGTATTCCGGTATCGTGTTGGACAAGTGCCTGCACCGCCTTGTCCTGGTCGCCACGCAGCGTTGCTTTTAGGCTGACTCTAGGTAAAAACTGGCCTGATATTCTACGGTCATCAATGTCCACCGTGATTCCCTGTTCCAGCAGCAGATCTTGAAGCTCATCCAAGCAGCCTCTGGGAATAGAAAGATAACCTTGCTCAATATGGACGCATGATATGTAGCGAGGGATGCCATGCGTCGAGAAACGAAGCGACTGTGTTTTGAAAAATACAGGATTAGCAAAGCTGGCCATTCGTTTTATTCGTGCCGCCAATGTTCCTGGAATGCCTGATAACTTCATATAAATGTGACTGGTCAGGATGAGCGTGATGCTTTCAGGACATCCAGAAAGCTTCCCTGTATCAACCGGTAACGTTGACTCCCACGGCAACACAGTATCTGCAGTCACACCGGAATTAGCCTCCTTGCCGATCAGCTCTTCAAGCTGAGCTGATGAAAGTGTCTGTTGCTGACTGAGCAGTGCCCATTGATCCGGGTATGGCGTAAAGTTGTCGTCGACGAAGACGGTGCATCCGCGACTTCGCGCCTCGTGTTGAAGCGGCAGGGCAATCAGATTGCCAAATCCACCATCAGGCATGGTGTCTTGGTTAGGAAATAGCCGGTCATAGGAGTCGAAGGATAAGCCTGGATGAAGCTCCATGGCCTTATCCGACAATTTGAATCCCAACGTCCTCGCTGACGAAGCTTGAACAGCTTCTGAAAAGAAAATCCATAGATGGGCACCCGCACCGGACCGAGAAATCTCCACAAGATAGGGTACGCCTTCACCACGACAGACCTGGGCTAGTGCACGAACATCCGCTTTCCAGTCCCCCTTATCAAAATCCGCCGCCAGCAAGTAACAAGAGCTATCCGGTAGTAAAGGGTAAAGGCCGGTCACATGTTTGCCAGACAGGTGGTCATAAACTGCATCAAAATCGAGGGGCTTGAAATTTTTGTGTCGACATTCTCCGCACTTAATCCGTGGTTTCTGACAGATGCCCGGCATCCACTCATTCGCACAAGCGACAGCATAGCCGGAACGGCCGCCGGAACTCTGCCAGCGAACCGCATAAACATCCTGCCTGCCTCGAAAGAGTTTTCGGTATACTTCGATTTTCTGGCCAGGGGTGAGTAGCGGTAAATCATGTCTGTTTGCAGAGCGATACAGCTCTTGCTTTCGAGAAAGGAGAGCAGCCTTTTCTTGCTCAAGCTCTGATAGTCTCAGCTCAATAGTGACGAGCTCTTGATCTGCGCGGATACCTACCTCGTGCCCATTAAAGCGAATGTGTCACATATACGTCACAGGAAGTTAGCCGACGAACAGAAATAAAAAAGGCAGATCAGTAAGTAACTGATCTGCCTTTCAAAATATTGGTAGCGGGGACCGGATTTGAACCGATGACCTTCGGGTTATGAGCCCGACGAGCTACCAGACTGCTCCACCCCGCATCAACTTGTTGCGTATTCTACAGAAGTCTTAGGTGAAGTCAAGAGGGGGATTAACACGTTCGGCTTATAGCGGATGTAAGCACCCTGCTGCAACATAGGCAAAGTACAGCTATGCTTTAGGTAGCGATAACAACAATTTTATGTTGGTGCATTGCTCAAACAATAATGCATCAGGGTAATACAGGCGCAACCGCGCTTATTCACAATGGCTTGTGGCGCAATGTGCGTGCTTTGAAACCCAAGCTATTTGTCATATCAGGGAGGTAGTCAATGGCCAATCAAGCCCCCGTCGCCTGGGTAACTGGTGGAACTGGTGGAATCGGTACGGCAATTTGTCGTTCGTTGGCAGATGCGGGATATCTGGTTGTCGCGGGTTACCGTAACCCCGATAAAGCCAAAACCTGGCTAGAAACCCAGCGAGCTGACGGTTACAACAATATCGAACTATCCGGTGTCGACCTTGCCGACCATAACGCCTGCCTAGAAGGAGCCAAAGAAATCCATGACAAGCATGGTCCTATCAGTGTACTGGTGAACTGTGCGGGCATTACCCGTGATGGCACCATGAAGAAAATGTCGTATGAGCAGTGGTACGAAGTGCTTGATACCAACCTCAACAGCGTTTTTAACACCTGCCGTAGCGTGATCGAGATGATGCTTGAGAATGGCTATGGGCGGATCATCAATATTTCTTCCATCAACGGACGTAAAGGCCAGTTTGGCCAAGTCAACTACGCCGCTGCGAAGGCAGGGATGCACGGCCTAACCATGTCGCTGGCGCAGGAAACAGCGACCAAGGGAATTACCGTTAATACCGTATCGCCCGGCTATATCGCCACCGACATGATTATGAATATTCCAGAAAAAGTGCGCGAGGCAATCCGGGAAACCATCCCAGTGAAGCGCTATGGCACCCCAGAGGAAATTGGTCGGCTGGTTTCCTTCTTAGCCGATAAGGAGTCCGGGTTTATCACTGGCGCTAACATTGATATCAACGGCGGCCAGTTTATGGGCTAACGGCGCCCACTGGCAAAGAGGCCTTCTCCCCTGCCCGGGGGAGAAGGCAAACGGGAGGCAATAAGCCTCCCGTTATCGTTAGTCAATTATCTCGCTCACGCTAAGGTGGCGGAACTCGCGCCAGCCGACTCAGTAGACTGTCCAATTCTTCGACTTCTGCGTGCCATAGCGCAGAAGGCATGGGCCCGAGTGCCAGTAATGCGGCCAGGATATCGGTCACATCTTGATCGGAACTGCGCGTTTGGTTAAAGCCTTCATTCAAACGCTCTACCTGAATCGCCAGACGCAAGGGTTCGTCGCTTTGGCGCACACTGCCCAGCGCCAGCATTGAGAGACGTACTCTGAGCCGGGCGAGTGAATCTGCAATGTTGGCATGATCAGCGGCTGATAGCGGCACGGCGACCGTATGGCGCTGCTGGTTGCGCGTGTAATGCGCTTCATTGAAGACGACCGGCAGCGGCGCGCTGAGTACCGCTTGTGCATCCACATCACTCGGGGCTCCCTCGTCTAGATAGTGTTGATCAGCCGCCAAGTGGGCATTGACCAGCGGCATGATGGCGTGCCATTGCTGCACGGTATCGGCAACCGCAAGGCGGTTTAAGCGCTCTCTTCGCGCGCGCACAATACCGCTCATGCGGCGCTGCATACCTTCGCTACGCCGGTTGCGGGGCAGTGGCTCTAGCTGATTGGCCTGCTCAATAAAGCGCTCCAGCGTTGCCGTCTCACTGGCGTCGTTAGGCTGCCAACTATCCATTTGGTCGATCAGCGTTTGCATCTCATCAAGCTGCTGTTGCTGGCGTGCGGCCTGCTCACTTTTATGTGCATCGCGTTGGGCAAACAGCTGGTCACATTCATGGCGAAAGGTTCTCCACAGCGTTTGTTCTTCGCCTTTAGGGGCCCTGCCTAGCGCCCGCCACTGCTTCTGCAACTGTTTCGTCAGCTGAATACGCTGGGCCAACGGTTGGCTATCATCGCTGCGCAACGCGGCCACTTGGCTGATCAACTCGCGTTTTTGTGCGGCGATAGTCTCGGCGCGTTGATCAATTAATGCCTGTAAGCGGTGACGAATAGTGCCGAATCGACGTCCAACGGCCTCTGCTCGCTCCTGGGGCACCGGGCTGTGGTAGCGCCACTGGTGGCGCGCTTTGTCGCGAATCTGCCGTAGAACGTCGGGGTCGGCGTCGTCAGCAGGCTGGTCCAGCAGGTTTTCAAGCTGCTCGCACAGCGCTTCACGGGCGTGTAGATTCGCCTCGCGCTGCTCGCTTAGGCGATCCCGCCAGGGGGCTAGACGTTCATGAATGCGGTCAGAGGCGCTGCGAAAACGAGCGGACTGTTCGCGGTTGGCTGCCGCGTCCCCCAGCAATTTCCACTCTTTGACCAGTTGGCGGTGGTGGCGGTCGAGTGCCGCCTCTTCCATATACTGATCATTGGCAAGCGCTTCGATGCTGGCACACAGCTGCTCACGTTTCGGCCCAGCGACAAAGCCGCGCCAATCGCGCAGCTCAGCAAGCCGTGCGGCTAACTGTTTTAAGCGCGCTTTGAGCGGTTGAGCAGCGGGGCTTTCGAGCGTTTCGATGCGGTGTTTAAGGCGCTGATGTAGGCGGCTGGCGCTTTTAAAGGCGCCGCGCTCTAACAACTGTTTAAAGGTGTCGAGCTCGGCCGCGTGGGCGTCCAGCGTGGCTTGATCTTCCACTGGCGGCGTTGCAGGGGCGTCGGCTTCACTAAGCACTGCTTGCGCGCGGGCCAGGAGACTAGGCGGGGTTAACTCTTGAGGCCACTGACATTGCGCAACCTGCGCTGCCAGGCTGGCGTGATCGCCATTCGCCAGGGCGGTTTCGACGGCGGGGCTGACGGCGCACCAGCGCTGCCAGGCCTCTAAACACTGGTCGTAGCGTTGCAGGGCGAGCGTATAACGCTGGCGCATGGCATCGCTTGGCGGGTGCATGTCGGAAAGCGCCTGCCAGCGTTGCCCCAGCAGGTGGCGCTGGGCGCGCAGGCTGTCAATATCCTGGGCGGTAATGGCTGCCATGTGACGCAGGCCATCGAGGGTTTCTTCGAGGCCTTCAAGCAGCTGTTCGCGGGTGTTGTCGGCTTCGTCGCGGCGCGCTAGGCTTTGCTGGCGAACCTGCTCTTGGGTTTCATGGTCGTGTAGCGTTTTGCGACATTTAAGTAGCGCTTGGTGGTAGCGTTGGTCCTGCTCAACGCTTGGCGGTTGCGTCAGTTGTTCCCATTGGCGCTGAAGATGGCGAAAACGTCCGCCGTAAAGTGGCTCCCAAGGCGCCCGAGCGTGTTGCTCAAGTTGCGTCAAGAGCGTTTCGCGCTTTTGCTGCTCTGCTTCCAGCCACTGCGCATCGCTGCGTAAACGATTGAGGCGTTCTCGCGCCAAGCGCACCACTTGGCGGTCGCGACGTGCCTCTTTCAAGAGCCGTTTAAGTCCTTCTTCGTCCTCAACACGCTCGGCGGCCTGGTGGCGAACGGCGGCGACGCCGTTGTGGCAGGCTTGGTGAATCAAATCGTTCTCATCCGTGAGCCGACTCAGTGCGATCAAGCGCAAATCGAGGTTGTCGCCCTGCAACGCCAACGCATTGAGTACGCGCGGGTCCTCAATACGCTCAACCAGCGCCTGACGCCGCGGCAAGTCGGTATCGCCTTCGCGCCCGCTTAGCCGCTGGCAAACCGCATTAAACCAGGCTTCATCTTGCTGGTGCTGCGGGTAAGCGTCGACCAAGCCTGCGCAGTTGTCCAGAGCAAGCAGCGCGGCAAGCTGAATCTGGCTATCGCTATCATGAGTGAGTGACTGCAGCGCCTGGCGCTGTTCGGTTTGTTGAGGGTCGAGTCGCTCAAGGGCCTGGCGGCGCACCGCTGGGTCGGGGTGTTGCCACCGAGGTGCGAACAGGCGTCTTAACAGTCCGTGCATGGATCATCCTGCTGTAGGAGGTGCATAGCGTGAAAAAAAATCAGTCTTCTAGTACTGGGCGGTTGCAGTCATCGCCGCTGTCGCTTAGCTTGATCTTACTATGCTGTGGTAAGCGGCGATTTTCTAGACCACACTATTGCTGTTTCTGAATGGTAGCGTTTTTAAAAGACGCAATGCGTAATAGTACGCTACCTTTATCTTACTTGAACATGACATGGAGTTCGGCCATGAGCCTTAACGTGGATAGTGCCGCAGTGGCCTTTACCTTCAAGGGCGGCATGCTGCCGATGACCGTCATGGAGCTCAATAGTGCTGACCCGGAGCAAATCCGGCAGCAGTTAGCTGGAAAGCTTTCCCAATCTCCAGCTTTCTTTCAGCATACACCGGTTGTGCTCAGCGTGGAAAAACTCGATGAACCCCACTTAGCCCTTGAGCGGATTTGTGCCGTGTGTCGTGACCATAAACTGTTGCCGGTGGCAGTACGCGGTGGCAGTGAACCTGTACGTCAGTCGGCTTGGGCGTTAGGGCTTGGCTGGTTTCCTCCGGTGGCGGAGGCGCGTTCACGAACGCTTGAAAGTGTTAACACGTCGCCGGTGCATGAAGTCACCCGTGAAGAGACGATGAGCGAAACACCAGCACCCGCGATAGCGACGCGGCTCTACCGTGGCACCGTGCGCTCGGGGCAGCAACTAAGCGCTGCTGACGGTGATTTGGTCGTGATTGGCGCGGTCAATGCCGGGGCGGAAGTGCTGGCGGCAGGCAGTATCCACGTTTATGGCGCGCTACGTGGCCGTGCATTGGCAGGTATTCATGGCAATACCCAGGCGGGTATTTATTGCCGTGAATTGGCTGCCGAGCTGCTGTCTGTGGCAGGTAATTATAAGCGCTCGGAAGATATTGATGCACAGCTTCGAGGCCAGCCTGCAGAAGTTCATTTTACCCAAGAGCAGCTGGAAATTAAGCCATTAGGGTAAGGTGTTTATATGAGGCGGCGTTGGTGCTTCATACCTAGCGACGCCGTAGGCGCTATCCGTTACAGTATCGCATGTTGATGACATTGACGTTCCCGTTATGCGCAGAGCGCCGACCGACCTGCGCTCGCGACGAACGACTTCAAGAAGGAAGTGACTTTTGGCCAAGATAATTGTTGTGACCTCTGGTAAAGGAGGGGTCGGTAAAACCACCAGTGCGGCGGCCATCTCAACCGGGCTTGCGCTTCGCGGTAAGAAAACCGTGGTGATCGATTTTGATGTGGGTCTGCGTAATCTCGATCTCATCATGGGCTGCGAGCGACGCGTTGTGTATGACCTAGTCAACGTGATTCAAGGCGAGGCGGTGCTTAACCAAGCGCTGATCCGTGATAAGCGCGTTGAGAATTTGTTTATTCTGCCAGCTTCCCAAACCCGCGATAAGGATGCCCTGACCCAAGAGGGCGTGGCGGAAATTCTGGAAAAGCTCAGAGAAGATTTTGATTACATTCTGTGTGATTCGCCCGCCGGTATCGAGCGCGGCGCGCAGTTGGCCATGTACTTCGCTGACGAGGCCATCGTGGTGACCAACCCTGAAGTATCGTCGGTGCGTGATTCTGACCGTATTTTAGGGCTGCTGGGCTCTAAAACTCGCCGCGCTGAGCAGGGTGAAGATCCTATTAAGGAGCACCTGCTAGTCACCCGCTACAACCCCGAGCGAGTGACCTCCGGTGATATGCTGACGCTGGATGATATTCGTGAAATTTTGGCGATTAATCTGCTGGGTTTGATTCCGGAATCGGAGGCCGTATTGCGCGCCTCTAATCAGGGCGTTCCGGTGACCCACGATATTTCCAGCGATGCGGGCCAAGCCTATAGCGACACCGTATCGCGTTTACTAGGTGAGGACATGCCGCTACGTTTCCACGAGCTGCAACGCAAAGGTCTGCTAAGCCGTATGTTCGGGGGAGGTCGTCGATGAAACTGCTGGAGTTCTTGAAGCGTGAGCGCAGGAAATCCGCCTCGGTAGCCAAAGAACGTTTGCAAATTATTGTTGCGCATCAGCGTAGCCAGCGCGGCCAGCCCGACTATATGCCGATGCTGGAGCGCGAACTGCTTGAGGTCATTCGCCGTTACGTGCACGTGGACGACGATGCTATTCAAATCTCCCTGGACAGCGAAGACAACTGTTCGGTGCTGGAGCTTAACGTTACGCTACCTAAGAGCTAACTCTCTTACCTAAGCCCCTTGCTTGCCTAAGTCCCAGAACTGAAGGCGGGGCGAAAGGGGCATTGGGTGTGCTAGGCTTGAGCTTTTCATTGCCCAGCGGAGTGTTTATTCATGGCGCCACCCAATGCTGCCCCTGCCAGTTTTCTATGGCATGACTATGAAACCTTCGGGGCGGACCCGCGACGCGATCGGCCCGCTCAGTTCGCCGCACTGCGCACCGATGCCGAGCTTAATGAGATCGGTGAGCCAATTGAGCTCTATTGCAAGCCCGCCGATGACTATCTGCCGCACCCGGCTGCCTGTTTGATCACCGGTATTACGCCCCAAAAAGCCCAGCGCCATGGTCTCCCCGAAGCTGAGTTCGCGGGCGAGATTCAGCGTTATATGAGTGAGCCGGGCACCTGCGTCGTGGGTTACAACAGCCTGCGCTTTGATGACGAAGTTTCCCGCCATTTGTTTTACCGCAATTTGCTCGATCCTTATGCTCGCGAGTGGCAAAACGGTAACTCCCGCTGGGATTTAATCGACGTTGTGCGGGCCTTTTATGCGCTTCGCCCGGCAGGGATTGAGTGGCCGCTGCGCGACGACGGCTCGCCCAGCTTCAAGCTTGAACACCTGACCGCAGCCAACGGTATCGCCCACGAGGGCGCTCACGATGCGGTCGCCGACGTGCGCGCCACCATCGCCTTGGCGCGCTTGCTCAAAGCGCGCAACCCTAAACTGTTCAATTATTTACTTGGCCTGCGCGGTAAACGCGCGGTGGCCAAGCAGCTTGACTTGCCTAATGCTAAACCGCTGCTGCATATCTCCCGCCGTTATCCGGCTAGCCGGGGCTGTAGTGCGTTAGTGATGCCGCTGGCCGAGCATCCGACAAATCCTAACGGGGTGATCGTTTACGATTTGAGCGTTGATCCTAGCGATATGCTCAGCATGTCGGCGGAGCAGATTCGTGAGCGCGTGTTTGTCAGTCAGCAGGATTTAGCCGAAGGCGATGCGCGTATTCCGCTAAAAGTCATCCATATTAATCGCTGCCCGGTGGTCTTTCCGGCCAGTGCTTTGAAAGACGTTGAAGGGCCACACCAGGGTGAGTATGGCACTATCGTCGCGCGCTTAGGCTTGGACGTAACCGCCTGCCGTCAGCACTGGAAAACCTTGCGCGATGCCAGCGGTGTCGCCGCTAAGGTGGCGGAGGTATTTAACGCTGGTTACGACGATGCGCCGCACGACCCTGATCTAATGCTCTATTCGGGCAGCTTCTTTTCCGCCGCCGACCGTCAGCAGATGGAGCGGGTGCGCGAGATGGAGCCGTGGGATCTGGTCGGGCAGCGCTTTGCCTTTCAAGACCCGCGCTTGGAAGAGATGCTCTTTCGCTATCGTGCGCGCAACTACCCTGAAACCCTGGAAGGCGAAGAGCGTGAACAGTGGGAAGCGTTTCGCTGGGCGCGGATTAACGATCCGGCCTTGGCGGGCTTTACGCTAAAGGCGTTTGCGCGGGAAATTGCCCAGTACAATCAGCAAACGCTGACTGACCGGGAGCGCCAGATTCTGGAAGAGTTGGTGATGTTTGTGGAAGCCATGATGCCGGCCCAGGCGTTTGATGCCTGAGCCGGCCCCCGTTTAAATCATGATCAAGGGGTGTCTGACGCTTCGCGCACTTTGGGCAGGGGCGAGCGAGCTTCTCGGTAATCGCTGATATCGCTGGGTTCATCGTCTGGATTAAAGCGGATATCCAGGGTGCGCTCGCGCAGCGCTGGCCATAGCGCCTGAACATCCTCAAGGCTAACGTTTAACGCCAGCTCGGCCAGTTGGTCGCGCCGGTCAAAACGCACGTCTTCCAACGCGGTGGCTTGCCAGTAGCGGTTGGCCATGCCCGCAAGGCTGGTATCGCGTTCGCTTAACTGGTCATGCACCGCCTGACGGTAAGATGCCAAGTCTTCGTCGTTAAGTTGTTCAAGACGCTGGTTAGCCTCGTCCAGAAACGCATTTATCCGCTCGGCAATGGTGCCGCTGTCTACGTCGGGCGATTGGACCATGAGGGCAATGCCAGGCGCTTCAAGCAGCGGCGAGTAGCTTGCGTTAACGATGTAGCCAAGCTGCTGCTCGGTGCGCAGCTGTTGATAGAACGGCGTCTCCAGCCATCTGGCAATGACCATGGTCGTGGCCTGTTCCTGCGGCGTTTGATCGCGCCCTTGCAGGTAGCGCAGTACCAGCGACTCTTCCCGCGTGCTGTGGGGGTGAAGGACAGTAGGCTCTTGACTAGCGGCGAGTGGGGTTAGATTGGCAATATCATCGCGGGTTAGCCGCGGCTTTAGCTCGCCACGCATCAACTGTACCTGCTCGCGGGCAAGCGCCTCGTCAAGATTGCCGACGGCCATGGCGTCGACATACAGAGCGTCTAGGAAGCGCTGGCGGAAGTCTTCCAGGTGGCCGCGGTCAAAGCGGTCACTGGCAGCGAGTAGCTCTGCGGTAGACCACTGCGGGGTCAATAAGGCTTCGCCTAACGTACGGCTGGCTTGGCCGTAAAGTGACGATTGGGGGGCGTTGCGCCATTCGCGCTGCAGCTGGTAACGCACGCGCTCAAAGGCGTTGTCGGTGATCTCGGCACTTTTTAACTGCTCAAGGGCTTGTTCAATCAGCGGGGTTTGGCCATCCCGCCAGCCTGAGAATGATAATGTTATGCCCCGGGCGTGCGGGTAGGCGCTAAAGGAATGGCCCGCTAGCCATGCGGGGTAGAGCGATTCGCTGAGGCTGTCGTTGAGCCAGCTGGCGAGCAGTCGGGTAAGCACTGCCTCTTCAGTGGAGTAGCTGGCGGTTGGGTTTTGTAGGCTGACACGCCACTCAACTTTGGGGGTGTCGAAGCGGGCATCCTGCATATGCCAGGCGCTAAACGAGGGTGTATCGACCAGCAAGCTAGGCTGCTCGTCCTGACCTTCTAGCAGCGTCAAATCGCTGGCAATAAAAGGGTTAGGGCCAGGAAGCGACAAACCGCTCACGGCCTGGCCCGGCTGGTCGGGCGTTTGTTGTTGCCACTGGGTATTGAACCACGGTGTCACGTTGTCGCCTTCGACATCCGGCGCAGAGTAAACGCGCAGCATGTTGTCTGGCGTTAAGGCATCCAGGTAGGTCTGCTGGCGCTCTGCGTTGGGGCCGTCCATACGATAAGGCGCGTACTGCACGTCTTTCACTGGGTAGCGCGCTAGGTTCATGGCCAGACGTGTTGCCTCCTGCTGCGGGGCGCCGTGCTGCTGAAAGCGGAAGGCTTGCTCATTGAGCTTTGCTTGCTCTTCGTAGCGCCAAGCGGCGAGGCCCTCGTTGCGCAGTTGCTCAATGGCGGCGAACAGGGTGGCTTCAATATCCTCCAGGCGTTCGGCGCCTGCGGGTGTCAGGCTGATAGAGACAGTGAACAACGCCTCGTTACCATCGCTTCGGCCAACACCGGCGGAAAGACCATCCGCTAGGCCCGCCTCGCGCAGCACTGCTAGTAGGCTGCCATCACCTTCATGGCCCAGTAAATGAGCGATAAGCTGGGCCGGTTTGGTGCGGTATTCGTTGATGGGGTCCGGCACAGGGAAGTAGAAGCGCAGCTGGTGACGATCCTGCAGCGAATGGCGCTCGATATAAACGGGCAGGGTGTCGTCTTCCACCAGCGGGGCGTCGATGGTGGGGGCGCTTAAATCGTTGTCGGGAATCTCGGCAAAGCGTTCGGCGACCCATTTTTCAAGCTGATCCAGCGATTGTGGCGCCACAATCGCCAAGTTCATCACGTTGGCATCGTAATGTTGATGATAGAACTCGATGATCCGCTCGCGCAGGTTCGCTTGACCTTCCGGTGGGCTGGCTAGGGTCTCACGGCTGCCCACGGCAAAGCCGGTAGTGGGATTTTCGGGATTAAAAAACTGGTTAAGGACATCGTTTTCCCGCCGCGACTCATCACGGATACGCGCCATGTACTCCGAGTGAACGATATTGCGTTCGCTTTCCAGGTGGTCGGCGTTAAACAACGGGGAGAGAAAAAATTCGCTGAAACGGTCAAGCGCGCCCGGCAGTGCTGATGGCTCAATATCAAAGAAGTAATTGGTATCCTGCTGAGCGGTAAAGGCATTGTGAGAGCCTGCGTTATTGGAAATATAACGCTGGTAAGCATCTGGCTCGGGGTAGGGTTCGGTCCCTAGAAACAGCATATGCTCTAAAAAGTGCGCTAACCCCTGAAGATCATCGGGATCTTGGGCGCTGCCGACGCTTACATTCATTGACGCCGCCGCTTTGTCCGCCTCTGGGTCGCTGACGAGTAGCACGTCAAGGCCGTTTTCAAGCGTCAGAACGCGGTAGTCGCGGCTGTCATAAGGGCTAGTGATGGGAGTGACAGCGTCAGCCACCGTGTCGGCAACGGCGTCATCGTTAGCGGCTAACGCAAGTGGCGCCATGGCGCTGCTGGCAATAACACTCAGCAGCGCGTACGGGGGGAGGTAGCGCCAGCGTTTCAAGCAAGTGGGTCGTAACATTTACGGCTCCTGAGACACAGCCCAGCGCAACATCGACCCAGTAGGGTGGGCACAGGTCGACGACTGATAGGCAGGATTATTAACATGCTTAGATACCGGAAAAGCGCCCAACAGTTCCAAAGGCGCGGGCGATAATAGCGAATTAAGCGTTTGGGGGTCAGTATCCGGGTTGAGCCACGCGCTCAGCGCATGGTCGGGAATAACGACCGGTAAGCGATCGGTTAACGGTGATAGCAGCAGATTGGCGGGCACGGTGATCAGTGCGGCGGAATCGGTGAACGCCGTTAACGTGGTGTGGTAGCGGCACCATAGTGCCCCGAGCAGCAGTGGTGCGCGGGATGCCTGGACGACTAAATAGGGTTGTTTACTACGCGGCTGAGTTTTCCAGACATAGAATCCGCTGACCGGAATCACGCAGCGGCGGGCGTTAAAGGCGTCGCGAAACATCGGCCGTGATTCAAGAGTTTCAGCCCGGGCGCAGTGCGGCGCGTGATCCAGCACTTCAAGCCAGGGTGGCGTCAGACCCCAGAAAAGCGATGATAGCCGATACTGCCCCTGTTCAAGGCGAATCGCCGAGATGGGACGCCGTGGCGATAGGTTGGGTGACTCCACCAGAGGTTCGGCATTGGTGAGCGTGGGTAACAAACGGGTCAGCGGTAGATTTTGCACATGCAATCGCCCCGTCATACCTATCTCCTATTAATTAGAATCTTCTTGGCAATTAAACAAAATCGTCGAGGAAGTGACCCGGGATAGCCGGGGATGTCGCGCAATAAAGCACGAAATGGTGTGTTTTAGTGTCGAAAACAGTGTTCGATGTAAGGTATCCTATCGTATCCCTTGCTTCCACTAAAGTGGCGAGAGGCCCTCCTTTTTGTTTGCCGTTGACCTAAGAGATCGCCATGGCCCGTCCTAGACAGCATGCGCCCGATGCCCTTCATGCGCAGGTCATGCACGCTTGTGATGAGTGGTTGGCTGAGCAGCCAGTCCATGGACTGTCACTGCGTGCCCTGGCCAGAGACGTCGGCTGCGCCCCCAGCACGCTGCTTAAGCTATATGGCAGCTTTAATAACTTATTGCAGCACGTCAACGTTGAAACCTTGGCGCGCTTACAGCATACCATCACCAGCCTGCCCGACGATGATCCTGAGCCTTGGCTGCGCTCGCTGGCGCATGCTTACTGGCTTTTCGCCGAGCAGGACTGCTACCGCTGGCAACTGTTGTTTGATTACCCGCTGGCCCAAGAGGGTGAGCTTGATCAGCGCCAGAGCGATTTGATTGAAGCGCTGTTTACTCAAGTGGAGGCGTCGATTAAGGCTTATCAGCCTGCGCTGGATGATCTCGAAGCGCGCCGTTTGGGGCGTACCCTGTGGGGCAGTGTGCACGGGCTGGTTCAGCTCGGGCTGAATGAGCGTTTAGGCTACTGGCAAGGCCAGCAATTGAAGGTCGATGAGCTATTGGATCAGTTGATGAGTACTATTCTGGCAGGCTTGCGTCATCATGAGGCCGGGTCGTGAGCGGGTGGATCAACGTGGCACGTCGAGTGTTGCGTGGGCTGATTTTCATCTCAATGCGGCTGTGTTATCGGCTGCAGGTAAGCGGCCGGGAGCACATTCCCCGGCAGGGAGCGGCGCTGGTAGTCTGCAACCACGTCAGTTTTATGGATGCCCTGATACTCGGCGGTGCTAGCCCCAGGCCGCTGCGCTTTGTCATGGACCAGCCGATTTTTGATTCGCCATGGCTTAAGTGGTGGTTTCAATTGGTTGGCGCGATTCCCATTGAGTCCGAGCGACGCAGTCCGGGCGCTTTACGGCGCGCCTTAGATGACGTTAGCGCTGCGCTGCGCGATGGCGAGGTGGTCATGGTGTTTCCCGAGGGAAGGCTAACGCCAGATGGCGAGATACATGCCTTCCGGCGTGGTTTGGAGGCAATTCTGGCTCGGGACGATGTGCCGGTGATTCCGGTCGGGTTGGCGGGTCTATGGGGCTCATGGACTTCCCATTATGGCGGCAAAGCATTTAAGAAGTACCCAAAGCGTTTTCGGGCGCCGGTGAGCTTACGCTTTGGGCCACCGCTCAACCGTCTGGAAGCCGATGATATGTCGCTACGACGGTTTCTTGAAGCACGGGTCCGAGCGTTAAAAGCGGCGGCTGATCAAGATCTTCCCCGTCGCCGTTAATTCGCTTACGACTGACTAGCGGCGCGGTACCCTGAGTTTCTGCCAGCAGCGTGCCGACGTAATCAGATTGTCGCGAATCTCTAGAATCTCCATGCGCAAGTTACCAATCTGCAGGCACGCAGGGCCCTCGGGAAAAGACTCCAGGTGCTCAAGAATCAGCCCGTTGAGCGTTTTGGGGCCGTCGGTAGGTAACTGCCAGCCAAGCATCTTGTTAATGTCGCGGATAGTGGCGGTGCCTTCAATCACATGGCTGCCGTCGTCCTGCTGGTGAATTTCTTCGTCTTCGGACACGTCTGTGGTGAACTCGCCGACGATCTCTTCCAGAATATCTTCCAGAGTGACCAAGCCTTCCACATCGCCATACTCGTCCACCACAATGCCGATACGCCGCTTCTGCTTTTGAAAGTTGAGAAGCTGAGTGTGCAGCGGGGTGGATTCGGGAATGAAATAAGGTTCGCGAGCTTCTTGCACGATTGAGGCTTTGGTGACTTCATCGCGGGACAGAAAGCGCGCCGCGTTGCGCAGGTGCAGCATGCCGATAATATTATTGATATCGCCTTTATACACGGGCAAGCGAGTGTGCTGACTGGTGCGAATCTGGGTCAGGATATCTTCGAGGGAATCGTCCAGGTCGATACCCAACACCTCGTGGCGCGGCACCATGATGTCGTTGACGGTGACATTTTCAAGGTCGAGGATCGACAGCAGCATGGCGCGGTGACGATAGGGGATCAGCGTGCCGGCTTCATGAACCACCGTACGCAGCTCATCACGGGTCAGGCTATCCCCACCACTATCGACGCTTTTAACGCCCATCAAACGCAATAAGCCGTTGGAAACGGCGTTCACCAGCCATACTAGCGGGTAAAGTAACTTTAACAGCGGCTCAAGGGCGTAAGACGTGGGGTAGGCAATCTTCTCGGGCTTGATGGCAGCGTAGGTCTTGGGGGTCACTTCGGCGAAAATAAGAATAGTAATGGTCAGCAGGGCAGTAGAGATTGCCGGGCCTGACACATCGCCAAAAAAGTGAATGGCAATAATGGTCGCAATTGAGGCAGCCAGGTTATTGACGAAGTTATTGCCGATTAAAATGACGCCGATAAGCCGGTCGGGGCGAGTGAGCAGGCGCATGACCCGTTTGGCCCGGCGGTCACCGCTGTTAGCTTGATGGCTCAAGCGGTAACGGTTGATCGACATCATGCCGGTTTCAGAGCTGGAGAAGAACGCGGAAAGCAGTATCAGTAAGGCTAGCAGGCCGAACAGTAACCCCAGAGGGAAGTCGTCGCTCAAGTCAAAAGGTCCTTTGTGGCGGATTAGGCTTGATTTGTAGAAGGTCGCGAATAGCGTGTCAAGACAACCAGAGGCGCGTTTGCGTCTCTTTAGCGGTTTAGCCGTTATCGATTGAGTAGCTATCGATTGAGTACAATCTCAAGTATGAACTTACTGCCAAAATAGGCGAGTACGAGGATGCCACAGCCGCCGAGCGTCCAGCGCACGGCGCGCATACCGCGCCAGCCAAAGCGGTAACGCCCGATTAGCAGCGTGGTAAAAATCACCCAAGCCAATAGTGACAGCACGGTTTTATGCGCCAAGTGTTGGGCAAAAAAGTTGTCTAGAAAAATAAGGCCGCTCGCGATGGAGAGCGTTAATAAAATGATGCCCGCCCAGACCAACTCAAAGAGTACCCGCTCCATGGTGGTGAGCGGAGGCAGCGACTGCACAATGCCGCGAATATGATGGTGGCGTAGCGCCTGGTTCTGTAGGCCGACCAGCACCGCTTGAGCGGCGGCAATCGCTAAGACAGCAAAGGCCAGGGCAGAGCTGACTGCATGCAGTAAAATGCCCGGCGTCAGGCCGGTATGGCCGCCTTGATTCGGCAGCCATGTGGCCGCCATCAGGGCAATGCCTGCTAGCGGAAACAGCGCAATCCCGGCGTTAAGTACCGGTTTAAACAGGCTGGCCACCAACACAACGTTCACCGCGACCGCCATTAATAGCGTGGCGCTGGTGGTAAACCCTGGCAACAGGCCGGGTGATTGGCCCACTAGGCTGACCACGACGGGGATGTGCAGCAGTAGGCCCAGCACGGCAAGCAGACGCACCATGCCTTGGCGGGGCGGTACACGCCGGAACAGGGTCATGCCTTGCCAAATGGCCGCGGCAACGTAAAGAACAAAAGCAATCGTGGCGAAAGGGAGCGCCTGCATGATGCTATCCGTGCGCCTTGCAGCGCGTTGCTGTGAAAAATTGAACGGTGTAAACGTGCTTACGAGGCAACTATTTCATCTACTATAACTAATCCAAGCGGCGCCGCCCAGCAGGGTAGACGCACGAAAATAGCCAGAGGCGCTGGATGCCCCCATGGAGACTCAAAGCATGAGCGCGTATAATCTTTCTACTATTAGTCCAGGGCGTTCGCGCCAACGGCAGTGACGGAGGCAGAGAGGCCCCATGTTCCAGAATCTTAGTGAGCGTCTTTCCCAGACGTTAAAGTCGATTAAGGGTCAGGCTCGCCTGACCGACGACAATATTAAAGACACTCTGCGCGAAGTACGCCGCGCGTTGCTTGAGGCCGATGTAGCCCTGCCGGTCATCAAGGAATTTATTGACCGCGTGCGCGAGCGGGCGGTCGGGCAGGAAGTGTCTAAAAGTCTGTCGCCAGGCCAACAGTTCGTCAAGATCGTTCAGCAAGAGCTGGAAGCGATCATGGGCGAAGCCAACGACGGCTTTGTGCTCAAAGGCTCGCCCGCCGTTGTATTGATGGCCGGCCTACAGGGCGCGGGTAAAACCACCTCTGTCGCCAAGCTGGCCCGCTACCTGCGCGAGCGTGAGAAGAAAAAAGTATTGGTGGTATCGGCCGACGTCTACCGCCCGGCGGCCATCGACCAGCTTGAAACCCTGGCCAAAGAAGTCGAGGTGGATTTCTTCCCGTCGCGTTCAGACCAGCAGCCGGTTGCGATTGCCGAAGCAGCCATCAAGCACGCCAAGATCCAGTTTCACGATGTGGTGCTGATCGATACCGCCGGTCGTTTGGCGATCGACGACGCCATGATGGCGGAGATCCAGGCGCTGCATAAAGCGGTCTCGCCTCAGGAAACGCTGTTTGTCGTCGATGCCATGACCGGCCAAGACGCCGCCAATACCGCCAAGGCGTTCAGCGAAGCGCTGCCGCTAACCGGTGTGATCCTGACTAAAGCCGACGGTGATGCCCGCGGCGGCGCTGCGCTGTCTGTTCGACACATTACCGGTAAGCCGATCAAGTTTATGGGGGTCGGTGAAAAAGTCGACGCCCTAGAACCGTTCCACCCAGACCGCGTGGCCTCGCGCATTCTGGGTATGGGCGACATGCTGTCGCTGATCGAAGAAGCCGAGCGGACTGTTGATAAAACGAAAGCCGACAAACTGGCCAAGAAGGTCAAAAAGGGCGACGGTTTTGACCTGGAGGATTTTCGCGATCAGCTTCAGCAACTCAAGAAAATGGGCGGTATGGGTGGCCTGATGGGCAAGCTACCCGGCATGGGGCAGATGGCCGAAATGGCCCAAGGCCCTGGCCCTGAGAAGGAGCTTGGCAAGCTGGAAGCGCTGATTAACTCCATGACCCCCAAAGAGCGCCGTAAGCCCGAGATTATCAACGGCTCGCGCAAGCGCCGCATTGCCACCGGTGCAGGCCTGCAAGTCCCTGATCTGAACCGCCTGCTGAAGCAGCACAAGCAGATGCAGAAAATGATGAAAAAAGCCGGCCAGAAAGGCGGCATGCAGAAGATGATGCGCGGCATGTCGGGCATGATGGGCGGCGGCGGCCCGGGTGGCCCAGGAGGAACGGGCGGCCCTGGTGGTATGGGCGGCCCAGGCGGATTGCCGCGGCGCTAATTAACGCCCGGCCCGCTGGGGAAGGTTGACGGCTTGAGAGTTTTCTGGCTGTCGGGCTTTCCAAGCCGAGCGCATTTGCGTAGAATGCGGCCTCTTCATGCGTGGGTGTAGCCCGAATACGTCAAAAACGTCGCGGTTGCAGCGCTCAGTGAAGGCCTTAATGGTCTAAGCGAGTTTCTTTATGACGCACGCTTAGCGCCAAGAAAACAGCACGACGAGTGTTCGGATAGCGGTTAGCGCTAACAACACACTCTCGTAACCTCAACCGAAGGATAGTTATCGTATGGTTACCATTCGTTTGGCCCGTGGTGGCGCCAAGAAGCGTCCCTTTTACCACCTGACCGTTACCGACTCGCGTAAAGCTCGCGATGGTCGTTTCATCGAGCGTATCGGCTTCTTCAACCCGGTTGCCCGTGGTCAGGAAGAGCGTCTGCGCGTTGACCTAGACCGCGTTGTTCACTGGCAGAGCCAAGGCGCCCAGTTGTCTGGCCGCGTTGCTGAGCTGGTAAAAGAAGCACGCAAACAGGCTTAAGCTTGCTTGTTGGATCTGTGGTTTAAACAACATGAATGCTGGGTTAGCTGAGGTCGTCAATGACGCGTTCTGAACTACGTCAAGAACTAAGCCAAACTGACGACACGCATGTGGTGCTAGGCAAGCTAACGAGCCCCTATGGGGTGAAAGGTTGGCTCAAGGTCTACTCTTACACTAGCCCGATAGACAGCATTCTAGATTACCCAGAATGGTGGCTGCGCCAAGGCGAAGTCCTTAAGCGAATCAGTATTATTCAGGGACGTCGTCAGGGCAAAGGCATTGTCGTGCAACTGGAAGGGGTCGATGACCGTAGCGGCGCGGAAGCGTTAGCCCAAACGGATATATTGATGCCCAAAGAGTCACTGCCTAAGCTTGCCGACGACGAGTATTATTGGCATGAGCTTGAAGGCATGGCGGTCTTCACTCAGGCCGGCGAGCGGTTAGGACGGGTCAGCTACCTGTTTGAAACCGGCGCCAACGATGTCGTGGTGGTTCGCGGTGATTCTGAGTCAATCGACAAGCGCGAGCGGCTGCTGCCATTTTTGCCAGATGACGTCATTATCGAAATCAGTTCCCAAGAGGGCCGCATGGTCGTCGATTGGGATCCTGAGTTTTGACCAAACTTATGAACAGTTTGCGTAATGATGCAGCTGCAGATTCAACTGAGTTGGAAAGTGGCAACGCGCCGGAAACGGAAAGCGAAGCAGTAGCAATGTGGATTGGCCCAGCGATGTGGATTGGCGTTGTATCGCTGTTTCCCGAAATGTTCGACGCGCTAACGCAACAAGGTGTGGTCGGCAGAGCGGTAGACAAACAACGTATTGCACTAGAGTTTTGGAATCCACGGGATTACGCCACTGACCGTCACCGCAGCGTCGATGACCGCCCTTACGGTGGTGGTCCAGGTATGTTGATGAAAGTCGACACCCTGCGCGCAGCGATCTTTGCGGCCCGGGAACGAGCGCAACAAGCCACTGGCTTAGTGCCGACGGTGATCTACCTTTCGCCCCAGGGGCGTAAGCTGGATCAGCAGGGCGTTCAAGCACTGGCTTCCGCCGGACCTTTAGTGGTCGTGGCAGGACGCTATGAAGGCATTGATGAACGCGTGGTGGAGAGTGACATTGATGAAGAGTGGTCGATTGGCGACTATGTGCTGAGCGGCGGCGAGCTGCCAGCGATGGTGCTGATTGATGCAGCGGCAAGGCTGATTCCCGGCGTGCTGGGCCATCAGGATTCCGCTGTCGAAGACTCGTTTAATGACGGTTTGCTAGACTGCCCGCACTATACCCGTCCAGAAGTCATCGACGGGCGCCAAGTGCCGGACGTGCTGTTAAGTGGTAATCACGCGGCTATCAAGCGCTGGCGCTTAAAGCAGTCATTAGGCCGTACATGGCAACGTCGTCCGGATTTATTGGAAGGGCGGCCGTTAGACGCCGAGCAGCGTAAGCTGTTGAATGAGTTTGTCGAGGAACACGCTCTGTCCACTAAGTAGGTAACGGTTAACTACCTAGACCAGAGCGGCGGTGCAGGGCGAAAAAACGCACCTGTGTCACCCATAACGACTCCCGCGTAGCTCGTTTCGAGCGCCGGGATCACGGCTTCCGCCACCCATGATTGAGCGGTTAAGCCAACACGTTATTCAGGAGTATGATGATGAGCAGTAAAAGCAAAGTGATCCAGGCGATTGAATCTGAGCAAATGGGCAAGGAAATTCCTCCCTTTGCCCCCGGCGACACCATTATCGTTCAGGTAAAAGTAAAAGAAGGCACTCGCGAGCGTCTGCAGGCGTTTGAAGGTGTGGTCATCGGTAAGCGTAACCGTGGCCTGAACTCCGCATTCACCGTGCGTAAGATTTCTCACGGTGTTGGCGTTGAGCGTACCTTCCAGACTTACAGCCCGCTGGTTGACTCGATCGAAGTCAAGCGTCGCGGTGACGTGCGTCAAGCCAAGCTTTACTACCTGCGCGAGCGCAGTGGTCGTTCTGCCCGTATCAAGGAAAAGCTGGCTTAAACGCCACTCTTTCTCGGGCGCACGCTGTACCTGGATATGTTTGTTCTTGTATGCGTCGCGCCCAGATACCAAGACCCCGTCACCGCTCTGCGGGGCGGGGTTTTGTTTATGCTGCTCAATAAAGCGGCTGGAGGTGACTAACGTATGAGCGTTATCGATGCATTTTTAGATGCTCTGTGGCTTGAACAGGGTGCCAGCGATCATACGTTAGCCGCCTATCGGCGTGATTTGTCCGCTTGGCAAACTCACTTGGAGAGCCACGGCGAAGCCCTTTTGGCGCCTGCGCCGGGGCGTTTAAACGAGTGGCTGACCAGTCGCCGCGAGGAAGGCTATCAGCTACGCAGCAATGCCCGGCTGCTGTCGACGCTACGCAGTTTCTACCGCTGGGGGCGTTTAAACTATCAAGTGGAAAGCGACCCGCTCACCGATATCAAGCTGCCGCGGGTGATCCCCGGCTTGCCTAATACGTTGGAAGAAGACGAGGTAGAGCGGCTGTTGATGGCCCCGGATACCGATACGCCGCTGGGTGTCCGTGACCGAGCCATGCTGGAGTTGCTATACGCCTGTGGCTTGCGGGTATCGGAGCTGGTGGGGCTCACCGGCGACGCGGTTAACCTGCGTCAAAACGTCGTAAGGGTGCGCGGTAAAGGCGATAAAGACCGCTTAGTGCCCATGGGCGAAGAGGCCGCAGATTGGCTGGCGCACTATATGGAAACCGCACGGCTGGCGCTGATGAGTGACCCAACCCGCCCGGCACTGTTCCCTGGGCGGGGCGACAAAGCCATGACCCGGCAAACCTTTTGGCACCGCATTAAAGTGCATGCGATCACTGCGGGAATCACCCGACCGCTGTCACCCCATACATTGCGGCATGCATTTGCCACCCATTTATTGAATCATGGGGCCAATTTGCGGGTCGTACAGCTGCTGCTGGGTCATAGTGACTTGTCGACGACCCAAATTTATACCCATGTCGCCCAGGCGCGCTTGGAAAATCTACATGCAGAACATCACCCACGAGGTTGAATTGATGATGCGTCAGACCCTAACTTCCTTGTCGATTGTGACGTGGCTCGTCGCCGCCAGCTTGGTACCCACTGCTGCCCAAGCCGATGATGCCACTGAGCGCCTTGCAGAATCCCTTAGCGTCAATGGTCAGAAGATGCCGGTGGAGACGGTGAGCGAAACGCCCATGGATGGCATCTATCACGTTCGATTAGAGAGCGGCGAGTCTTTCTACGCCAATGCCGACGGTAGCTATTTCCTGGTGGGCAACCTGTATGAAAATGGCGATGACGGGCTGGTTAATTTGACCGAGCAAGAGCAGAACCAGGAGCGTGCTGATACGCTGGCAGCGGTGCCTGAAAGTGAGTTAGTGGTCTTTCGCGGCGCCCGTGAGCCCAAGGCCACCGTAACGGTGTTTACCGATCCTAGCTGCCCCTATTGCGCGCGCCTACATGACACCATTCCCGAATTGAACGAGCGCGGCATCGCCGTTCACTATATGGCGTTTCCTCGCGCGGGCATGGGCAGTGCTGCTGCCGACACCTTGCAACAGGTGTGGTGCTCGGATAATCGCAGCGAAGCGATGACCCAGGCAAAAGAAGGCCGGTCAATTGCTAGCGCCGGAAATTGCGACAACCCCGTGTCGGAGCAGTACGAGCTGGGCAAGGTTCTGGGTGTGCAAGGTACGCCGGCGATTATTTTGCCCAATGGGCAGCTAGTGCCAGGATTTGTGCCCCCCGAGCGGCTCTCCGCCATGTTAGGCTTAGAGGTCGAATAACGTCGCAACGATGTGACACTACAACCGCTGAGATAGTATCTTAAAGAGCGCTTTTAAAACCGTCTTTAAGATCGAATTCCACACCGTATTTAAGGCCAGCACCATCAGGTGCGCGACAATAAAGGGGAAATATTTTGAAACCGGTAAGAGTAGGTATTTGTGGTTTAGGCACTGTTGGCGGCGGCACCTTTAACGTATTGACCCGCAACGCCGACGATATTGCGCGTCGTGCTGGCCGCCCTATTGTGATTGAGCAGGTGGCCCACCGCAGTATTCATCCTGACTGCGATATTACCGGCATCAATGCCACCTCTGATGTGTTTGAAGTCGCGACCAACCCCAATGTCGATGTCCTGGTGGAGCTGATCGGCGGTTACGATATCGCTCGCGAACTCGTGCTCACCGCTATCGCCAACGGCAAGCACGTGGTCACCGCCAACAAAGCGCTGATTGCGGTGCACGGTAACGAAATTTTCAAGGCGGCTCACGAACAGGGCGTTATCGTGGCCTTTGAAGCGGCGGTGGCGGGCGGCATTCCGGTGATCAAATCACTGCGCGAAGGCCTGGGTGCCAACCGCATCGAATGGGTGGCGGGTATTATTAACGGCACCGGCAACTACATTCTCACCCACATGCGCGATGAGGGCCGAGCGTTTGAAGACGTGCTCGCCGAAGCTCAGGCGCTAGGTTATGCCGAATCCGATCCGACGTTTGATGTGGAAGGTATCGATGCGGCGCACAAGCTGACTATTTTGGCCTCGATCGCCTACGGCGTGCCGCTGCAGTTTGAAAAAGCCTTCACCGAAGGTATTTCGAGGATTACCGCGGAAGACGTCGAACAGGCCGACAACCTCGGCTATGTGATCAAGCATTTGGGTATCTCCAAGCGTACTGATCATGGCCTAGAGCTGCGCGTTCACCCCACGTTGATTCCTAAAGAACGCCTGCTGGCCAATGTGCATGGTGTGAAAAACGCCATTGCGATCATGGGCGATGCCGTAGGCCCGACGCTTTACTACGGCGCCGGTGCGGGCGCAGAGCCAACCGCCTCCGCGGTCGTGGCCGACTTACTCGACGTGGCGCGGGATATCTCCACCGATCACCACTATCGGGTGCCTTACCTGGCCTTCAGCGGCATTGATGAAGACGTCAGCCAGCTGCCGATTATGCCCATGGAAGACATCACTACGGCCTATTACCTGCGCCTGCTGGCGGTCGACCGTCCGGGCGTACTGGCCCGCGTGGCGACCATTCTTGCCGAACAGGGCATGTCGATCGAGGCGCTGATCCAAAAAGAAGCCACCGAAGGCGAGCTGGTGCCGATTATTCTGCTGACCCACCGCACCAAGGAGAAGCAGATGAACGAAGCGATCCGCGAAATCGAAGCCATGGCGGATATAGCCGGCCCGGTTACTCGCATTCGTGTGGAAAGCCTGGACGAAGGGGAGTAATCAACCACATGCGCTATATCAGCACGCGTGGGCAAGCGCCCGCGCTCTCCTTTGAAGAAGTTGTACTCACGGGCATGGCCAGCGACGGCGGGCTCTACGTGCCGGAAACGCTGCCTGAGTTCTCCCGCGAAGAGCTGGCCGACATGGCCGGGCTCTCCTACGCAGAGATCGCTTTCCGCGTCATGAAACCGTTTGTGAACGGTGAGATCGACGACGCTACCTTTCGCAACATCGTGACCGAGGCCTACGCAACTTTTAACCACGATGCCGTGCTGCCGCTCAAACAGCTGGATGCCAATCACTTCCTGCTGGAACAGTTCCACGGCCCGACTTTGGCGTTTAAAGACGTGGCGCTACAGCTGCTCGGCCGCTTGCTGGATCACTTCCTGAAAAAGCGCGGCGAGCGCGCGGTGATCATGGGCGCGACCTCGGGCGATACCGGCTCGGCGGCGATTGAAGGGTGCCGTCACTGCGACAACCTGGATATCTTTATTCTGCACCCGCACAACCGGGTCTCGGAAGTTCAGCGTCGGCAAATGACGTCGGTGCTGGCGAACAACGTCTTTAATATTGCCATTGAGGGTAATTTTGACGATGCCCAGGCGATGGTCAAAGCCAGCTTTGCCGACCAGTCGTTCCTCAACGGCACGCGTTTGGTCGCAGTGAACTCGATCAACTGGGCGCGCATTATGGCGCAGATCGTTTACTACATCGCCTCAGGCGTTGCCCTGGGTGCGCCGCACCGTGAAGTCAGCTTCTGTGTGCCGTCGGCTAATTTTGGCAACGTCTTTGCCGGCTACATGGCCTATAAAATGGGGTTGCCGGTGAAGCAGTTCATCATCGCCACCAACGCCAACGATATTCTGCACCGCACGCTAACCGCTAACGACTTCTCCAAAAAAGAGCTGGCGGCGACGCTGGCGCCTTCTATGGATATCGTAGTGTCGTCAAACTTCGAGCGTCTGCTGTTTGACGCCTACGACCGCGACGGTTTGGCCGTGGCAGCGCTGCTTGAGCGCTTCCAGCAGGAACCCACCGCCCTTGCCGATGCGCCGCTGGCCACGCTGCGCGAGAAGTTCTCAAGCTACAGCGTGGACGATGCGACGATTCTGGAAGCGATTCGTGACGCCCATAAGCGCACCGGCGAAATGCTCGACCCGCATACCGCCACCGGCTATCGTGCAGCGGAACGTGCACGTGCTGATCAGTCAACGCCAATGATTACCCTGGCCACCGCACACCCGGCCAAATTTGCCGAAGCGGTGGTGAAAGCGGGCTTCCTGGGCGTGCCACTACCGCCGCACATGGAAGATCTCATTGAGCGCGAAGAGCGCTACACCGTGCTGCCCGCCGAGCTTGCCGCCGTGCAGCAGTTTGTTGCGGAAAACCGGCGTTGAATTCCTGTTCGTTGAGACACCGATGGCCTCATTGACCGGTTTGCCCCATAGCACCCTGTCTGCTAGTGCCCTGCCGTCGAGCAATGCCGGGCCGCGTTTAGAGCCTCGTCCAGTGGACGAGGCGCTGTATGCCCGTGCCCAGGCGGAGGGTCTAAGCGAGCTGCAGGCGCGGCTGTTGGCCTCACGGCTGCCTGGCTACAGCGGCGAACTGTTACCGTTAATCTCCCCCAGCCTGCGCTATTTGGCTCACCCGGAGAAACTCGCCGACGGTCGTCGCGCTGCCGAGCGTATCGCGCAGGCGGTGGCAGAAGGTGAGGCTATCGGTATTCTTACCGACTACGACGTGGATGGCATTACCTCCCACGTGGTCATTCGGCGCACGTTGGTGGAGCTGTTTGGGGTGCCGGAAGGCAAACTACACAGCCTGATTGGCCACCGTATTCACGATGGCTACGGGATCAGCCTACCGCTGGTAGAGCGCACCCTTGCGCAAAAGCCGTTTCCAACGCTGGTAATTACCGCCGACTGCGGCAGTAGTGATGAGCCGCGTATTGCGCGGCTAAAAGCGGCGGGTATTGATGTCGTGGTTAGTGACCACCATGCCCTACCCATTGAGGGGCCGCCGCTTTCCGCCTACGCCTGTGTTAATCCTACTCGCGACGACTGCGACTACCCCGATAAAACCATCGCTGGCTGTATGGTGGCGTGGCTGTTGATGTCACTCGCCCGTGGCGTGCTGATCGAGTGGGGCGCGCTGGCGGAATCGACGCCCAAACTATCGCCCTGGCTCTCTTACGTAGCGCTGGGCACGGTAGCCGATTGCGTTTCCCTGGGTGGCAGCCCCGCCAACCGTGCGGTGGTTAATCACGGCTTAACGCTGATCAACCGTATGGACGCGGCGTGCTGGCGCGCCATGGCCACACGTTTGGGTGCTGACAGCGTGCCGTTTAACGCCGAGACGTTAGCGTTTCAGATGGGGCCGCGCATCAACGCCCGCTCGCGGCTGGACGACCCCTATGCGGCGCTGCATTTTATGCTGGCCGAGAACGATGGGGTCGCCAATCGCCAGCTCGACGTGCTCGACCAGGATAACCAGTCCCGTAAAGCCATCGAGGCCGATATGGCCACCGAGGCGCGCGCGCTCGCCACAGCAGCTTTGAACGCCGATGAGCCCGCGGTGGTGGTGCTACTGGAAGATGGCCACCCGGGCGTACAGGGTATCGTTGCCTCGCGGTTGGTGCAGGCCTACGGGCGCCCGGCGCTGGTGCTAACACAAGCGTCGGCACCGGGCATGCTAACCGGCTCCGGCCGCTCGATTGACGGGCTACACCTGCGCGATGCCCTACAGCGTACCTTTGAGCTTGCTCCCCAGGCGCTGCCACGCTTTGGCGGCCATAGTGGCGCAGCTGGGGTAGGCGTGCCACGGGATCAGCTTGACGCCTTTAAGGCCGCTTTCCTGCAGGCAGTAGGCGAGCAGCTAGGCGGGCGAACGCTCTACCCTCGTCTGTGGACGGATGGCGAGCTTTCCACGTCGCAGCTCTCGTTGACCACCTTGCAAGAGATTGAAACGCTCGGCCCCTACGGGCGCGAATTTGACCCACCGCTGTTTGAAGGGCGTTTTATTGTCGAGGCGCTGCGCCCGGTGGGTGCCGATGGCGCGCACCTAATGCTGGAACTTTCCACCGGCCCGGTCACCTGCAAAGCTATCTGGTTTCGTGCCCTAACGCCGGGGGAGCTGCCCGGGTTTAGCGTCGGCGATACGCTACACTGCGCCTATAAACTTAATCGCAACCGCTGGCGTGGCCGCGAGACACTGCAGTTGATGGTCGAGCATGCCAGTGCTATCTAAACTAATCACTTAATAACCTCAGCAGCCTAAGTAAGGACGCTCCAATGCGCGTGGAAGATTTACCCAAGGACCCACATCGCCCTTATGAAGATGTCATGGCGATGCTGCTGGGCACGTTCTTTGTCGCGCTGGGAGTGACCTTTTACACTCATGCGGTACTGCTCACCGGCAGCACCGCAGGCTTAGCGCTGCTGTTGAGCTATATGACCAGCAGCGTTACCGGTTGGGGGTTTGGGGTGTACTTTTTTGCCATTAACCTACCGTTTTACTACCTGGCGGTTAAACGCATGGGCTGGAGTTTTACCCTGCGCACCTTCGCCGCCATCGGCTTGGTATCGCTGTTTTCGGAGTTAACCCAAGGCTGGGTAAAGTTTGCCAGCGTGCCCTCGCTCTACGCCGCCTTAATGGGCGGCGCGCTGATGGGCATTGGCATGCTGATGCTGTTTCGCCACCGCACCAGCCTGGGCGGTATCAATATCCTCGCGCTCTACTTGCAGGACAGGCACGGCCTGCGCGCAGGCTACGTCCAACTGGCCATCGATGGCGTTATCCTGCTGATCGCACTAACGCAACTGCCATTGGATCGTGTGGGCTACTCAGTGCTGGGGGCACTCACGCTAAACCTGATTATCGCCCTGAACCATAAGCCAGGGCGTTATATTGGAGTGAGCTAGAAGCGTTTAAGGAACCTCTGATTAACGTGATGAGCGCAGGCCAGACAAGGCAAAAATCAACGAAAAAGCGGAGTTTACGGGTTGTAAATGAGCATTTTGAGGCGATTTTTAACGCCGTATGGGCAAGCGCAATAGTGAATCAGAGGTTTCTTAGCTAAGCCAGAACCACCACACTATTAGTGCGATAAGGCCCAGACCGGCAAAGTTGATTAAGATGCTCATGAGGCGTCCTCCTGGCTGGGTGATTTCCACCGCCGCAAGCGGTTGGCGTTACTCACCACGGTGATGGAAGAGAGCGACATGGCGGCCCCGGCGATCATCGGCGAAAGCAGCGTGCCGGTGAACGGATAAAGCACCCCCGCAGCGATAGGAATGCACAGCACGTTATAGCCAAACGCCCCCACCAGGTTCTGCTTAATATTGCGCAATGTGGCGCGGCTGATCTCAATGGCTGATGCCACCCCGTGCAGCGAGCCACGCATTAGTGTGATGCCAGCGCTCTCAATGGCTACATCGGTGCCTTGGCCAATGGCAAAGCCTACGTTTGCACGCGCCAGCGCCGGGGCGTCATTAATCCCATCACCCACCATACCGACGATTTCCCCGGCCTGTTGACGGCGCTCAATCTCTGCGTGCTTGTCCTCGGGTAACAGCCCCGCCCGGTACTCATCAATGCCCACTTCCTGGGCAATGGCCTTGGCGGTGTGCTCGTTATCCCCGGTTAACATGACAATGGTTAAGCCATCTTTTTGCAGGCGCTTGATCGCGGCCACGGTGTCGTGGCGAAGCGGGTCGCTAATGCCAAAAAGGGCGGCCAGTTTGCCATCCACCGCTAAGTACACCAGCGTACGAGCCTGCTCCTCAAGAGCGCGGGCCTGCTCTTCGCTGGCTTTGAGATCTACACCGGCTTCGCTTAGCAGACGCGCATTGCCCAGCAGCAGCGCTTTGCCGTCGGATGTTTTGGCTTTTACCCCACCGCCGGTGACGCTGTCGAAATCATGAACCTCGGCGGATTCAGCGTCATGTTCCTCCGCGTAGGCCATTAGCGCCGCTGCCAATGGGTGCTCGGAGCCCCGCTCCAGCGCGTGTACCAGCGCCAGCGCCGTGGTTTGCTCGACGTCAAACATCTGCGCATCGGTGACGCTGGGCTTGCCCTGGGTGAGCGTGCCGGTCTTATCGACGACGAGTGTGGTCAGTTTGCTGGCGGTTTGCAGCGCTTCGCCACTGCGCACCAGCACGCCGTGTTCCGCCGCTTTACCGACGCCGATCATGGTCGAAATCGGCGTCGCCAAGCCCAGCGCGCAGGGGCAGGCAATAATTAGCACCGTCGTTGCTGTGACCAACATATGAATCACTGCGGGCGCAGGCCCCAGGTTGAACCACACCAGGGCCGTCAAGACGGCAATGATCATTACTGAAGGCACAAAAACGCTGGAAACCTGATCGGCCAGCTCGCCAATCGGCGGGCGTGAGTTCTGGGCGCTGGCGACCTGTTCGGTAATCTGCCCCAGGCGGGTGTCGGTGCCCACCCGGGTCGCTTGATAAACCAGCCCACCGCGTCCATTCACCGTGCCGGCGCTCACCTCATCGCCAACGTGCTTGGCCACGGGTAGCGGTTCGCCGGTCAGCATTGATTCATCGATATGGCTTTGACCCTCAACCACATCACCGTCCACCGGCAAGCGTTCGCCGGGGCGCACCCGTACCTGGTCGCCTGCCTGCACTGCATCAATCTCAATCTCCTGCTCTTGGCCGTCGCGAATCACCCGCGCTGTACGGCTCTGGAGATCAAGTAAGCGCTTCAAGGCGTCGCTAGTACGGCCTCGAGCGCGAAGCTCCATGGCGTTGCCGAGCAGAATCAGCCCGATCACCATGGCGGAGGCTTCAAAATAGATACCCTGAGCGACTTCCGGCAGCCACGGCGCAAACAGCACTACCGCCATCGAGTACAGCCAGGCGGTACCGGTGCCCATGGCGACCAGCGTGTCCATATTGGCTTGATGGTGCTTAAACTGCTTCCAAGCGTTGACGAAAAAGTGGCGCCCTGGAAAAGCCAAGATACCCAGTGTGAGCAGACCAATCGCCAGCCAATAGAGACGGCCCATGCCCATCGGGTGAGGGTGGAAAAAAAACATGCTCAGCATCAGCGGAATCGCCAATGCCAGTGAGATCGCGCTGCCGCGCAGGCGACGCTGGTAGGTTTTGGCGTCTTGCTCGGCGCGGGTACGTTCGGCTTCGCGCATATCCACGATGGGCTCCGCCCCGTAGCCTACCGCCTCCACGGCGTTGATCAACGCTTGCGGCTCAGCACTACCAAACACCTGGGCGGAGTGGCTGCCAAAATTGACGCTGGCGGTGTCGACCCCTTCAGTACGCTCAAGCGCCTTCTGAACGCTCTTAACGCAGCTGGCGCAGGTCATCCCACTGATTGCCAGGCGCTGCTTCCGGCCTTGGCTATGAGCACTGGTGGACTTTTCAGTATCAGCGGGTGCTGCGGCATCTGGTTGCTTTGCTGTTTTTTCCTGGGCTGTTTCGTCCGGGGTTGTTTCGTCCAGAGCCGCTTCAGCTGGCGGATACCCTGCCTCTGTCAACACTTGGTCAAGCTGGTCGTCCGCCAAGTGGGAGGTGACCTCTAAGCGTTTATCGTCCGGCGTGCCAGTGACATCAGCATCCGCATCGATTTGCTGAATGGCGTCGCGCATACGCTTAACGCAGCCTTGGCAGCTCATGCCCGGCACATTGCGGGTGGTAGGTGTCGATGAGCGGTCTCCACTGGCGATGTGACGCGCTGTATTCGGGGCGTTAGTGTCACTCATGGTGTCTCCTTGGCGGGCGCTGCATCGGGAAAGCTTTCAATTAAGCGGCACACACTGTGACCGTCGGGGGTGCCGTCAGGCATGCCTTGCCAACTGGTAAGGGCAAGCTCCATACGCTGGGCTAGCGCTTCGAGCTCGGCGATACGGGCCCGAACCTGGGGCAGGCGGCTAGCCAGCAGGTCGCGAACCAGCGGGCAGGGTGAGTCGCCCTGGTCGGCGTGGGCGAGTATTTCGCGAATTTCCGCCACGCTAAAACCTAATTTGCGGGCGCGTTGAATAAAGTTCAGCCGCTCTAAGTCGGTGTCTGAGAACAGCTGATAGCCGTTATCCGGATGGCGCTCGGGGGCTAGTAGCTGTTCGCGAGCATAATGACGCACGGTTTCAGCGGTGACGCCAGCGCGTTTGGCAAGCTCGTTCACTTTCATAGCGGTCCTCGCCGGGTGCAATAGCTGGAATGACAATGTATGCACTAAGTGTAAAACCTATGGGTAACCTATAGGTCAAGTGTGACGTAGCCGCTACCCTAAAGTAAGTAAAACACTGATTTAAAACGACCGTGCGACTAATGTATAAGGCAAAAACGAAATAAAACGCTCGTTTGCCCTTGAACCTTTGGCCCAGTTGCGAGAAAACAGTCATGTAAAATAATGAGGGTGGATCAATGCTATCCACTGGATCATCGGGAAGAGAGGCCCACTATGAATAATAAATTTAATAAGCTCACCCTGGCCGCAGCTATTACTGCCGCTTTCGCCAGCCAAGCCCACGCGGGCGGGTACCAAATCAACGAGCAGAGTGTAAGTGGCCAAGGCTACGGCCACGCGGGGCGTAGCTCTAACGTTCATGATGCAACGATTGTGTACGGCAACCCAGCGGGTATGTCTTTTTTAGACCGTGCGCAGATGACCGTTGGTGGGACATATTTGAACGTCAACTCCGATATAGACAACACTACCTCCAGTCGCTCTTTGGAAACACAAGCGGGCTCGGTGCCACTTGGTTCGGTGGGGGGGAGCAATGATGGAGATATGGTGCCGGGCACACTAATTCCCTTTGCGTTTTACGCGCAACCAGTCAATGAACAACTGGCGTTTGGTTTCGGTGTCTATGCACCTTTCGGTTCCAAGACTGACTACGAGGATAACTTCGAGGGGCGTAATCAGGGCAATTACACAGAGGTGAAGGTGGTGACTGCTCAGCCAACGGTCTCTTACCGTTTTAATGAGCAGTGGTCCGTTGGTGCGGGCGTTACTTACAACCGCGTTGAGGGTGAGCTGCATCGGCAAGTGCCTGTTGCTGTTGGGCAAGCAGCCAATGGCTCTCCGATTCTTACCGAGGTAGATTCACGCGTAGAAGGTGATGATGAGGCATGGGGTTATAACCTCGGCGTGATTTATCAACCTGTGCCTGAAACAACGTTAGGTTTAACGTATCGCTCAAAAGTGGATTTCAATCTGGAAGGCAGCTTTACGGCGAGCTCGCCAGTGTTAGACCAGCTGGGTATCGGTACAGTAACGGATACCGCTGCGCTAGATTTAACCACGCCTGAAACGGTCAATTTCTCTTTAACGCAACAAATGACCGATAATCTCAAGCTCATGTTCGGTGCCTCTTGGGCCCGTTGGAGTCGTTTCGATCAAATCTTGGTGACTGGTGGCGATCGGCCTGTCATTACCGATGAGCAGCAGAGCTATTCTAACGCTTGGGCGTTTTCAACCGGTGGTGAGTATCAACTGACACCTCAGTTAGCTCTGCGCGCCGGGGTGGCACTGGACTTTACGCCTACCCAAGATTCTACGCGTAGCGTGCGTATCCCCTCTGATGATCGGCGCATTTTCTCCATTGGTGCAGGTTGGAGCCCAACGCCTGATCTCACGCTGGATTTTGCCTACTCTTACCTGACTGAACGCAGCACTCAGGTGGATCAAACTAAAACGGATAGTTTTACAGTAGCAGGACGGCAAACTCCGCCCATCACGTCTAATTACTCAGCCGACTACAAAAACGAAGCCCATGGCTTCGGTGCTCAGCTGACCTATCGCTTTTAATGCGTTAGTAGCAGTAGCAACCCAAACCCGGCTTCGGCCGGGTTTTTTGTTAAAGAGAGCAGTAACATTTACGCTGACGCCTATGCCGCAGGGCTATCCAGGAAAGCCGCGCGCATCAGTTCCTGGGTATAAATCTCGCGAGGGGCGTCGAACAGCGATTGCGTGTCGTTTTGCTCGATGATTTCGCCTTGGCGCATGACGATGACCTCATCGGCCAGCGCGCGCACCACGGCGAGGTCATGGCTAATAAATAAATAGGTTAACCCGTGGCGCTGCTGTAAATCCCGTAACAGCTTAATCACGGTCATTTGCACCGAACGGTCAAGGGCCGATGTCGGTTCGTCAAGCAGCAGGAACTCAGGCTTGACGACTAATGCCCGGGCGATGGCAATGCGCTGGCGCTGACCACCGGAAAATTCATGGGGGTAGCGGTGTCGGTGGGCCGGATCCAGAGCGACTTCTTCAAGCGCTTGGATAACCTGGTCATCGCGTTCGGCGCGCCTCAGCAGCGGCTGATGAACGCGTAACCCCTCGCCAATAATCTCGCCCACCGTCATGCGCGGGGAAAGCGAGCCAAAGGGGTCTTGAAAGACAACTTGCATACGCGATCTCAGCGGGCGCATTCCCGCTCGGTCAAGTTGACCAACGTCAATAGCATCGAAATGTATCTTGCCATGACTTTTCACCAGGCGAAGCAGCGCCCGGCCTAGTGTGGTTTTGCCTGAACCCGATTCGCCCACGATGCCCAAGGTTTGGCCTTTGCGCAGCGTGAGGTCGATGTTTTTTACCGCTTCAAAATAGCGGTTGGGGCCAAACAGGCGTTTTGTGATCGGGAAACGAACGCCAATCTGCTGCGCAGTGAGCAGAACGGGGGCTGAGTCAGGAACGGCTGGCTTGTGGCCACTTGGGTTAGCGTCAATCAGCATCTGGGTGTAGGGGTGCTGAGGCGCTTGAAACAGCGCTTTGGTGGCCCCCGCTTCGACGATTTCGCCATGCTGCATAACGCACACGCTATCGGCTAGATGGCGGACAACCCCCAGGTCGTGAGTGATAAACAGGATCGCCATGCCGTAGCGGGCCTGGAGGTCTTTCAGCAGCGCGAGAATCTGCGCCTGGACGGTGACATCCAGGGCGGTGGTCGGCTCATCGGCAATCAGCAGCTGAGGCTCGCAGGCCAGCGCCATGGCAATCATTACCCGCTGACGCTGGCCACCCGAGAGCTCGTGCGGGTAGCTGTCGATGCGGCGCTTAGGCTCGGGAATTCCCACCTGTTCGAGTAGCTCCACTACCCGCAGGTAAGCCTTGTTGCCCCGCAAAGGCGTGTGCTTATGCAGGACTTCGCGAATTTGCCTACCTACGCGGTGCATGGGATTGAGCGAGGTCATCGGCTCTTGGAAGATCATTGAGATCTCGTTGCCGCGAATGGCCCGCAGGCGCTTGCGGTTAACGGTGATTAAATTTTCATCGCCCAAGCCGCCATGCCAGCGGATGGTGCCGGTAGCGCGAGCCAGCTCAGGGAGCAGCCCCATCGCGGCAGTCGAGGTGACCGACTTACCCGAGCCTGATTCACCAACTAAAGCCAGCGTCTCGCCTTTATGAAGGGTAAAACTAACGTCTTTGACCGCCGTAACGGTGCCATTGGGAAGGTCGAAGTCGACCCGCAGGCGGTCAAATTCCAGCAGTGGCTGTGACATGAAGATTCCTTGCGTTTTGCTAGCGCGTCTTTCGTTAACGTGTTTTGGGATCAAGGGCGTCACGCAGGCCGTCGCCTAGGAAGTTCAGGCACAGCAGCGTGGTAGCTAGAAAGGCAGAGGGGATAATCAGCATCCACGGCGCCGTTTCCATCATGTCCTTGCCTTCGCTAATCAGTACTCCCCAGCTGGTCAGGGGCTCTTGAACGCCGAGACCCAGAAAGGAGAGAAAGCTTTCCAGCAAAATGACTTTGGGAACGGTAAGGGTGACATAGATGATCACCGGCCCGATGGCATTGGGAATCAGATGGCGTGTGACGATCTTGAAGCTGCTGACGCCCAGCGCATGGGCGGCTTCAACGAATTCACGACGCTTTAAGGCGAGCACCTGTCCGCGCACGATACGCGACATGTCGAGCCATTCAACGGCGCCTATGGCGGCGTAAATGAGCAGTATGTTTCGTCCAAACACCACCATCAGCAGGATGACCATAAACATAAACGGCAGCGAGTACATAATGTCGACAAAGCGCATCATCAGGTTATCGACTCGGCCACCGACGTAGCCAGCAATCGCGCCGTAAAGAACGCCGATAACCAAGGAGACCAGGGTCGCCACTAAGGCCACCGAGAGCGAAATTTGCCCCCCGTGAAAGACCCGTGTGAGTAAGTCGCGACCGTTAGCGTCAGTGCCCGCGTAGTGGCCACTTTCGATGCTGGGCGGGGCCAGAAAAGCGTTCCAATCCACTTCATCAAGTGCCCAAGGGGTTAGCCAGGGGCCTAATAAGCAGGCCAGGGCAATGATGACGAGTAGCACCAGGCTGGCGGTCGCCGCACTGTTCTGGCGAAGCCGCCGCCAGGCTTCACGCCCCAGGCTGTTGCTGGCGACCGGCGGGGCCGCGGTTGCATTATTCATTATCATAGCGAATTTGCGGGTCCAGAGCCGAGTAGAGTAAATCTACGATTAGGTTGAAAAGTACAATCAGGCCGCCGTAAAAAACCACCGTGCCCATCACCAAGGTGTAGTCGCGATTGAGCGCGGCTTGGACGAAGTAGCGGCCGATGCCTGGAATGCCGAAAATCTGTTCGATCACCACCGAACCGGTAATAATCCCGGCAATGGCGGGCCCTAGGTAGGAGACCACCGGGAGCATGGCCGGACGCAGGGCGTGACGAAAGATCACGGCGCTCTCGCTAAGGCCTTTGGCGCGAGCTGTGCGCACAAAATGGCTGCCCAGTACTTCGATCATGCTGGCGCGCATCATCCGCGCGATATACGCAATCTGTTGAATAGAAAGCGCCACGACGGGGAGAATCATGTTTTTCCAATGACCGTCGTTCCAGCCGCCGACCGGTAGCCAGGCGAGAAAAACGCCGAACACCAGCGCCAGTAGCGGGGCAATCACAAAATTGGGAATGGCCACCCCGGCCAGCGCCGACCCCATCACCATGTAATCAACGGTGGAATTGCGTTTCAGTGCGGCAATGACCCCCATGGGAATACCCGCCAGGAGTGCCAGGGCGATCGCCCACAGGCCCAGTTCAAGGCTAACCGGGAAGCCTTGAGCGACGAGTTCAGTAACCGAAAAATCCTTGTATTTGAACGAGGGGCCAAGGTCGCCTTGCAGCAGGTTTCCCATGTAGGTGAGGTATTGCTCCCAGACGGGTTTGTCCAGGCCGTAAGACGCCATTAAATTGGCCTCAATTTCAGGCGGGAGTTGGCGCTCGCCGTCGAAAGGCCCACCGGGGGCCAAGTGCATTAAAAAGAACGACAGGGTAATCACAATCCATAGCGTCGGGATCGCCTGCAGTAAGCGTTTAAATGTGTAGCTAAGCATTATCGGGCCTCGCTCCCCAGGCCGGCGGCCTGGGGATGTAGCGGCAGTCAGTGGTGGTAGAAAACGACGAATTGAAGGGGATTAATCGTCAAAGTGGATCCAGCGTGAACGGTGGATATCCTCAATGTTCGTTTCCCAGCCATCTAGGTCGGGGCTTACAAGGTTGCGCGAGACGTAGTAGTAGATAGGCAGTGTTGCGCTATCCTCAAGGGCGATGGCTTCAGCCTCGGCCATCAGTTCGGCGCGGGCATCCATGTCTTGGGTATTCGCTGCTTCACTCATCAGCGCATCAAATTCATCCGAGCTATAGGCGCCGTAGTTATTCGAAACGCCGCTTTCCAACAGGCTTAAGAAGTTTTGGGCGTCATTGTAGTCCCCGATCCAGCCAGCACGGGCAACGTCGAAGTTGCCCTGGCGAATGTCCGAGTAGTGAACGGCAACCTCTGAATTATACAGCTCAACCTCAACGCCAAGGGGTTTCCACATGGCGGCAATGGCAATGGCGACCTTGCGGTGATCCTCGCTGGTGTTATAGCGCAGCATGAGTTCTAGCGGGTTATCAGGGCCGTAGCCTGCCTCTTGAAGCAATTCCTGGGCGCGCTCCAGTCGCTCATCCTGAGAAAGCTCTTCGAAGCTAACCGTGGGCGCCTCATAATGGCTGACATTAGGCGGCACGAAGCTATACGCAGGCACTTCGCCAGTGCCAAGTATTTGATCGGTAATGACTTCGCGGCGAACAGCGAGGCTGAGAGCTTCACGCACCCGCGAATCCGCCGTTGCATGGCCATCGCGGGTATTGAAGGCGTAGTAATAGATACCCAGGTAAGGGGCGACCTGAACCGCCTCCGGTAGGTTCTCCATCAGCCAGTCGTAGCGCTGGGTGGGAAACTCCCGGGCAATATCGATTTCGCCAGCGCGGAAGCGGTTAAGTGCCGTATTGCGCTCTTCAATAGGGTAATAGACGACTTCTTCAAGGGCGACGTTATCAACGTCGTGAAAATAGGGATTGCGCGATGCCGTTATGCGCGTTTGCGACTGCCATTCCTCTAGCTGGAAAGCGCCGTTGGAGACCATATTGCCGGGACGTGACCAATCGTCGCCATACGTCTCAACCGTGTGGCTGGGTACCGGGTAGGCAGTATAGTGGGAAAGCTGGTCCAAAAAGTAAGGTGTTGAGCGTTCAAGGGTTATTTGCAGGGTGGAGGCGTCTAAGGCCTCGACACCCAGCGTGCTTGTCTCAGCGTCGCCGGCATAGACGGCTTCAGCGTTTTTAATCGGATACAGCAAATAGGCGTAATCAGCGGCGGTGGCGGGTGCTAAAATGCGTTGAAAAGCGAACACAAAGTCCTCGGCGGTCACCGGTTCACCGTCCGACCATTTGGCATCTTCTCTCAACGTAAAGGTGTACACCGTGCCGTCATCGGAGATTTCCCAGGATTCTGCAACGCCGGGAATACGCGAGCCATCGGCGGCTTCAGTGACAAGCCCCTCAAAAAGGTCGCCCACCACGTCGTTTTCCCAGGTGCCGCTAATTTTGTGCGGGTCGAGCGAGGCTGGTTCGCCCATAATCGCTAGACGGAGCGTGTCCGCCTGGAGAGGGGCGGCAACGCTTAACGCCAGCGCCATAGAGCTTAAGAGAAAGCGAGTTTTTAGCATATTGATTCCTCCAACATTGTTCTAATACGGTTGTTTGACTGTTTGATTGCTAGTTAAGTACTAGCATCGCTGAAAAGCACGCGTCTATAAGAAATTAAACATGCAGCTATGCGCAATTTCGATACTTAGGGCGTTACGTGCGGCAGGCGCGCATGGTTGTTGGCAGCCAATTTCGCTACACTATGCGCTTTTCGGATCAATACACCTTTGTACGATCCGACGCAGACCAAGCAAGGGCGATCCCATGTTGGAAACCAATCCGATTCATAACCAGCTCAAGGACCTGTCTGAGCGGACAGTCGTTCTTAGGGGGTATCTTTGACTATGCCGAAAAGAAAGATCGGCTAGAAGAAGTTACCCGTGAGCTGGAAGACCCCAATATCTGGAACGATCCAGACTACGCGCAGAAGTTAGGCAAAGAGCGCGCCTCCCTCGAAGCCATCGTGGCCACCATTGACGACCTTGAGCAGGGCCTGGGCGATAGCCGGGATCTGCTTGAACTTGCCGAAATGGAAGAGGATGAAGGCACTGTTGAGGAAGTACGCCAAGAGCTGGACAGCATGCAGGCTGCGCTAGAAAAGCTGGAGTTTCGCCGCATGTTTTCTGGCGAAATGGATCAAAACAACGCCTACCTGGAAATTCAGTCTGGCTCTGGTGGAACCGAAGCGCAGGATTGGGCCAATATTTTACTGCGCATGTACCTACGCTGGGCGGAGAGTCACGGTTTCAAAGCCGATATCACCGAAATCTCCGCCGGCGACGTGGCGGGTATCAAGTCGGCCACGGTGCATATCCAGGGCGATTACGCTTTTGGCTGGCTACGTACCGAAACCGGCGTACACCGCCTGGTACGCAAAAGCCCGTTTGATTCAGGCGGGCGTCGCCATACTTCGTTCGCATCGGTGTTTCTGTCGCCGGAAATTGATGACAGCTTTGAGGTGGAAATTAATCCCTCGGACTTGCGCGTTGATACCTACCGCTCCAGCGGCGCGGGCGGCCAGCACGTTAACACCACCGATTCAGCGGTGCGGATTACCCACGAACCGACCGGTATCGTGGTGGCCTGTCAGGGGCAGCGTAGCCAGCACGCCAACCGCGATTTTGCCATGAAGCAGCTGAAAGCGCGGTTGTGGGAACACGAGATGCAAAAGCGCAACGCCGCCAAGCAGGAGGCCGAGGACTCCAAGGCTGATATCGGCTGGGGCAGCCAGATTCGCTCTTACGTGCTGGATGATCAGCGCATCAAGGATCTGCGCACCAGCGTGCAGTCCAGCAACTGCGATAAAGTGCTCGATGGGGATATTGATCAATTCATCGTCGCCAGTTTGAAGCAAGGTTTGTAATCTTTTTAGCGTTTGAACATGAACAGGGTGCCCCATGGCGAACCAAGACGCGTCTTCTCTCGATAACGAAAACCACCTGATCGCCGAGCGCCGAGCCAAACTTGCCGCTCGCCGCGAGCGCGCCGCTGAGCAGGGCAAAAGTGCGTTTCCTAATGATTTTCGCCGCGATAGCTTAACCGTCGAGCTGCAAAACGCCTTCGGCGATAAAGATAAGGCCGAGCTGGAAACACTGGATCATCATGCCTCTGTGGCGGGCCGTGTGATGCGTCAACGCGGGCCTTTTATTGTGATCCAGGATGTAGCCGGGCAAATCCAGCTCTACGTGGATAAAAAAGGGCTACCCGCCGACGTGCTTGAAGACGTTAAAAGCTGGGATATCGGTGATATCGTCGCCGCGCACGGGCCGGTGCATAAATCCGGCAAGGGCGATCTGTACGTGATGATGAAGGAAGCGCAGCTGCTCACCAAGAGCCTGCGCCCGCTGCCGGATAAGTTTCACGGCCTGACCGATATGGAAGCCCGCTATCGCCAGCGCTATGTGGATCTGATCATGAATCCGCAGTCGCGCAAGGTGTTTGAAACCCGCGCAGCGGTGATCAGCTCCATGCGCCGCTTTTTTGAAGCGCGCGGCTTTATGGAAGTCGAAACGCCGATGCTTCAGCCTATCCCCGGCGGCGCGGCGGCACGGCCGTTCATTACGCACCACAATGCGCTGGATATCGATATGTATCTGCGTATCGCGCCGGAGCTTTATCTGAAGCGTCTGGTGGTGGGCGGCTTTGAAAAAGTGTTTGAGATTAACCGTAACTTCCGCAATGAAGGGTTATCAACGCGCCACAACCCTGAATTCACCATGGTGGAGTTTTACTGGGCTTATGCGGATTACCGCGACCTGCTCGATATGACCGAAGCCATGTTGCGCACAGCGGCAGAAGAGGTGCTCGGTAGCGCGGTGATTGAGTACCAGGGCGCCAGCTACGATTTTGGTAAGCCGTTTGCCCGCCTGACGCTGCGCCAAGCGATTTTGGATCACGGTGACGGTATTGCTGACAGTGATTTGGATTCGCTGGAAACGGCGCGAACCATGGCTGAAAAACTCGGCATCAAGGTCAAAGAGAGCTGGGGTCTGGGTAAGGTACAAACGGAAATATTTGAAGAGGTGGCTGAGCATAAGCTCGACCAGCCGACGTTCATTACCGAATATCCAGCGGAAGTCAGCCCCTTGGCACGGCGCAATGACGCTAACCCCTTCGTTACCGACCGGTTCGAGTTCTTTGTTGGCGGCCGCGAAATCGCCAACGGTTTCTCAGAGCTCAACGATGCCGAAGACCAGGCTGAACGCTTCCGTGAACAGTCTGCGGAAAAAGACGCTGGTGATCTGGAGGCGATGTATTACGATGCTGATTACGTCCGCGCGTTGGAGTACGGCATGCCGCCCACCGCCGGTGAAGGCATCGGCATCGACCGCTTGGTCATGCTATTTACAGACAGCCCTTCGATTCGTGATGTGTTGCTGTTTCCGGCAATGCGCCCTGAAGCGAGCTAAACCTACGTTTATCTGGCCAGATAGCGGATGAAAAGTTGGTAAGGGCGCGTTATAGCGCCCATAATGATCAACGTTTCGACGGCGAGGAGAATCCCATGAAACTGCTTAACCGCTCCGCACTGAGCGTCAGGCCGACCCAGCCCTTTGTGGACTGGATCAACGCGCTGGAACCCACCATGGGAGATGACGACCTGACCCTGGACGACGTCGAGCGTGAAAGTACCATTTACCTGATTCCTGAAATGGATACGCCTGAAGCGCTGGAAACCTTTGTGCGCGAGCGCTACACGGAAATCCTCGAGACCGAGCTGCGCGCTTGGGAAGAGGATGAACGCCAGTGGCCGGAAAAGCTGGATTGGGCGCTGTTTCAGGAGTTTGTGCGCGTCGAACACAGCTATTTGGCGATTGATCTGGACGACGAAACACCGCTGGAAATCTCAGAAGTCGATGATGCGTTACTACTCGACAGCGAGCAGGATTAGCATGCTAATATTTTAAGTAAGCTAAATTGCGCACTTCGAAACCGGCTTAGGCCGGTTTCATTGTGTTGGTTCGCTGGTTTTAGGCGCTTGGCCGTTTCGTTTAGCAACTCTCCTCCCTAGGAACTCTTGCATGCGACTGTTTGAAACCCGCCCCGGCGACGACGGCCTGCCAGGGCCAGAGCGCGCGCTGGCCGTGTTGGCGCTGGTGACCGGCACGCTAATGGCAGTGGTGGATACCACCATGATCAACCTGGCGCTGCCCACCATTGCCGCCGATTTAAACGTATCGGCTTCCCGGGCGGTATGGATCACCAATCTGTTTCAAGTTGTGTGTGCCGCTTTCTTGCTGGTGTTTGCAGGTATCAGTGAATTGGTTACCCGCCGCCGGCTCTATCTATTCGGGCTGGGCACCTTTGTCGCCGCCGCCCTGGGCGCGGCCTTGTCACGCAATCTGGAAACGCTGCTGGTATTTCGAGCCCTTCAGGGGCTGGGCGCCGCGGCCACGCTGTCGATCGGGCCGTCGCTCTATCGGGCGATTTTTCCCTCGCGGCTGTTGGGTAGTGCGTTAGGATTAAGCGCCTTGGTCGTGGCCGGTGGTTATGCTGCGGGGCCCACGCTAAGCGGGGTGATCTTATCTTTTGCTGACTGGCCTTGGCTGTTTGCACTAAATGTGCCGCTGGGGCTTTGCTCGCTGTGGCTGGCCAAGCGTGCCTTACCCCGCGAAGCGCCGCGCCAGGGCAGCTTTGATGCGGCCGGGGCGTTGCTCTCAATGGTGATGCTGGCCAGCTTCTTTATCGCTATGGATGCCGTTAGCCATGCCGCCCCTGTTTGGCAAAGCGGCGGCTGGGCTCTGTTGGCGGCCATTGCCTGTAGCGGGTTTATCATGCGTCAGCGGCGTGCCCCCTATCCGTTATTGCCGCTTAGCGTGTTTGCCGAGCGGCGTTTTACGCTGGCTGTCTCCGCTTCAGGGCTTGCCTTTATCGGCCAGGGGCTGACCTTTGTAGCGCTGTCGTTTTTTTACCAAGAACAGATGGGGTTTACGCCGTTGGAAACTGCTTGGCTGTTCACCCCCTGGCCATTGGCGATCATGGTTGTCGGGCCGATAGCAGGTCGTTTAGCCGACCATATTAACCCCAGTGTACTGTCCAGCAGTGGGCTTGGGCTGTTGATCGTTGGCTTGATTGCATTGGCGCTGGTGGATGAGTCGACCAGTGTGGCAGGCAGTTTATGGCGCACCGCGCTGTGCGGGATTGGCTTCGGCTTATTTCAGCCGCCTAATAACCGCGAAATGATGGGCAGCCTGCCACCCGAGCGCAGCTCGAATGTCTCCGGGGTGATGAGCACCACGCGTACGGTGGGGCAGTCGTTTGGGGTGGCGCTGGTCGGCGCAGCTCTGGCGCTGGGTTGGCCGGTACAGGTAACGCTCTGGCTGGGAGCGGCCACCACGCTGCTGGCGCTATTGGCCAGCGTGGCGCGCATGCCGCTGGCAAGACGCGCTTTGCACGCCCGTCGGGCATCGTCTAAGGGGCAGTAAGCGCGTACAATAAACTGGTTTATGACCTCAAGGAGAACCTCATGACGCTGCAGACACAGATTGAGCAGAAGTTAACGGCGTTAGCGCCCGACGTGCTGCAGGTAGAAAATGAAAGCCACATGCACAACGTGCCCGCTAATTCGGAAACGCACTTCAAAGTGACCCTGGTAAGCGACACTTTCGACGGCCTGATGCCGGTGAAACGCCATCAAAAAATTTATGCACTGTTGGCCGATGAGCTCTCTGGCCCGGTGCATGCGTTGGCCCTGCATCTTTATACCCCCAGCGAGTGGCAGGCGCGCGGCGGTGAACGCCCCAATTCACCCAACTGTCGCGGCGGCGGGCAGTGAATCAAGAAGTTGCTCGGCGCCACTATCTGGACGCCATGGGAATCACTGGCTGGGCCGCTAAATACCAGTTGCCTAATGCGTTGCCCACCGAGGCCTGCGAGTGGGAGGAATCAACGCCTGCCGCTACGCCACCACGCGAGCGACTGCAGGCGTTGTTGGACGACGCCGCTGCGCCTAGGCGTGAAAAAGCCAAACCCCAAGCGCCCGAGCGCCAGCCGCCAGAGGAAGCCGTTGCTTCTCCTGCGGCGGTACGGGCGCTGCTGGGTCAAGACAAGCCACGCCAGGATAAGCCGGGCCAAACTAAGCCAGCGATTGCCGACTCTGATACAGCGACGCCTGGCGTGGAAGCTGCCCCTTCCGCGCCAGCTAAACCCCTTAAGTTCGAGCTCTCCTGTGTGTGTCTTGAGGGGCGCTGGCTGATGTTGCAAGCGGGTGAAATGAATACGCTTGAGCAGCAGCTGCTGGGTAACTTGCTCCAGGCGGCGGGCATTCAGCCGGGGGCGTTGCCGCCCGTGGCCCACTTTACTTGGCCGCAAATGGCCAACGCCTTTGCGGTAGAGGATCCACTGGATGAGGCTCGTGAAGGCTTGGCGGCGTTTGTTGCCGGCAGTGTGAGCCGACAAGGGTGGCAGCTGGAACGACTACTCTGGTGGGGCGAGCTGGGACCCGATCAAGCGCCGCTGGACCGTATAATCAACGTGACCGATGGTCAAAGCCAAACGCTCTCGCTGCCTGTCTGGCAGGGGCCTGCGCTTGCGTCGCTGCTCGATGGTGCCGATAGCAAGCGCGATTTCTGGCCAGCGCTGCAGGCGCTGGGTCAGCAGTGGAGGGGCGTTGGCTCAACCGGCGAGAGGACTACCGTTACGAGGCAGACGACCGATGATCACTGAACTCAATGTTGACCATCTTACTCAGCTAGTGACACTCGAACGTCAGGTGCAAAGTGGCATCTCCAAATCGCAGATGCTGGCAGCGTTAGGCAGTCAAGATACCAGCGTACTAGGCGGGCGGCAGGGGGAGCTTCTAGTGAGTTACGCTATCGTGGCGCGGTTGCCGTTTGAGGCGGAACTGCAGGCGATTGGCGTACTGCCTGAGCAGCGACGAAACGGTGCAGGATGGGCGCTGATGGAAGCAGTAATCGCCACATCGCAAGGCTGGTCCAGTGAGCGGCTACTGCTGGAAGTGCGGGTGGGTAACCTTAATGCTATTCGGCTTTATCAGCGCAGTGGCTTTAGCGAAGACGGGCGCCGCAAAGGCTACTATCCAGCACTGGGCGCGTCACAAGCTAACGGCAGCCCAGCGGCGGGTGCCGCCGCCGGACGAGAAGATGCCCTGCTGATGTCGCGCCCGCTATGAAACCTCAAAAGAGTCTAATGAAACGTCAACAGGGCTTAGTCAGCGCTGGATGCATCAATAGTGTCGAATTTGCTTAGCAGGCCATTAAGACGGCGCTCCCACTCTTCGCGCTCTCCTTTAAGCTTGGCGTTCTCATCGCGCAGCTCTTCGTTTTCCAGTTTCATCATTTCCAGTGCGTCAACGGTATCAGTGACTTTCTGTTCAAGCTGGTTAAATAGTTCCAAACTCATGTCTATCTCCCTAGTGTAAAATGAGAACCCACAAACAAATCATAAAAGTGACCCAAAACAAGCGCCAAGCTTGTCATTCGGCACGAATGAGGCGAGCGTAACGCCACCACTGCGTGGCGGCAAGCGCTGTTTACGGTGCTTGGCGTTGATAAAGTCTGGCAGTGCTTTCGCCCGCCTGGGTTTCGCGCTGTAACTGCCAGTTGGCGGGTACCTCGGGCGTCAGCGATGTCTCGGTTTCGAGATAAATCATCGCCTCTGCGGTGAGCCAGCCGTTACTTTCCAGCGCGGCACAGCAAGGCGCAGCGAGCTGTTGATGGAAAGGTGGGTCGAGAAATGCCAGGGAATAGGCCTTGGCAGGGCGGGTCAGGTAGGCTTGCGCATCGTTAGTATGCACTCCGCTGGCGGTAATATTCAGTAATGCCAGATTGGCTGTCAGCTGTGCCGACGCCCGCGGGTCGCGCTCGACAAAATCGACCCACGCTGCACCGCGAGAAACAGCTTCAATGCCTAGCGCACCGGTGCCCGCGAATAAATCGAGCACCTGCTGGCCGTAAAGCTGTTGTCCTAGCCAGTTGAACAGCGTTTCACGCACGCGGTCCGGCGTTGGACGCAAGCCAGGGATATTCAGCACCGGTAGCTGGCGGCGGCGAAATTCACCGCCGATAATGCGTAGTTTGCCAAACCGATTGCCCTCCCGCTGAGCAGGAGAGCGGCGAGAGGAGGATGAGCGTTGTCGTTTCATAACGCGGATTGTAGCGGGCTGCTTATCCAAAGTCTTGGGTGACGGTGTTAGCATAACCCTAATGTTCACTATTTCTGCCGGATAACTCTCATGTTTGGTTTTTTTAAGCGTAAAAATAAGCACGACCCTAAACACGACCCTAAGCAGGCGCCTCAAGAAGACGATTCGCGCCTGGAAGAGCCGGGTTCACAAGAGCCGCCTCAAGACGAAGCCGACGCAGGGGGCGTTGAGACGCCCGACACTGCGACCAGCGCCGTTGAAGAGCCTCCAAAGGCGCCGGAGACTTTGCCAGAGCCAGAGCCAGAGCCAGAGCCAGAGCCAGAGCCAGCACTGCAAGAGAAACCGGTCGCTCAGCCAAGCGAGCAGCCGGGTGAGCAAAAAGGTTGGTTTGCGCGTATCAAATCTGGCCTGGGCAAAACCCGCGCCAATCTTACCGACGGTATCGCCGACCTGTTTTTGGGAAAAAAACAGATCGACGATGAACTGCTGGAAGACCTGGAAACGCAACTGCTGATGGCCGATGTGGGCATTGACGCCACCACCGAGATTATTGGCCGCCTGGAAGCGCGCGTCTCGCGCAAAGAGTTGAACAACCCCGATGCGCTCTACCGTGGCCTGCAAGAAGAGCTGTCCACCATGCTGGCGCCGGTCGCAAAGCCGCTGGTGCTGGAGAAGGCGGGCAAGGGGCCGTTTGTTATTTTAGTGGTAGGCGTTAATGGCGTGGGTAAAACCACCACCATCGGCAAGCTGACCCAGCGTTTTCAGCGCGAAGGCAAAAGCGTCATGTTGGCCGCCGGTGACACCTTCCGTGCCGCCGCTGTCGAACAGCTCAAAGTGTGGGGTGACCGCAACCACGTGCCGGTCATCGCCCAGCACACCGGCGCAGACAGCGCCTCAGTAATTTACGATGCGGTAGCGGCCGCCACCGCGCGCGGCGTAGATGTGCTGATCGCCGATACCGCCGGTCGTCTACATAACAAAAGCCACCTGATGGAAGAGCTGAAAAAAGTTCATCGGGTGATGCAAAAGTTAGATGACACTGCGCCTCACGAAGTGATGCTGGTGCTGGATGCAGGCACCGGACAAAACGCTATTTCTCAAGCCAGTACCTTTAACGACGCTGTGCCAGTCAGCGGGATCACGCTAACCAAACTGGACGGCACTGCCAAAGGCGGGATTATTTTCGCGCTGGCCAAGCAGCTGGAAACGCCGATTCGCTTTATTGGCGTAGGTGAAGGGATCGATGACCTGCGCCCCTTCGAGGCGGATGATTTTGTCCATGCGCTGTTTGATCGCCAAGGGGATGATACCAGCGCATGATCGCCTTTGAGCACGTTGGAAAACGCTATGGCGGTCGTTTTGAGGCGTTGGCGCACCTCAATTTTCGCGTTGCTCGTGGGGAAATGGTGTTTCTAACCGGCCACTCCGGGGCGGGCAAGAGCTCACTTTTGCGCTTGATTATGCGCCTTGAGAAGCCAAGCCGAGGGCGAGTCGTCGTGGCCGGGCACGATATTGCACAGCTGCACTCCAGCCAAGTGCCGTTCTATCGGCGCCAAATTGGCGTGGTCTTTCAGGATCATCAACTGCTTTTTGACCGCAATATTTTTCATAACGTTTCACTGCCGCTGGAAATCCAGGGAGTCGAACCCCGTGAGGCCGCTCGCCGCGCGCGCGCAGCCTTGGATAAGGTAGGGCTGCTGCATCGTGAAAAGGCGCTACCTATCGAGCTCTCCGGCGGCGAGCAGCAGCGGGTGGGCATTGCCCGAGCGGTGGTCAATAAGCCGGCGTTACTGCTCGCGGACGAACCTACCGGCAACCTAGATCCCCAGCTTTCGGCAGATATCATGGCGCTGTTTGAGGACTTTAATCGGATTGGTACCACGGTGATGATTGCCAGCCACGACTTGGCCCTGATCGCCCGATTGCGCCACCGGATTCTGCGCTTAACCGACGGCAGGCTGGTAGCCGATGAGGGGGCGCTATGAAATCATCCGCGACGCCCAAGCGACGTCAGGGCGCGGCATTAAAAACGCCGCGCAAAGCCGCTGTTAAACCCGGAGTCGATAAAACCCAAGCCCCACAACGGGGGGCCAGATCGCAGCAGACGCGCTTCTCCAGCCGCCTGCGGGCATGGGGTCGCCACCACCGCAGCATGGCGTGGGATAGCTTTCAGCGCTTAGTGCGCTATCCGCTAGGTAATCTGCTGACCATGCTGGCGATTGCTATCGCGCTGGTACTGCCTGCGGCGCTATGGCTAACCCTGGACAGTGCGAGGTTGCTGGATGCAGAGCTGGATGAGAGCGCCACTCTGACGGTCTACCTGGCTTTGAGCACCGACGATGCCCAGGCGCTACGCATTGATGAGGCGGTTAACGCGGAGCCGAGTGTGCTCGAAACCCGGTTGATCAGCGCCGAGCAAGGCATGGCTGAGTTCCAGCAGTCGCTGGGGCTGGATGATGCCTTAGCGGGGCTGGAGAATAATCCGTTGCCGATCAGCATCGTGGTGCATCCTCAAAGCGTTGAGCCCGCCGCGATGCAGCAACTGGCCAGCCGCCTGGAAGCGCTCGCGGGTGTCGATGAGGTTCGCCTTGATTTGGCCTGGGTGGAGCGGTTGAGAAACCTCGCCGAGCTAGGACGTCGCGTCGCCCTAGCACTGGGTGCACTGTTTGGTTTAGGGGTGCTGCTGGTGGTCGGCAATACCATCCGCTTATCGGTGGAAAGCCGCCGCCGGGAAATTGAAGTAGTGATGCTCATCGGTGCCACGCACGCTTTTGTCAGGCGGCCTTTCCTGTATAGCGGCGCTTGGTACGGCTTGGGGGGTGGGCTATTAGCGTTGGGTTTATTAGGCCTAGGCAACCATTGGCTGTCTTTACCGGTCGCTGCGCTAGCCGCTAGTTATGGCGCTAGTTTTTCCTTACCGCAACTAGACGTGACAGGCTCTACAATTCTGCTATCTTGCAGTACACTGTTAGGGTGGTTGGGTGCTTGGTTGGCGGTGACTCGCCACCTTTCAAGTATTCATCAACGATGAGTTAGCTGGGGTGTAAAGCGTTATACGGCTGAATTCGTCTATTAGCGTGGTCAGCCCAGCATCAATGCGGCATCACGTGAACCTTATCCAAATGATCAGGTCTTAGGATGTAAGTTATCAGTAACATTTTATTTATAATGTGCTACATCAGCCATAATGGGTTACAGGGGAGACCATCTGCATATGAGCGCTAGTCTTCTACCAGTCGGGCAACTTTCACCAGGTGGCGACCTGGGCGGTTATACCCGCGCGGTCAATAGTATTCCGGTATTAACAGGTGACGAAGAGCGTGATCTTGCCTATCGTCTTTACGATGAGGGTGATCTAGAAGCTGCGCGGCGTTTGGTGCTGTCGCATTTACGCTTTGTGGTACATATTGCGCGCAGCTATTCAGGCTATGGATTACCCCAGGCAGATTTGATTCAAGAGGGTAACGTTGGCTTGATGAAAGCCGTCAAGCGTTTCGATCCGAATCAGGGCGTTCGTCTAGTTTCTTTTGCCGTGCACTGGATCAAAGCTGAAATTCACGAGTTTGTGCTGCGCAACTGGCGAATTGTCAAAATCGCCACCACCAAAGCCCAGCGCAAGTTGTTCTTTAATTTACGCGGGGCGAAAAAACGCTTGGCGTGGCTGAACAACGACGAAGTGGCCGCTATCGCCAAAGATCTCGACGTCAAACCCGAGATTGTGCGTGATATGGAAGGTCGTTTGTCTTCCTACGATGCTGGCTATGATGCCCCGGCAGGCGACGACGAGGAGAGCACCTATCAAGCACCGGTGCACTTCTTAGATGACGCAGCTTCCGACCCTGCCACGCTGCTTGAAGATAGCAACTTCGAGGAAGACTCAACGCGGCGTTTACAGCTTGCCCTCGAAGGGCTTGATGAGCGCTCTCGGGACATCCTCCAGCGCCGTTGGCTGGCGGATAGCAAGGAAACGCTGCATGATCTGGCCGATGTCTACGGGGTCAGTGCGGAGCGTATTCGTCAGCTGGAAAAAAACGCCATGAAAAAGCTGCGTCAAAAAATGGGCGAGGCGATGGTGGCGTAAAGCCAGTATTCGTTGCTATAACAACATTAAAAAACCGGCTCCTTTTTACAAGAGCCGGTTTTTTTGTTTGCCCGGCGAAGCCGGCAAACCCGGACACCTGAGAGAAGGTGTCGTCACCCCGACTGAGGGGAAGACAATCCGACTGGCAAGGGCGTCACTGGCCAACGGTGGGGTCTGAAGGAAGCCATAGGAGGTTAACGGTACACAACGCAAGTGAACCTGCTTCGGCAGTACAGGTGGGTAAGCGTGCAAAATAGCGCGACGCCCGAGACTCAGTCAGACCTGTACTGTGTTTGAGGGTGGCATCGTTGACAGGGAGCCGGTGCAGTAACCGGGGAAGCCTGGCACCGTATCCAGCCTGTCTGGAAGGCACGCGTCAAGGTGAAAGCCAAGAGCGGGTCGGGTGTGAGGTGGCAGATGACGCCGTAGTAGTGAGGAAGTTTCGGCCTGCGAAGCCTGGTAACAGCGTGGAGGACAAAACCGGAACGACCGCTGGCGGAGGTTCAGCGGACTGGGCAAGGCCAAAAGCCTTGGTCGGATGCGAAGGGCGGAAGTCATTAATGAGAACGACGGACATTGATCCGAAGGTGGACGCTGTGTTCACAAGCTGCCCGACGGGGTAGGGAAGTGGGCTGAGGTGCTGTAGGAACACAGTGGCTTCGTCCTTCTCTGAACGAGGGAGTAGAACGACACCGTGGCGGCAGATTGCCAACGTGCTAGTACCCGGACGGGTCGTTTGAAATAGACCAGCAGCCAGACCAACGATCGACGCCGTCATCACAGAGATGAGCAGGCATGAGGAAATACTACAGTCTCTACGGGCAACTGCTATCAAAGCAGCGCCTGTATGAAGCCTTTAGACACGTCAAACGCAACAAAGGTGCGGCCGGAATCGATAGGCAGAGCCTGAGTGCGTTCGAGGCGAATCTGGATGTGGAGCTGTCGTGCCTGCTCCTCGAACTGAAGGAAAAGCGCTATCGAGCGCAACCTGTCAGGCGGGTGACCATCGCCAAGGACGAAGGTGGTGAGCGTCTGTTGGGTATTCCCACGGTTCGAGACCGGGTTGTGCAACAGGCGTTGCGCAGTATTATCGAGCCGCTCTTCGAGCCGGACTTTCACCCCTCAAGCTACGGGTATCGTCCGGGACGCAGTGGTCACCACGCCATCGGCAAAGCGGCGTTGTTCATTCGCCGTTACCGGCGAGAATGGGTCGTGGATATGGACTTGTCGAAATGCTTCGACACGTTAAACCACGACCTGATCATCCGCCAGTTCCGCCAACGGATCACGGACGGCAGTGTGTTGTCGCTGCTGCGCCAGTGCCTGGAAAGCGGTGTGATGGTGGGGTACCACCTTGAGGAGACAGAGCTGGGGAGCCCACAGGGAGGCGTGATCAGTCCGCTGATCGCCAACGTCTACCTGGACGCCTTCGACCAGTTTATGAAAACACGGGGACATCGGATCGTCCGCTACGCGGACGATATCCTGATCCTGTGCAGCTCACGGGCTGGAGCGGAGAATGCGTTGAGGGTGGCCCAATATTATCTGGAGGGGGAGCTGAAGCTGACGGTTAACGTCACCAAGACCCACATCGCGCACAGCGACGATGGGATCAAGTTCCTGGGCGTGGTGATCCACACCAAGTACACCCGTATCCAGGAAAAGAAGGTGGTGAAACTGAAGCAGACAGTGAAGGCGTTGACGAAGCGCAATCGAGGGGCGGGGCTTGCGGTGATCATCCGCGAGTTGAACCCTGTGCTGCGAGGCTTTGCCAACTACTTCCGGGTAGCGAACTGCGCCAGGGCATTAAAGCAGGTGATGAGCTGGGTGAGGCGTCGACTACGCGGCGTCCAGCTCAAACAGTGGAAGAAGCCGGGTCGGCTGCATCGAAGGCTAAAACAGCTGGGCTACCGCCCGCCGTTTAAGTACATCAAGATGCAAAGCTGGCGAAACGCGGCGTCACCGCTGGCTCATCTGGCGATACCCAATGCCTACTTGCATGACGATCTGAGGTTGCTGGACTTAACCAAGGTCAAAACGGGCATCACTGTCCCCGAGTTCGGGGTAAGTTAAAGGCATGAGCCGTATACGTGGCCCGTATGTACGGTTCTGTGAGAGGGATGAGGCGGTAACGCCTCACCCTACTCGATATCGCTAAGCGGGGTAGCGTTAACTTACGCTGGCTGGGCCGTAGCGCGCAGTAAATGGGTAGAGAGAAGCGACCATTGATCTTCCCAGTGTTCGGTGGGCAGGCGCTTAAAGTCGCTACGCACATATTGTGAAATGCGTCCCTCCGCTTGGGCGCTCAACAAATTGGCGGCGGCGGCGGCAGGAATAGTAGGGCGCAGGCCTTCACGCAGCTCGGCTTCTCGGAGTATCTGTTTGAGCTGCATTTCCAAGCGTTCAAACAGTTGGTTAACGCGCTGACGTAGCCGAGCGGTTTCGCCGGTGAGTACGTCGCCGCCCATCACGCGTGCCAGCCCCGGGTTTTTTTCGGCAAAGCCCAGTATCAGCGCTAAGATGGTGCCGCAGCGGGTAGAAGCGTCAGGAACGTCTTCTAAGATGCGCGTAATACGCGCAAATATACTCTCTTCGATAAAGTCGATAAGCCCTTCAAACATACGCGCTTTGCTGGGAAAGTGGCGGTAGAGCGCTGCTTCCGAAACGCCTACTTGGCGGGCCAGGGCGGCGGTGGTAATACGCTTGCCACTGTCTTCTTCAAGCATTAATGCCAGTGCTTGGAGAATCTGCTCGCGGCGGCGAGGTTTTTGATCTTCGCTCATAGTGTGCCCTCCGTCGCGGTTAGCTCGCGTCAGTGATTAAGGTGCCGACCCCAGCATTGGTGAAAATTTCCAGCAATACCGCGTGGGGAACGCGGCCATCAATGATGTGCGAGCTGTTAACGCCACCTTTGACAGCGTCTAATGCACAGCGAATTTTGGGCAACATGCCGCCATAAATAGTGCCGTCTTCAATGAGGTCATCCACTTGGCGGGTGGTTAGGCCAGTGAGCACCTCGCCTTCGGCATTCATTAAGCCAGCCACATTGGTCAGCAGCATCAGTTTTTCTGCGTTGAGCGCTTCGGCGATCTTACCCGCTACCAGATCAGCGTTAATGTTATAGCTGCGGCCTGAGGCATCAACGCCGATAGGGGCAATGACCGGGATAAAGTCGCGCGCTGCTAGCATCTCGATCAATTCAGTGGAAATCGACTCCACTTCGCCCACATGGCCAATATCGATGATCTCCGGGGCAGTCATTTCAGGGCTTTGGTGTTCTACTTGGAGCTGGCGGGCACGAATTTGTGCACCGTCCTTGCCGGTTAAGCCAATCGCCTTGCCGCCGCTTTGGTTGATCAGATTGACGATACTTTTGTTGACCAAGCCACCCAGTACCATCTCGACCACGTCCATGGTTTGCGAGTCGGTGACGCGCATGCCGTTAACAAAGCGCGACTCAATATTGAGCTTTTTGAGCAAATCGCCAATCTGCGGCCCGCCACCGTGTACCACTACCGGATTGATGCCAACTTCTTTCATCAGCACGATATCGCGGGCAAAGGAGTCAATCAGGGTGCTTTCTGTCATGGCGTTACCGCCGTATTTGACCACCACGGTTTTGCCCGAAAACTGTTGAATGTACGGGAGTGCTTCGGAAAGCACCTCCACAACGACCTGGGGGTCGCGACTCACTGAATTCATTAGGTTGTCCCTTGCAAACGTTATTATGCTGATTCTTGGGGTGGGTCGCGCTTTCTAGGTGGCGCGATCCCTGAGCGCCTAGCTGTCTATTTAGCCGGGTAGCTCAATGTCGCCAGGCGCAGCGCGTTTTAAGGCGTTATAAAAAATCGCTTGAATGCGTGCTAGCGCGGCCTCGTCTTTGCCTTCAAAGCGCATGACCAGCGCGGGTGTGGTGTTAGAAGCGCGACACAGCCCCCAGCCATCCACATAGTCGACGCGAATGCCGTCTAATGTCGTTTTGATACCTTCGCCGAAGTCGCCCTCGCGGGCAAGCTTATCCACCAGAGAAAATTTATTATCGTCGGTAACTGCAATATTGATTTCCGGGGTGCCGACATCTTGGGGAAAGCGGGCAAAAAACGTATTCGCATCGTCGGCTTGGTTCGCCAGAATCTCTACGAGCCGAGCGGCCGCGTAGAGCCCATCGTCGAACCCATACCAGCGCTCTTTAAAAAAGATATGCCCGCTCATCTCGCCACCAAGCTGAGCGCCGGTTTCCTTCATGCGCGCTTTGATCAGCGAGTGGCCGGTACGCCACATTTCAGGCTCCCCGCCTGCCTCGCTAATGACTTTAACCAGGTTGCTGGTGCACTTAACATCAAAAATCACCTTGGCGCCGGGCTGGCGCGCGAGCATATCGGCGGCAAACACCATCAGCAAGTGATCTGAATAAATCAGCTTGCCATCGGGGGTAACAACGCCTAGGCGGTCACCGTCCCCGTCGAAGGCAAGGCCAATATCTGCGCCGCTCTCTACCACTTTGCGGATGAGGTCTTGAACATTCTCCGGTTTGCCAGGATCGGGATGGTGATTGGGGAAATGGCCATCGATTTCGGCAAAGAGCGGAATAGTATCGACGCCCAAGCGGGCTAGCAGCTGTGGGCCCAGCTCGCCGGCAACGCCGTTGCCACAGTCGACCACGGCTTTGATCGGCCGGCTAACATGAATGTCGCCTAAAATGCGTGCCAAATAGCTTTCACGAATATCTTGCTGGGTAACGCTACCTTGCCCACTGGCTAGGTTGCCGGACTGAATACGCTCAAAAAGGGCGGTGATGGCATCGCCGTAGAGCGTGTCGCCGTTAAGCACAATTTTAAAGCCGTTATAGTCGGGCGGGTTATGGCTGCCGGTGACCATCACGCCGGATTGGGTGTCTGGTAAAATATGGGTGGCAAAGTAGAGTACCGGGGTAGGTACCATGCCGATATCGATCACATCGCACCCGGCAGCGTTCAATCCGCGCATTAGCGCTGCTTGCAGCCGAGCGCCTGAAAGACGACCGTCGCGGGCCGCTACCACGCGGGATTGGCCCTGCGCGACGGCTTCAGAGCCGACGGCGCGACCGATCATTTCCACCGAGGCTTCCGTGAGCGTGTCGTCGACAATGCCGCGAATATCGTAGGCACGAAAAATCGACGCGGGTACGGTTTGTGCGTTCATAAGGCTTCCCAGCTTAAAACATGCGTTGCCAATCGTTACTGGCTCCCGGTGCTGCCAAACCCACCGCTGCCACGTAAGGAGTCTTCAAAGGTGTCGACTAGCGAGAGCTCTGCCTGCACTACTGGCACGAGTACGTACTGTGCCAGCCGGTCGAAGGGCGCTAACGTAAACGTGCTCTGACCGCGGTTCCAAACTGAAATCATCAGTTCGCCCTGGTAATCAGAGTCGATTAAACCGACTAAATTGCCCAGTACAATGCCATGCTTATGCCCCAAGCCGGAACGCGGCAGAATCATGCCCGCCAAGCCCGGGTCTTCAATATAGATGGCAATGCCGGTGCGTACGAGTTGGCATTCGCCGGGGGCCAGGGTTAACGGCTCATCCAGCAAGGCGCGAAGATCCATGCCTGCCGAGCCTTGGGTTGCATAGTGGGGCAAATAATCGTTTAGGCGCTCATCCAGCAGTTTGCACTGCAGCCGGGGGCGGGCGGCACTCATGGGGACTCTCCAGGGGGGGTCGTAGGGGCGGTTTCAGGTGCCGAGTTCAGTGACTCTGTGGCTAGCAGCGCGAGCGCCTGGCGAACAATGGTAGTAGCGAGCTGGTTTTTTGACTGCGGTGGCTCGGCCCGGCTTTCAACGCCTTGGGGGGTGCGCCAGAGCAGCCAGGCGGCGTTTTGGTCGCTGCCAAAACCCAGGCCCGCCTGAGATACGTCATTGGCGACGATCATATCCAGCCTTTTGCGCTGTAATTTATCCCGGGCGTAGCGCTCAATTTCTTGGGTTTCAGCAGCGAAACCAATGACTAGGGGGCGCTGTTCGGTGGGCAGTGCCGCAATGCTAGCGATAATATCAGGGTTTTTAACCAGGGTGAGAGTGAGCGTGTCGCTGTTCTGTTGTTTTTTGAGTTTGTGCTCGGCGGTGGCCGCTGCGCGATAGTCGGCGACAGCGGCGCAGCCGATAAATAACGCTGCCCGGGGCGCTAGCCGCTGGGCCTCGGTGTGCATTTGCTCAGCAGATTCGACGTCGACCCGTGTGACGCCTTGAGGGGTGGGCAGATTTACCGGTCCACTGATTAGCGTGACCTCGGCGCCCTCCGCAACCGCCGCTGCGGCTAGGGCAAAGCCCATTTTCCCCGAGCTGTGATTGGAAATATAGCGCACGGGGTCCAGTGGTTCCCGAGTGGGCCCGGCGGTAATAACAATATGGGGGGCAGTCGACGGGTGAGCATCGGTAAGAGGCGGGGCAAGCAGTGCTGTCACCGCGTTAAAAATTTCCTCAGGCTCGCTCATGCGTCCAGGTCCCACGTCGCCGCAGGCTTGGTCACCAGCGGCGGGGCCAATCTGCTGCCAACCGTCACGCTGCAGCTGTGCCACATTGCGCTGGGTGGCGGAGTGGCGCCACATGGCTTGGTTCATCGCCGGGGCAATCAGCTTGGGTGCTTCAGAGGCCAGGCAGAGCGTGGTAAGCAGGTCATCGGCCATGCCGTGAACCAATCGGGCGATTAGGTCGGCGGTGGCTGGGGCGATCAGCACCACATCCGCCCAGCGGGCCAGCTCAATATGCCCCATGCCGGCTTCGGCTTCGGGGTCGAGCAGGGAGGTGCGCACCGGCTCGCCGGAAAGCGCCTGTAGCGTCAGCGGGGTAATAAATGTTTGAGCACCGTCGGTCATTACGACGCGTACTTCGCTGCCCGCCTGCTTGAGCAAGCGCACAATCAGCGCGCTTTTATAGGCAGCGATCCCCGCGCTAACACCGAGTAACACCCGTTTGCCCGCTAGCGTCGATGCTGTTGCGAAAGCGTTAGTCGGGGTATCTACAACAGAGGCCATGTCAGTGATCCACATCAGCGTAGGTTAGGACGCTTACCATACCATTGGCATCGCCGATTTGGCATGTTGGGGGGTAATAAGGTTAAGCTAGGTTTACTGAGGCTGGTGGTAATGGATAGCTTGTTTGCGGCTGGCGTTAATGACCAATGGTGGGATAGCGGAGGGAAGCGCGATGGGTATCAATCACTGGCCGGCGGGTGAGCGGCCGCGGGAAAAATTATTAAACACCGGCGCTCAGACGCTTTCAGACGCCGAATTATTGGCAATTTTTTTGCGCGTCGGTGTGCAGGGGCGTTCAGCGGTTGATCTGGCGCGTGATTTACTAAGCAATTTTGGGGGCTTGCGCCAACTGCTCGAAGCAGACCAAGACAGCTTCTGTGCCGCTCGCGGTTTGGGCAGCGCCAAGTATGCTCAGCTGCAGGCGACCCTTGAATTATCGCGGCGCCATTTGGCCAGCCAGTTGGCGCGCGGTAATGCGCTGACATCGCCTGAATTAGTACGCCATTACCTGAGTTCCCAGCTACGTCATTTAGGGCATGAGGAGTTTGCGGTGCTTTTTTTGGATACTCAGCACCGAATTATTCGCTATGAATCGCTGTTTCGCGGTACCCTAGACAGCGCATCTGTTTACCCCCGCGAAGTTGCCAAGCGCGCATTAGAACTTAGCGCTGGCGCCGTTATCCTGGCTCACAACCACCCTTCTGGTGTGGCAGAGCCAAGCGATGCTGATCGTCGTATCACTGAACGTTTAAAAGACGCCCTCGCACTTTTTGAAGTGCGCGTGTTGGATCATTTCGTGGTGGGGGATGGAGAAGTGGTCTCTTTTGCTGAGCGCGGATGGCTATAAGCAGAATCGCCGGGCAGTACATTGCGCAGCTATATCTAAGTAAAATGAGTTAAAAGGTGCTTTTTAGACCTTTTAACCTGGTTTTGCTTGCTGCTAGCCGGGCGCTCTGGTATAAAGTGCCACCTTTAATCTTGGGTTGAATAACGGATTTGGATAAAGCTTGGCGGTTAACGGCGCCGACACCTTCCCTGCTCCGGTTTGCCCGACAGTTTTGAACACTCAGGTTATTATATCCTGGCCAAGCAGTTGGAGGCTCTAATGTCCAAAGTATGTCAGGTTACCGGCAAGCGTCCGGTAACTGGAAATAACGTTTCTCACTCAATGCGTAAGACACGTCGTCGTTTCTTGCCAAACCTGCACACCCACCGTTTCTGGGTTGAGTCTGAAAACCGTTTCGTCAAGCTGCGCGTTTCCACAAAAGGAATGCGTATTATTGATAAGAAAGGTATCGACACGGTTTTGGTTGATATTCGTAAGCGCGGCGACGCTATCTAAGCCAGCATTTTGGAAGGGTTAAACCATGCGCGATAAAATCAAGTTGGTGTCTAGTGCCGGTACTGGCCACTTCTACACCACTGATAAAAACAAGCGGAACACGCCGGATAAGTTCGAGTTCAAAAAATTCGACCCGGTCGTCCGTAAGCACGTTATGTATAAGGAAGCCAAGATCAAGTAATCGCTCTCGCGATGATGATCGGCTTTCACTGCAGGCGAGCGCCTGTTCAAAAACCCGGCCCCAAGCCGGGTTTTTGCATGCATGTCTTTTGTATGTCCTATGCGCCATCAAGCGATCTTCACTAGGGTGTCATCTAAGACTGCTACCATGTCCAAAGCTACGTCTTCCATAACTACGTCGTCCATAACTACGCCCAAATATGCCTGAACTTCCTGAAGTTGAAACCACCCGGCGCGGCATTGCCCCCTTCCTAGAAGGTGAGGAAATTACGGAGGTATTGGTGCGTCAGCCACGGCTTCGCGTGCCCGTGCCCGATGACTTAGCCGATCGATTGGTAGGCGCGCGCATTGGTGTCTTAAAACGGCGGGCGAAATACCTACAGATTCCTGTTCAGCCGCTATCACCGCCGGATACTGCTAGCTCAACGCTGCTGTGGCACTTGGGCATGTCGGGCAGCCTGCGTATTGCCAGGGTGGGCGATTTACCTAAAAAACATGACCATGTCGATGTGGTGACAGCCAGTGGCTATGTGTTGCGCTACCATGATCCGCGCCGGTTTGGTTTTGTCGATTGGCAGGCAGAAGACGTAGCGCTGGATAAGCGGCTTGCCCATCTCGGCCCTGAGCCGCTGTCGGAGGCGTTTAACGGCAAATGGCTCTACACCCTCTCGCGTAATAAGCGAGTGGCGGTAAAGCCGTTTCTGATGGATAACCAAGTGGTGGTTGGTGCTGGGAATATCTACGCGGCGGAAGCGCTATTTATGGCCGGTATTGACCCGCGCCGCGCGGCGGGCAGAGTGTCCCGTGCTCGCTACGACGCCTTGGCTCTTGCCGTGAAAGACGTGCTGGCGGCAGCCATTACCCAAGGCGGGACTACGCTGAGGGATTTTGTCAGTGGCCAGGGCGAGCCCGGTTATTTCGCTCAGCGTCTGAATGTTTACGGTCGTCACGGCCAGCCTTGTTTGCGCTGTGGTACTGAGCTTCGTCGCATTACGCTCGGCCAGCGTGCTAGCGTCTTTTGTCCCGGTTGCCAGCGCTAATGGTGACCTAACGTTTTATGTAAGTTGTTTGCTTCGCCTACGTCTTTTGGAGATTGCTGTGACCCAACGCCTGCGCCTAAATAAAAATGCCGATCGCCGTCTTAAAGCGGGGCACCTTTGGATCTATTCCAACGAGGTGGATATCAAGGAAACGCCGCTAAAAAACTTTACCGCAGGCGAAACTGCTCTGGTAGAAGCCTCCAATGGCAAAGTGATGGCCGTCGCGTATGTGAACCCGCATTCGTTAATTGCTGCGCGCATCATGTCACGCGACCCCGAAATGCGCTTGGACCGTTCACTGTTTGTGCACCGCTTTAATCAGGCGTTAGCCTTACGTCAGCGTCTTTATACGCAGCCGTATTACCGTTTGATTCATGGTGAAGGCGATCTGTTGCCAGGCTTGGTGATCGATCGCTTTGGCGATGTGGTGGTAGTTCAGCTCAATACAGCAGGCATGCAGGCGCTTGCCGACGAGATTGTGGATGCGCTAGAAAAAGTCCTCAAGCCGGAAGTAATTGTCTTCCGCAACGATACCGGCGGCCGCCGTCAGGAAGGCCTGGAAGCCCACGTCGACGTGATCAAAGGCACGCTGCCAGACGAAGTGGTGCTCGAGGAGAACGGCGCCCGCTTTGTGGTGCCGGTGCTTAATGGCCAGAAAACCGGCTGGTTCTTTGATCACCGCGTTAATCGCGAATGGATCAATCGGCAGGTGGAAGGTAAGCGCGTACTGGACGTATTCAGCTACGTAGGTGGTTGGGGCGTGCAGGCGGCCGTGCATGGGGCAAAAGAGGTGCTGTGTTTGGACTCTTCAGGCCCGGCATTAGACCAGGTGACACGCAACGCCGAGCTTAATGGCGTGCAGGAGAAAGTGGCGGTCAGCGAGGGGGATGCGTTTGAAGCCTTAGCGGCATTGAAGCTGGACGGCGAGGAGTTTGACGTGGTCATTCTTGACCCGCCCGCGTTTATCAAAAAACGCAAGGATATCCCCAACGGCGAGCGCGCCTATTCCCGCTTGAACCGCGAGGCTATGCGCTTGTTAGGACGTGATGGCCTGTTAATGTCGGCATCGTGTTCTATGCACCTGGCGCCAGAGCGGCTGATGGAGGTGGTGCGGGGTGCGGTGCGTCATCAAGACCGCCATGGCCAGGTGATTTTCCAGGGGCACCAAGGTCCTGACCACCCGGTGCATCCGGCCATCCCCGAAACGTCTTATTTGAAAGCGCTCGGTGTGCGTGTTTTCCGCGATTAAACCAGCAGGGCTGCTGAGCGTTGGGATAAGTGCATTTTAATGAAATAACGGGGAGTAACGACATGGAGTGGGCGCTGCCAGACCCCTTTGTGATCGACATCCGCGTGGCCGATGAGGCCATCGACGCCTATCAGCACGTCAACAACAGCGAGTACCTGCGTTGGGTTGAGCAGAGTAGCTGGGCGCACTCTGAAGCGCTTGGGCTGACTTTGGAGCGCTACCGGCAGCTTGACCGGGCCATGGTGGTTCACCGCCATGAGCTGGATTACCTCGCGCCTGCCTTTGCAGGCGACGAGTTACAGCTTGCTACCTGGATTGTCGAGTGTGATGGGCGGTTCAGTCTGACACGCCGTTTTCAGTTAGTGCGCGTTAACGACGCGAAAATGCTGCTGCAAGCCCGTACCCGCTTTGCTTGCGTGGCGCTCTCAACGGGGCGACCTAAGCGTTTACCCGAAGAGTACCGGCGCATTTACGGCAGCGCAGTGATTGGGGAATGACCTGAAAGGGAGTGGATTCTTCCGTTAAAAACCGGTGATTGCTAGATTTTTCTCCTAAAAAACGCCTTTACCGGCGTTTTTTTTGTTTTTTGCTTCTGGGGTGGTGGTCAACGTTAGCTGTGCTGTAATTTGCATAACAACATGACTGACCTTTAAAAGCACAGGAAAAATCTAATGAAAATCGCCGTTCCCAAAGAGATCAAAAATCATGAGTATCGCGTGGCCTTAACCCCTACCGGCGCACGGGAACTAGCCGGGCGCGGCCATCAGGTGAGCGTTCAGGCCGGAGCCGGTGAAGGTGCAGGTTTTAGCGATGCTGATTTTCAAGCCGCCGGTGCCCAGATAGAAGCGGATGTAGATACTCTGTGGCGCAATGCCGAGTTGATCCTCAAGGTGAAAGAGCCGCAGCCGGATGAGGTTGCGCGCCTTACTCCACAGCATACGCTGTTCACCTACCTGCACCTGGCCGCCGAAGAGCCCCTTACTCGTGGGCTGATGAAGAGCGGCGCTACCTGCATCGCCTATGAAACCATTACCGATGTCCGCGGCGGCCTGCCGCTACTCGCGCCGATGAGCACCGTTGCTGGGCGAATGGCCGTGCAAGCGGGGGCCCACAGCCTGGAGAAAGCCCAGGGCGGTGCAGGGGTGCTGCTGCCTGGTGTGCCCGGCGTGGCGCCGGGTAAGGTAACCGTCATTGGCGGTGGTGTTGTCGGTGAAAATGCCGCTCGCATGGCGCTGGGGTTAGGCGCAGAGGTCACCATTCTGGATAAATCCCTGGCGCGGCTGGAAGTGTTGGATGACCGTTACCAGGGTCGCATTAAAACGGTCTACTCCACCGCAGACGCCCTGGAAACGGCCACACGCGAGTCAGATATGATTATTGGCGCGGTGCTGGTGCCCGGCGCCGCTGCGCCAAAATTGATAACGCGCAGCATGCTGGCCGATATGCAGCCCGGCAGCGTGCTGGTCGATGTAGCGATTGACCAAGGCGGCTGTTTTGAAACCAGCAAGCCCACTACCCACGCGGAGCCGACCTATATCGTCGATGGGGTGGTACATTACTGCGTGGCTAATATGCCCGGCGCGGTCGCGCGTACCTCTACCCAGGGGTTGACTAACGCCACGCTGCCCTTTGTACTGGCCCTGGCGGATAAAGGCTGGCAGCAGGCGCTGCGTGACGACCCGCACTTCCTGCCGGGCCTCAACGTTCATGCGGGTAAAGTCACCTACCAGGCTGTAGCGGATGCCTTTGGACTGGAAAGCAGCGATCCTGCAAGCGTTGTGGCAAGCTGATTTTTTGAAAATCTTGTTTTAAAAGCTAGCTGCATCCCGGGCTAGCGTTAGTTCAGTAGTGCGGTGGAACATCATCCCCAGGGCGCTGGTCGCTCTGGGGTTCGCTTGCTTGGAGGGCTTGATGTTGCTCGCGCAGGCGTTCGCGCATCAACCCGCTAAGCTGCTCGAGTTTTTCCAGGCGGCGCTCCTGTTGAACGACTGATTGGTCTAAGGTGTCCAGCCAGTGCTCCTGGTAAGCTACACGGCTCTCTAACGATTCGAGACGTTGAACCAGCTCAGCAGGCGATAAGTCGTCGGTCATGATAACATTGCAACCTTATGTAGTAGTATGCCAGTGCTATTGGGAATGGGCCTTATAGCGCGGGTATTGTCCTTCGTCTGTTACCCATACAACAAGAGAGCTTTTTTATTCTATGAACCCAAAAGTTGTGTTTCGCTGTTTCTTAATCAGTGTATTACTGTCCGCCCCCACGCCACTTTTGCTGGCGGGGATTGTTCATTTAACCGATAGTGCCCTCGCCGAGCTGTGGTTGACCGAGTTAGCCATCAGCGGTGTAAGCGGTGTCTATATTGCCGTTGCGGTTGGTAGTTTTATTGTTTTGTGGATTGGCACCTTGGCCGCAGCGGCTTTGGCACCACCGATGATAGTAGCGGCTGATGTTGACGCGCGTTCTAAGCCTGCGGCGCGCCAGCCTCAAGCGACAGCGGCTCCTTTGGACGACGATGAGGAAGAAGACATCATCGATCCCAATGATGGCCGTGAAGAGGGTGAAGTAAAGTGGTTTAACACTAACAAAGGCTACGGTTTTATTACCCGCGACAATGGTGAAGATGTGTTTGTCCACTTTCGCGCCATTCGTGGTCGTGGCCCACGTATGTTGGCTGAAGGCCAAATCGTTCGTTACCACGTGATTAAAAACGAGCGTGGTTTGCAGGCCGACGATGTCAGTATTATTGAGTAAGTTTAAATAAAGCGATAGACAACGACCCCGCCTCGGCGGGGTCGTTGTCGTTTAGGGAAGCGTCAATGTTGAGCGAGCAGCAGGGATCAGCGGCCTGAATCCGGCCACTCAATCGCTCCCTCTTTGCCGCCGGGCAGGACTTGCCAGAAGTGGTCAGGGTCATCGCCCGGATTCCAGCCGCCTAACGAGCAGCGCACCTCGGTTTGCAAGGCTTCGGCGGCCTGCTGAGCGCAGTCTTGGTCGGTCAACCAGGGGGTATGGTTACTGTTAAACCATAGACTAGCAAAGCCATCGGCGGCTTTATCGACCAGCAATACCGGTACGCAATCACCCTGGTATTGGCCGCGGGTTTGCCACTGGCCTTTGCCGGCGGGGCTGAGCGGCGGCGCTCGCAGCGCGTTTTTTAGCCACTCGTTGAGCGCCTCTAGTGAAACGTTGGCCAGGTAAATCTCAATATCGGGATACCGGTCCATCATAGCGTTGCCTCGCCGGAGGTGAGCAGCGCTTGCAGCGTTGCCTCGTAAATCCGGCTTAAATCGTCCAGGTCGGTGGCGCGTACGCGTTCATTGACCTTGTGGATGGTGTCGTTGCGCGGGCCTAGCTCGACCACTTGAGCGCCTAGGGTAGCAATAAAGCGACCATCTGAGGTGCCGCCGCTGGTTGAGAGCGCTGGGCGTTGGCCGGTGACAGCTTCAACGCCTTTGATGGCGGCATCGACAAGCGCGCCTTCCGCGGTTAAGAACGGTTCACCGTTTAGCGTCCAGTCTACCTGATACGCCAATCCATGCTGATCAAGAATGGCCTCCGCGCGCGTTTTGAGCTGTTCATGGGTCACTTCGGTGGAAAAACGAAAGTTAAACACCACTTCCACATCGCCGGGAATCACATTGGTGGCGCCGGTGCCTGCGCGCAGGTTAGAGATTTGAAAGCTGGTGGCGGGGAAGAAATCGTTGCCCCCATCCCAATGCTCGTTGACTAATGCATCTAGCGCTGGCATGGCCTGATGGATCGGATTGCGGGCCAAATGCGGGTAGGCCACGTGGCCTTGTACACCCTTAACATGCAGGGTGCCGCCCAGCGAGCCGCGGCGACCATTTTTGATCATATCGCCCAGGCGGTCGGTAGACGAAGGCTCCCCGACAATGCAGTAATCAAGGCGCTCGTTGCGCTCGCGCAGATGTTCGACCACGGCGCGGGTGCCATCGACCGCCGGGCCCTCTTCATCGGAGGTGATCAGAAAGGCGATACGTCCATCGTGATCCGGGTGGTCGGCTACAAAGCGTTCGACGGCGGTCAGCATTGAGGCAAGACTGCCTTTCATGTCCGCCGCACCGCGCCCGCACAGCATGCCCTCATCATCGATACAGGGCTCGAACGGCGGGTACTGCCAGTTGATATAGGGGCCGCAGGGCACTACATCGGTGTGGCCCGCAAAAGCGATCACCGGGCCGTGATGCCCTCGTACGGCCCAAAAGTTCTTTACGTCGCCAAACGGCAGTCGCTCAATATGAAAGCCGAGCGCTGCCAGGCGCTCGATCATGAGCTCCTGGCAGCCTTCGTCGTCTGGCGTTACCGAGGCCCGGCTGAGTAGTTCAAAGGCGAGCTTGAGCGTCGGCGACAGTGCTTCAGGCTCAGTTGTGGGCATGCAGCGCCTCGTTCAAGGCGATAGCACTCTTGTTGGTCAAGCACTCAATGCGACCATTCTGCGAGTTGCGGCGCCACAGCTGGTCGTCTTGGCCGGCCAGCTCGCGGGCGGCAACGGTGCTTACTGTCTGGCCCTGGTCGTCCAGTAGCGTCACCTTGGCGCCGGCGGTGATATAGAGGCCCGCTTCCACCGTGCAGCGGTCGCCCAGCGGAATGCCGATGCCTGCATTGGCGCCGATTAAGCAGCCTTCACCGACTTTGATCACGATATTGCCGCCGCCGGAGAGGGTGCCCATGGTGGAGCAGCCGCCGCCCAAGTCGGAGCCTTTGCCGATCATCACGCCCGCCGAGATTCGGCCTTCGATCATACCCGGGCCTTCGGCACCGGCATTGAAGTTGACGAAGCCTTCGTGCATCACGGTGGTGCCTTCGCCCAGATAAGCGCCCAGGCGTACACGAGCAGTATCGCCAATACGAATGCCGGTGGGCACCACGTAGTCGGTCATTTTGGGGAATTTATCCACACAGTCGACGGACAGCGCGCGGCCTGCCATGCGCGCCTTCAGGCGGCGGGCGGGCAGCTCTTCAATATCGATCGCGCCTTCGTTGGTCCAGGCAATATTGCGCAGCAGGCCAAACATGCCTGTGAGGTCAAGGCCGTGCGGCTTGACCAAGCGGTGCGAAAGCAGGTGCAGTTTTAAATACACTTCCGGCGCGGTTTGTGGCGGTTGGTCGGTGTCCAGAAACATCGCGACTAGCGGGCGTTGGCTGGCAGAAAGCGCTTCGGCAAGCGCCGCTTGGTCAGAGTGCCCGGCGGCTTCGAGTGCTTTTGCCAGGCGCGTGCAGTCTTCGGGTAAAAAGCTGATGGCGGCATTGCCTTGGGGTGCATCCAGAGCTTGTTGGGCAGCCTCCACCATGCTGGTTGTCGGGTTGAGTAGCGGTGACGGGTAGTAGATTTCCAGCCAATCGCCCTGGGTGTTTTGGGTGCCAATTCCAAGCGCAAAGCTCAGCATAAAAAAGTTGTCCTGTAGTGATGGTTAGTGATGAAAAAGCAAAGAAATAAGTGCGTGATAGCGATTATCAGCCGAGCTTGTCGTAATCGCCTTCGCGGTAGCCGACCAAGATAGTGGCGTCATCTACTTCCAGCAGCGGTCGCTTCAGCAGCGTGGGGAATTTCATCAGTAGTTGGCGGGCCGAGTTGGCGTCGTAATCTTTTTCGTCGTCGGAAAGCTCGCGCCACGTTTTACTGCGTTTGTTAATGACCTGGACCAGCGGCACACGATGTAAAATATGTTCCAGTAACGCAGCGGAAAGGCCGTCTTTGCGCAGGTCGTGGGTTTTATACATCAGCGCTTTTTCATCCAAGGCTTTTTGAGCTTTGCGGCAGGTATCGCAGTTATCGATGATATACAGCGTTAGCATACGATCTCCATGGGACGTTGAATAAGTAAACTGTCAACAAGCTAAGGACACGCCTCGCTGTTAACCGCGCTCTATAAGATGACGAATTCGCTGGGCGGCTTCCAGGGTGGGCGCTAACTCGGCCACCAGCGCTAGGCGTAAACGTCCGGTCCCGGGGTTGACCCCGTTTTCACCCGTGCGCCCCATTAAGCTGCCGGGCAGTACGCTCACGTGCTGTTCGGCAAACAGGCGCTGCGTAAAGGCGATATCGTCGCCACCCGGAACTGCAGGCCATAGATAAAAGCTGGCTTGGGGTGTGGGAAAATCCATCACCGGCGCGAGCACCTCAGTAACGGCGCTAAATTTTTCGCGGTAGGCGTCGCGGTTGGCGTGCACGTGCTGCTCGTCCTGCCAGGCGGCGATGGAAGCGTGCTGCAGTGGCAGCGACATGGCACAGCCGTGATAGGTGCGGTAGCGCTTAAATGGCGTGAGCAGTGTTGCATCTCCCGCCACAAAGCCCGAGCGCAGGCCCGGCAAGTTGGAGCGCTTGGAGAGCGAGTGAAACGCCACGCAGCGGCGGTAGTCGTCGCGGCCTAATTCAGCGCAAGCTTGTAATAGTCCCGGTGGTGGGGCGGCTTCGTCCAGGTAGAGCTCCGAGTAGCACTCGTCGGAGGCGATAATAAAGTCGTGCTCGTCGGCCAAGGCAATCAGCTGTTTAAACTCGTCAAGCGGCGTGACAGCGCCGGTCGGGTTGCCCGGCGAGCAGATAAACACGATTTGCACATCGCGCCATGTCTCGGCGGGCACCGCGCTAACGTCGGGCCGAAAATTATTCTCAGCGGTGCAGTCTAAATAGAGTGGCTCACCGCCTGCCAGCAGCGTCGCGCCTTCGTAAATTTGATAAAACGGATTGGGCACCGCGACTTTTCCTGGGCGGCGACGATCCAGTGCCGCCTGCACAAAGGCAAAAATCGCCTCCCGGGTACCGTTAACGGGTACTACGTGTTGTTCGCTATCGAGTTCGCGTAGCTGGAAGCGCTGGATGGCCCAATGGGCGATGGTTTGGCGAAGCGCAGGCAGGCCATTGGTGGCCGGATAGCGGGCCATTTCCAGTTGGTGCGCCACCAGCGCTTCAAGCGCCGCCGAGTAGGGCGCGTGCTGGGGCTCGCCAATGGTCAGCGAGATATGCGCCAAGCCAGTTGGGGGCGTTAATTCGGCTTTCAGCGCGGCCAGCTTTTCAAACGGGTAGGGATGCAGGGCGTCGAGGTCGGCGTTCATGGTGTGTCCGTTGATGGCTGGCGGCGTAAGCTGTCGATTATAAGCAAGCCCAGGTGCAGGCTCAAACCCCCAACACCTCAATCAGGCGTTCGCGCAGCTGCTGCTGGCGTTCGGGGTCGGTCAGCGGTTCGCCTGCTTTGGTGGTGATGAAGAATACGTCTTCTACCCGCTCGCCGAGGGTGGCGATTTTTGCCGCGGAAAGCGAGATGTCCTGCTCCATGAAAATGCGCCCTACCCGGGCCAGCAGACCGGGGCGGTCAGGCGCGGTCAGCTCCAGCAGCGTGCGCTCATTGGCGGGGTCTTGCTCGATGAGGACTTCGGTGGAGACTTTGAAATGCTTGAGCTGGCGCGGCGTATGACGTGTGACGATATTGGGGTAGTCGTCCGGGTCGTCGAGTTCTTCCACCAAGTGCTGGCGCATTTCCTCGATATGGCCCGGGTCACGAATTGGCTGACCGTGGTTATCGAGCACAATGAAGGTGTTCAGCGTCCAGTCGTTGTGCGAGGTAGCAATGCGCGCATCATGAATCGACAGCCCCAGTTGCTCCATAGCGGCAGCGGTGGCGGCGAAGAGGTCGTCCACCGAGCGGGTATGGATAAACACTTTGGTGCCACCCTCAGCCATATCGGCAGTAGGCGCGCTGATCAGTACCAGCGGTAGTGGCGACTGGTTGTGGTTCAGGATGCCCTGGGTCTGCCAGACAATTTCGCTGGGTGCGTACTGCAGAAAATAGTCTTCCCCGAGAGATTCCCACAGCTGGTCGATCTGTGCTCGATTAACGCCAATGGTTTGCAGTAGCGAGCGGGCTTCGGTGCGGGTTTCGCGTACCCAGTCGTCGCGGTCGGGTGGGTTGTTCAAGCCGCGGCGCAGGGCGCGTTTGGTTTCGGCGTGAAGCTGGCGCAGCAGCGACGCCCGCCAGCCGTTCCAAAGCGTAGGGTTGGTGGCATTGATATCGGCGACGGTAAGCACGTAGAGGTAGTCGAGGCGCGTTTCATTACGCACGATCAGTGCAAAGTCGCGAATCACGTCAGGGTCGCTGATATCGCGCTTTTGTGCGGTCATCGACATTAGCAGGTGGTGCTCCACCAGCCAGCTGACCAGGTTGGTATCGTGGGGCGAAACGTTGTGACGCTGGCAGAACTGTTCAACATCCCGGGCACCGATTTCCGAGTGGTCGCCGCCACGACCCTTGCCGATGTCGTGAAAGAGCCCGGCAATCCACAGCAGGTCCAGCTTGGGTAATTGCTGCATCAGCGCGGCGGCGACGGGGTAGTCGCCTTTGGCTTCCGGCTTGCGAAAGCCGTGTAGAAACTTGAGCAGCAGCAGCGTGTGAGCATCGACGGTGTAAATGTGAAACAAGTCGTGCTGCATCAAGCCGACGGCGCGGCCAAACTCGGGCAGGTATTTGCCTAAAATGCCATAACGGTTCATGCGCCGCAGCTGGCGTGGCACATTGCCGGGAGCGCGCATAATGGCCATAAACAGTCGCTGATGACGTGGGTCATCGCGGTAGTGATCGTCAATTTGGTGGCGATGGTCGCGAATCAGGCGGATCGTGTCGGCGCGTACCCCTTCGATTTCAGGGTGCTTGGCCATCAATAGGAATAGCTCCAGCATCGCCGCAGGGCGTTCGCGGAAAAGTGTCCGCGAGCGTACTTGGATATAGCCGCCCTTGGTCTCAAAGCGCTCGTTCAACTTGACGGTTTCCAGCGCCTCTTTGCCGCGCAGGATCACTTCGTCAAAATGCTGTAGCAACATGTCGTTGAGACCCGCGAGCGCGGTGACCTGACGGTAGTAGCGTTTCATAAACTGTTCGACCGCCAAATGCTCCGGCGTATCGCGAAAGCCAAACATCTCGGCGATGGTGCGCTGGTGGTCAAACAGCAGGCGGTCTTCGGCGCGGTCTGTGAGCATGTGCAGGGCATAGCGCACCTGCCATAAAAATGCCTGGCCCTGGCTTAAAATGCGCAGCTCGGCGTCGTTCATGAAGCCGTTGGCGACGATATCGGTGTACTGCTCGGTACCGAAATGGCGCTTGGCGACCCAGCCAATCATCTGAATGTCGCGCAGCCCGCCGGGGGAGCTTTTGATGTTGGGCTCTAAGTGGTACTCGGAGTTGTTGTAGCGGTAGTGGCGGGCGATTTGCTCCTGCCACTTGGCTTCAAAGAAACGGTCGGCGGGCCAAATGTGCCCGGCGCTGAGGCGTTCGCGCATCGCTTCGCGCAGGCTTTCTGGCCCCGCAATTAGGCGCGATTCGAGCAGGTTGGTAATCACCGTGACATCAGCTTCGGCTTCCCGCTCGCAGTCGTTGAGCGAGCGTACGCTATGGCCAATTTCCAGGCCAATATCCCACAGGAAAGTGATAAAGGCGGTCAGCGGCTCGCGGTAGGTGGTGTCGTCGTCGTGAGCCAATAGCAGCAGCAGATCGATATCTGAATGGGGGTGTAGCTCACCACGGCCATAGCCGCCGACCGCCACCAGTGCAATGCCGTCATCGGGCCATTCGTGCTGCGCCCAGGCGATCGCCAGCAGCTGATCCAGGTACCAGGCACGGCCGCGCACTAAGTCACGAATATCTGCCCCGGCGCGAAACTGCTCGTCAAAGCGGGCTTGAAGTTCACGCAGGGCGGTCTTGAAAGGGGCGACCGGGGAGCGCGAACCGGCAAGCTCGGTGCGGAATGTGTCCAGGTCGTAAAGCGTAGTGTCCGGTTCGAACCGGTAGTGGTGTAATAGCATCAGTTAGTCAAAAAACTGAAGTCTTCATCGCTGCGCGCAGTCAGCACTTCAACGCCTTCGTCAGTGACTAACAGCGTGTGCTCCCATTGCGCCGAAAGGCTGCGGTCTTTGGTGATTGCGGTCCAGCCATCGCGTAGCACCTTGGTTCTATAGCCGCCGACGTTGATCATCGGTTCGATGGTAAAGCACATGCCTGCGGCGAGTTTAATGTCGGCATCCGGTGCGTAGCCGTCGTAGTGCAGAAACTGTGGTTCTTCGTGAAAATCGGCGCCGATGCCGTGACCGCAGAAGTCGCGTACTACCGAGTAGCCGTGCTCTTCGGCGTGCTTTTGAATGACCCGCGCCAGTTCAGAAAGGCGTACGCCGGGTTTGACCAGCTCAATACTTTTATAAAGGCACTCCTGGGTGATGCGGCAGAGGCGTTCACCCTGAATGGTCTCACCGACTACAAACATCACGCTGGAGTCGCCGTGATAGCCATCGCGGGTTTTAACGGTGATATCTAAATTCATGATATCGCCTTTTTTGAGCTTTTTGGCGTCGTCAGGGATGCCGTGGCACACCACGTGGTTGAGCGAGGTACAGGTTGCCTTGGGAAACCCATGATAGTTCAAGGGCGCCGGCGTCGATCCCAGCTCTTTAATAATGTAGTCGTGGCAAAGACGGTCGATTTCCCCCGTACTGACCCCTATCTGGACATGTGGGGTGATCATTTCGATGACGCTGGCCGCTTGGCGCCCGGCTTCGCGCATGTGTTCGATTTCAGAAGGCGTCTTGATAGGAACGTTCATGAATACTCGATATGAATTTAAAATGGAAAATAGAATGGCGCAATTTAGACCGTCAAACCGGGTGCGACTTCATCTTGGCAATGATCTATGGTATAAAGCCGCGCGCTTTCCTGCAATCGTGATTCCGAGCTTCTTTGTTGGCTGGGTAGCACGCTGAAGGGCAGGGCAATGAATCTGTAGTGTGCCACTAAGGGGCGCACTACTTAATGACCAAGCCTTAAAAACACACATGCACCGGCACATGGTCCCGGGTGCCGCTGGCAGCGTCTAACGTCGTCAACGGTCGGATCCATGGGGTGCGTGGAGGCCTAACCCGAGTTTTAGGAGTTTTACCATGTCTCACGTTAATATGCGTGACCTGCTTAAAGCAGGCGCTCACTTCGGTCACCAGACAAAGTACTGGAACCCGAAAATGAGCAAATATATCTTCGGCGCGCGCAACAAGATTCACATCATCAACCTTGAGCACACCCTTCCGGCGTTGAACGAAGCGGTCGATGTGATCGAGAAGATGGCGGCATCCAACAACAAGATTTTGTTTGTTGGCACCAAGCGCAGCGCAAGCAAGGTAATTAAAGAAGAAGCTAATCGTGCCGGTCAGCACTTCGTCAACCACCGCTGGTTGGGCGGCATGTTGACTAACTTCAAGACTATTCGTCAGTCCATCAAGCGTCTGCGCGAGCTTGAGACCATGCACGAAGACGGCACCTTCGCGAAGCTGACCAAAAAAGAAGTGTTGGTAGCGACTCGCGAGCAGGAAAAGCTTGAGCGCTCTATCGGCGGTATCAAGAACATGGGCGGCCTACCGGACGCGCTGTTCGTCATCGACGTTGACCACGAGCGCATCGCGATCAACGAAGCCAACAAGCTGGGTATCCCGGTTATCGGCGTGGTGGATACTAACTCCAACCCCGATGGCGTTGACTACGTGATCCCTGGCAACGATGACTCTATCCGTGCTATCCAGATCTACGTGAAAGCGATTGCGGATGCTTGCGGTCGTGCCAAAGAAGGCAACGCTGAAGAGTTTGTTGAAGTGACCGAAGAGGCCGCTGCAGCTGAAGACAACACTGCCGCTGAGTAATATGCAGCAGTGGATGCGGCAAGCAGACGTGCCGCATCAAGGGAAAGGGGGCTATGCCCCCTTTTTCCCCCGCTGGACGAAATAATCCAGGCGGAACGATTTTGCCGGTTACTTGATGCCGGTCACGCTACGCAGGGTGATACATGATGGTCATTTATCATGCCTATACTCTGTGTTGCGCCTAACTCTCATAGAACCATTTCAGAGGTGAATTCTCATGGCAGCTATCAGCGCCTCTCAGGTCAAGGAACTTCGCGAACGTACCGGTCTCGGCATGATGGAGTGTAAAAAAGCACTCACCGAAACCGATGGCGACATCGAAGTTGCGATTGAAAATCTGCGTAAAAACTCAGGTCTAAAAGCGGCGAAAAAAGCTGATCGTATCGCCGCTGAAGGGGCTGTGGTCACACGCGTAGCGGAAGACAACAGCTACGGCGTAATGGTCGAAATCAACTCCGAGACCGATTTCGTTGCCCGCGATGACAATTTCATTGCGTTTGCCGATAAAATCGCCGCGGCTTTCTTTGCTGCCAAAAGCGATGACGTTGCTGCGGTAATGGCGGCCGAACTGGAAACAGCGCGCGAGCAGCTGGTTCAGAAAATCGGTGAAAATATCGGCGTTCGTCGTGCCGTTGTTGTCAACGCTCCCGACGGTGGCCTGGTGGGCGAATATGTCCACGGTGGCCGCATTGGCGTTCTTACCGTTCTGACAGGTGGCACTGCCGACGTCGCAAAAGGCGTTGCCATGCATGTGGCGGCGATCAACCCGGCGGTTGCCCATCCTGCCGATATGCCTCAAGAACAGTTGGACCAGGAAAAAGCGATTATCCTGGCACAGCCGGATATGGCCGGTAAGCCGGAGCAAATCGCTGAGAAGATGGTTCAGGGCCGCTTGAAGAAGTACTTGGCTGAAAACAGCCTGACCGAGCAGCCGTTTGTGAAAGACCCTAACCAGACCGTGGCTGAGTACGTTAAAGCAGCGGGTGGTGAAGTGGTTGGTTTCACGCGCTTTGAAGTTGGCGAAGGTATCGAGAAAGAAGAAGTCGATTTTGCCAAAGAAGTGATGGAACAGGCTGGCCGTCGCTAGGGTCAGAGGTTTCGTAAAAAAGAAGGCGTGCGCGTAAGCGCACGCCTTCGCGTATCAGGCCCTGGTATAATGTGGGGCTGCCCCGCCCGCCTGTGTTCAGGTCTGCCTCAGGAGAGATGCCATGTCACGTGATGTTCAAGAGTCTACCCCCCACGTAGCACCCAGCAAAAGCAGTGCCGAGAGTTCAAAGTCAAAATATAAACGTATTTTGCTCAAGCTTTCTGGTGAAGCATTGATGGGTGAACACGAATTTGGTATTGATCCCAAGGTGCTTGACCGGATGGCGTTGGAGATCGGCCAGCTGGTGGGTATTGGTGTGCAAGTCGGTATCGTGATTGGCGGTGGAAACCTGTTCCGCGGCGCGGCGCTCAATGAAGCGGGTATGGATCGCGTCACCGGTGATCATATGGGCATGCTGGCCACCGTGATGAATGCATTGGCGATGCGCGATGCTCTTGAGCGTTCTAATATTCGCTCGCGAGTAATGTCGGCGATTCCAATGAGCGGTGTGGTAGAGCACTATGATCGGCGTACCGCCATTCGCTACTTAACCTCAGGGGATGTGGTGCTGTTTTCTGCGGGCACGGGCAACCCTTTTTTTACGACTGACTCAGCCGCCTGTTTGCGTGGCATTGAAGTAGACGCCGATGTGGTTATTAAAGCGACTAAGGTCGATGGCGTCTACAATAAAGACCCGGTAAAACATCCAGATGCTGTGAAGTACGACCAGCTCTCTTACGACGACGCCCTGGATCAAAAGTTGGGCGTGATGGATTTGACCGCTATCTGCCTGGTACGTGACCATAATATGCCGGTGCGGGTATTTGACATGAACAAGCCTGGTGCCCTACTGAATATGGTCGTAGGGGGCAAGGAAGGCACGCTGATATACAGAGGGTAATGACGTGATCAACGATATTAAGAAAGATGCCGAATCGCGCATGAAAAAAAGCGTTGAGGCACTGCACAGCAACTTCAATAAAATTCGTACCGGGCGTGCTCACCCGAGTATTTTAGACGCCGTGACGGTGGAGTATTACGGCAGCCAAGTGCCGCTTAGCCAAGTGGCGTCGGTTAACGTTGAAGATGCTCGCACGCTAAGTATTGTGCCGTGGGAGCAGGGCATGGTGCCGAAAATTGAAAAGGCCATCATGACTTCTGACCTTGGCTTGAACCCGGCCAGCGCCGGTACGGTGATTCGGGTGCCAATGCCGATGCTCACCGAAGAGACTCGTAAAGGTTACATCAAGCAAGCGCGTAGCGAAGCGGAGAACGCGCGAGTTGCCGTTCGTAACGTGCGTCGTGATGCTAACGGTGATTTCAAGACATTGTTAAAAGATAAAGATATTACCGAAGATGATCAGCGCCAAGGTGAAGATGAAGTTCAGAAGCTGACCGATAAATATATCGCTGAGATTGATAAAGCGTTGGCCGCCAAAGAACAAGACCTTATGCAGGTATAGATCTGTGCGTTATTCAGCCGCGGGCAGCTTAGGCTGCCCGTTTTGCCACACTTTGGCTGGTTTTTTATGACTGACCTTTGGTGCGAGAACCCATGACGTCACCGCAGTTTCCTAATGAACAGCCGGGCGGCGCCTGCACACTCTCTTCTCTGACCGGAGAGGCTCCGCCGTCTCATGTGGCCATTATTATGGATGGTAACAATCGCTGGGCACGCGCTCGCGGCCTTTCGGGGGTGCGTGGTCATCGCGCTGGCGTAGAAGCCGTCCGCGCGGTGATTCAGCGAGCGGCCGAACGCGAGGTGAAAACGCTCAGCCTGTTTGCCTTTTCCAGCGAGAACTGGAAGCGCCCGGCGGCGGAAGTCAACGCGCTGATGGAGCTTTTTTTGATGGCCCTTAAGCGCGAAGTCAAAAAGCTCAACGAGCGTAACGTTCGCCTCTCGGTTATTGGCGCGCAGCAAGGGTTCTCCCACGCGATCCAAAAGCATATCCAGCGTGCTGAAGCGTTAACGGCGGACAATACGGGCATGCATTTGGTGATTGCCGCTAACTATGGTGGCCAATGGGATATTGCCCGCGCAGCGCGCGCTTTAGCTGAACAGGTGGCGGCCGGGGAGTTGTCGCCTGCGGAAATAGACGAGGCGTGTTTTGATACCGCGATGGGGGGGGGTGACGTGCCGCCGGTAGATTTGTGTATTCGCACTAGCGGCGAGCAACGGCTATCCAACTTTATGCTCTGGCAACTAGCCTACGCTGAGCTGCACTTCTCGTCGTTACTATGGCCCGATTTTGGCGCTGACGCCTTTGATTCGGCGCTAAACGAATTTTGCCAGCGACGTCGCCGCTTTGGTATGACTGACGAACAAATAGAGGCGCAAGGTGCTTAAACAGCGGATTATCACCGCAGCCTGGTTGGTGCCTTTAACGCTAATCGGCCTGTTCGGATTACAAGGCGGCGCCTATGCGCTTTTTACGGCGATCATTGTGCTCCTCGGCACTTGGGAGTGGACCAATCTCGCCGGGGTCACTCGCACGGCACAGCGTGCTCAGTTAGTCGCTATGATGGCGGCATTGATGCTGGGGATGTGGTTGACCAATGCTGCTACCAGCGTTTGGCCGCTGTGGCTGGCCGCCGTTGGTTGGTTAGTCAATTTCTATTGGGTTATCCGTTATCCCGCGGCAGGGCAGCAGTGGCAGGCCACTGCGCGGCGTCTGTTGATGGGCCTGTGGGTGCTGTTGCCTTGCTGGGTGGGGTTTAATGTTCTGCGCGAAAGTGGTGCTATATGGTTACTGTTCGTGTTGTTACTGGTGTGGTGCGCGGATATTGGCGCCTATTTTGTGGGGCGCCGCTGGGGGCGACGCAAATTGGCGCCCCAGGTGAGTCCGGGTAAATCCTGGGAAGGTGTTCTGGGTGGTTTAGCGGCGACCGCTATCCTGGCCATTGTGTTTACGCTGTGGTTGCCCCTGGATGGACTTGCCAGTATGGCCCTGATCCTGGTTACGGCAGTGGTCACTTTGGCCTCAGTGCTAGGCGATTTGCTGGAAAGCATGCTTAAGCGCTACCGCAATATTAAAGATTCAAGCCAGCTGCTGCCTGGGCACGGCGGGATTCTGGATCGTGTTGATAGCCTCACTGCCGCGATTCCGCTGTTTGCACTGCTCTACGTTGAAGTGCTCGTCCAACTACTTGACCAGGTGCAGCCGCTATGAGCCATCAGCCTACACAACGACCTGTTCAATCAGTTAAGCGGCGAGCGATGCAACGCGTGACGGTGCTTGGGTCGACGGGGTCTGTGGGCACTAGTACGCTGGATGTGATTAGCCGCCATCCCGAACGTTATCGTGTTCATGCCCTTACCGCGCACACCTCAAAAGAAGCCCTTCTCGCTCAGTGTTTAGCGCATCGACCTGCGGTGGCCGTGCTGGATGATGAAGCCGACGCCGCTTGGCTGCGTCAGGAGCTCAAGCGTGTAGGCCAGCCAACCGAGGTCAGTGCCGGTCCGGAGGCACTATGCGAAGTGGCCCGCGACGCCAGCGTTGACTGTGTGATGGCGGCGATTGTGGGGGCGGCGGGTTTGCTCCCTGCGTTGGCCGCCGCAGAAGCGGGGAAGCGCGTGCTATTAGCCAATAAGGAGGCGCTGGTGATGAGCGGCGCGCTGTTTATGGAGGCCGTTTCCCGTTCAGGCGCGACACTGTTGCCAATTGATTCCGAACATAATGCCATCTACCAGTGTCTACCAGCGCAGCATCGCGGTGGTTTGGCGCGCCACGGGGTTACCCAACTGCTGTTAACCGCCTCTGGAGGGCCTTTTCGCTCCTGGCGTCAGGCGGATATCAACAAGGTGACTCCCGAGCAGGCCTGCGCTCACCCTAACTGGTCGATGGGGCGTAAAATATCGGTGGACAGCGCCACGCTGATGAATAAAGGCTTGGAGCTTATTGAAGCCTGTTGGCTATTTGATGCCAAGCCCGAGCAAATTCAAGTAGTGGTGCACCCGCAAAGCGTAATCCACTCCATGGCGGCGTACCAAGACGGTTCGGTGATTGCGCAATTAGGCAATCCTGATATGCGCACCCCCATCGCCTACGGTCTGGCGTGGCCAGAACGTATTGATGCTGGGGTCGAAACGCTGGATCTTTTCCAAGTGGCGAGGCTAGATTTTGAAGCGCCCGATGAAGCTCGCTTTCCCTGTTTGGGGCTTGCTCGGGCAGCGATGCAGCAAGGGGGTGGGGCGCCGGTGGTCCTTAATGCGGCCAATGAAGTGGCCGTTGAGGCCTTCCTGCAGCAGCGTCTCGGTTTCATGCAGATCGGTCAGCTGGTCGCCGAGGTCATGTCGCGCCCTTCGCAGAGCCATGCTGACAGCTTGGAAAGTATATTAGCAACCGATCAATGGGCGCGACAGCAGGCACTAGAGCTGGTAACAAGGTGGTCCGCTTAAGCATTTGCTGGGCAGGGCGTTAAGAGCTGAGCGTTAAGGAGTACCGTGTGGGCCTGATACAAAATATTTTAGCGGTCATTGTGGTGTTGGGCTTGTTAGTAACGTTCCACGAGTTTGGCCACTTTTGGATGGCGAGGCGCTGTGGGGTCAAAGTGCTGCGTTTTTCGGTGGGCTTTGGTAAACCGCTGTGGTCGCGGGTCGACCGCCAAGGCACCGAGTATGCAATTGCCGCGATTCCACTGGGTGGCTATGTCAAAATGCTCGATGAGCGCGAGGCACCTGTACCCGAAGAACAGATCGACCAAGCGTTTAACCGCAAGTCAGTGTGGCAGCGCATTGCTATCGTAGCCGCGGGGCCTATTGCTAACTTTCTGCTCGCGATTGTGGCCTACTGGGCACTGTTTGTAGCGGGCACCACGGTGGTGTCGCCGATGGTCGGCAGCGTCGAACCTGACTCACCGGCAGAGCAGGCCGGTTTGGCCCACGGTGACGAGATCGTGGCTATCCAGGGCGATGCGATGCGCTCCTGGGAAGATATTAATCTGAAGCTGGTATCGATTATTGGCTTTAGCGGCGAGTTGGTGGTTGGGGCACGTCCCGAAGGGTCGAGCGAGCCCCAGCGCTATGAGTTGGCCCTCAGCGATTATCTAGTTCGCCAGGATCCGCCACAGCCGTTGCAGACGCTGGGCATTACTCCTTGGCAGCCGGAATTTCCGGCTATTTTAGGCCAAGTGGTAAGCGGGGAAGCGGCAGAGCAAGCGGGCTTAACCCCAGGCGATAGGGTGGTGGCGGTTAATGGCGAGGCGGTTGACGATTGGATGCAGTTTGTCAATATCGTGCGCGGTAACCCTGAAGAGACGCTGCAAGTTACTTACGAGCGTAACGGTGAGCGTTCAACCGCTGAATTAACGCCACGCCGAAACCGCTTGGATACCGGGGTTGAGATTGGCTATATCGGTGCGGGTGCTCAGCAGGTTGAGTGGCCCGCTGAGTTTCAGCGGGAAATTCGCTATGGCCCTATTGACGCCGTCGGTCAGGCGTTATCACGCACCGGCGAGATGACGCTATTAACCGTTGATGCTATCCGTAAAATGTTGGTCGGGCTGATTTCGCCTTCCAACTTGTCGGGTCCGATCACCATTGCACAGGTGTCTGGAGATTCAGCCCGCGCCGGAATGGACGCTTTTGTGGGCTTTATAGCGTATCTTTCGATTAGCCTGGGGGTGCTTAACTTGCTACCCATTCCCGTGCTCGATGGTGGTCACTTGCTTTATTATTTTATAGAGGTTGTGCGTGGACGACCGGTATCTGAAAAGACGCAAGCGGTAGGATTGCGCATCGGGCTTGCCATGGTCGGCACCCTGATGTTGATGGCCCTCTATTTTGATCTGATGCGCCTGTGGTAACAACGCGTGTAGCGCGCAGGATGCCTTGTCATCTGCCTGCACAAATGTATATGGTGCCTTTCTGGAATAATAGGCAGACCAACGCGAGCGAATTGACTGCATGAAAATCAAGACCCTTGGAATGGCGGTACTCTTGCTGGCAGGCGCCGGCGGCGCCCAAGCACAATCCTTTGATGTTTCAGACATTCGAGTAGAAGGACTACAGCGGGTATCAGCCGCCTCGGTCTTCAACGCATTTCCAGTCAGCGCTAATGAGCGCGTCAGCGAACAACAGCTGGCCGAGGCTGCACGTAACCTCTTTGCGACGGGGCTGTTCGACGATGTTTCGCTAGCACGTGAGGGCGATGTTCTTGTCATTCAAGTGGTCGAACGGCCGACCATCTCGCGATTACAGATTAGTGGCAACGACCAAATATCCGAAGATGACTTGCGTACTGGCTTGCGCGAGTCAGGGCTCTCCGAAGGTCAGGTGCTGGAACTCTCAACGCTGGAAGAAATTCAGCGCGAGTTGGAAGGCGTCTATCAGGCTCAAGGTCGTTACAGCGCCAGCATCGATACCGAAGTTGAAGAGATTGATGAGGGCCGCGTTCAGGTCAACATCAATATCAACGAAGGCGAAGTCGCTAAGATTCGTCAGATCAATATCGTTGGTAACGAAGCCTTTGATGACGAAACACTGCGCGATGTATTTGAGCTAAACGACCGGCCAGGGCGTTTCTTCGGCTGGTTCTCCAGCGATGAATACTCCCGCGAAGCACTGTCGGGTGATATTGAGCGGCTGCGGTCTTTTTACTTGGACCGTGGCTATGTCAATTTTGATATTACCTCGACCCAGGTTTCGATTGGCCCCGAAAAATCGGACATCTTTATTACCCTCAACGTGGATGAAGGCACTCAGTACCGCGTTGGTGACATTCGCTTCGCAGGCAACCTAACGATTAGTGAAAATGAAGCCCGCCAGCTGCTCACTGTCGAAGAAGGTGAGATATTTTCACGCGCGGACGTCAACACCTCAACCGAAGCCCTGCGTCAACGTCTTGGCGCAGAAGGCTTTGCCTTCGCCGATGTGCAGGGCATGCCTGAAATCGCCAATGACGGCGAAACCGTCGATCTAGTGATTGCCGTTGACCCTGGTAATCGTGCCTATGTGCGGCGTATCGAATTCTTTGGTAATACCACGACCCAGGACGAAGTGTTGCGCCGTGAAATGACCCAGTTGGAAGGCGCCCCCGCCTCTACTGACGCCATCACGCAGTCGCGCCAGCGTTTAGAGCGCCTGGGCTTCTTTAGTCAGGTCGAAGTGGATACCCAGCCTGTTCCAGGTGAACCCAACCTGCTGGACGTCACCTACAACGTTGAAGAGCAGCCTTCCGGCTCGGTTTCCGCAAGCGTAGGTTTCTCTCAGAGTGCTGGGGTGATTTACGGCGTGGGCCTTTCGCAAAACAACTTCCTCGGTACGGGTAATCGCGTCAACATAGGCGCTCAGCGCAGCGATACCTTTACCAGCGTCAACTTTGGTTTCACCGACCCCTACTGGACGCTCGATGGTATTTCTCGCGGTTATAATCTGTTCTACCGCGAGACCGACTATGCCGATTCGGATATCTCCACCTACTCCACGGATGCCTATGGTGCCGGTATCAACTTCGGGTATCCGATCAGCGAGCTATCGCGACTAAATTTTGGTGCTAGTATCGAAGACCTATCGATCAAAACTTACAACGATACGGCTTCAGAGATCCGCCGCTATGTAGAAGATCAGGGTGAAGATGCGCAAAGCCTGAAGCTCACCGCTAGCTGGACCCGTAATAACCTTAACCGGGGCATCATGCCCACAGACGGCAGCTATCAGCGTCTATCGCTGGAAACCGGTGTGCCAGGCAGCGATGCGGAATACTACAAGCTGCGCGCGCGGGCCCAGCAGCTGTTCCCGATCAACGATGATGAGTCCTGGGCGTTCAAATTTACCGGCAATGTCGGCTATGCCGATACGCTGGGCGGCAATGATCCGTACCCCTTCTATGAAAACTTCTACGCCGGTGGTTTAGGCTCGGTACGTGGCTTTACCTCCAATACATTGGGTCAGCGCACCACGCCAGCCCGCGAAGGCGGCCGTGATCGTACCCTCGGTGGTAACGTCTCTATCGAAGGCAGCGCCGAGATCATTTTCCCGCTGCCGTTTATTGAAGATCAGCGCTCGCTACAAACATCGCTGTTTTTGGACGGTGGTAACACCTTCTTAAGCTCTTGCTACGATGTGCTTGATGAAGATGCAAGCCGACAGCGGTGTGATTCGGGAGTTGACTTAGGCAATTTGCGCTATAGCGCCGGTATCGGCCTGTCTTGGCTAACGCCCGTGGGCCCGCTGACGTTCAGCGTTGCCGAGCCCTTGAACGATGAGAGTGGTGACGATACTCAGTTCTTCCAGTTCTCATTGGGGCAGTCGTTCTAAAGGACAGCCGTTCTAATTTGGCTAGATCGCGTACCATGGCGGTGCGCGGCTGGCGTGACCTAAGGAGTTAATAAAATGCGTAAACTGACAGCGGCTGTATGTCTGTTAGCGGCGATGATTTTGCCTGCTCACGCAGCGGAAGTGGCGGTACTTGACTGGCGTGCAGCGCTGATGAATACCCAGTCCGCCCAGGAGTCGTTAAGTAGGCTGGAAGGGCAAGTTGGTAATCAGCAGCGTGAAGTGCAGAATCTGGGCAATGAGCTTCAGCAGCTACAACAGCGCTTGCAGAACGAAGGCGAGACGATGGCGCAGTCACAGCGCGAGTCGCTGATTAGCGAATTGCAAGAAAAAGGCAGTCGCTTTGAACGACTTCGTCAAGAAGTCATGCAGGCGCAGCAGCGTTCTGAGCAGCAGTTCCTGGAAGGTGCCGAGCCTAAGCTGGAGCGAGCGGTTGAACAGGTGCTGGAGCGTCATGGTATTGACGTGCTTGTAGAGCCTCAAGGGGTGCTGCACTCCGGGGTCGACCTACCCAATGTGACCGACGAAGTGACCCAGATATTTGATACCCTGAACTAAATTTAAACGACGACGGGTGTGGCTTAGCCTCACCAATGCTTCCCTGGGTTCCCATGACGCAAACTTCTTATCAGCTTACCCTTGCCGACATTGCGCATCATTTAGGCATCGTTTTCAGCGGCAATACACAGCAGCCGATCCGCGGCCTGGCAACGCTGAAAGATGCGCAGCCGGACCAAGTGGCTTTCCTGGCCAATCGGGCCTACCTGAAAGATTTGGCGACAACCAAGGCAGCAGCGGTGTTGCTGCACCCCGAGCATGGCAAACACTGCCCAGTGCCACGCCTGGAAATCGAAAATCCCTATCTGGGCTATGCCCAGCTGTCGCAGCTATTCGACCCGCTGCCAGTAAGAGATATTGTTGGCATCCACCCCACAGCGGTTGTGGCCGAAGACGCTCAGTTAGGCGCCGATGTCAGCATTCAAGCGCACGCCGTGATAGAAGCGGGTGTCGTGTTGGGTGACCGTGTCGTGGTGGGGGCTGGCTGCGTGATCGGGGCTGACAGTATTATCGGTGAAGCAACACGTCTGCATGCCAATGTCACTGTGTGCCATGGCGTAGTGGTAGGCAAAAGAGGGATCCTGCAAAGCGGCTGTGTCATCGGCGGCGATGGCTTTGGTTTCGCCCACGACGGTGCTGGCTGGCATAAAATTGCCCAGCTCGGTGGCGTTGTGCTGGGGGATGATGTTGAAGTGGGCAGCTGCTCCAGCATCGACCGTGGTGCGCTGGGGGATACGGTGATTGGCGATGACGTTAAAATTGATAGTCAGGTGCAAATTGCCCACAACGTCACTATCGGTGATCACAGTGCCTTGGCGGGCTGTGTAGGTATCGCCGGTTCTACTAAGGTCGGCAAGCACTGTATGCTGGGTGGCGGCGCAGGCTTGTCCGGTCATCTAACCATCTGCGATGGTGTTCAGGTGACGGGAATGAGTTTAGTCACTAACTCAATCCATGCGCCTGGAATTTACTCCTCGGGGACCGGTGCCATGGCTAATAACCAGTGGCGAAAAAACGCAGTACGTTTTAAACAGCTTGATGACATCGCTAAGCGCTTGGCAAGATTAGAAAAAAAAACAGCGCGATTAATGCATGCTGAATGAAAATAATCCCCTCGGCTTGAGGCTAACTAGCAACACGTTATAATCCACTGCCTTTTACCCGCTGGCGTGCTGGGTTTGCCTGACTCTCTTCAAGAGTTCCAGGGTTTTTGTCATTTTAGAGGTCGCTACAATGGTTATGGATATCAATGAAATTCGCGAGTACTTGCCCCACCGCTACCCATTTTTGCTGGTGGACCGAGTAACGCAGCTTGCCATTGGCGAGTCCATTGTTGCGTATAAGAACGTTAGTATTAACGAGCCTTTCTTCAACGGCCATTTTCCCCATCATCCGATTATGCCCGGCGTGCTGGTCATTGAAGCCCTGGCCCAGGTATGTGGCATTCTTGGTTTTAAAACGGTCAATAAATTGCCTGCCGATGGCTACGTCTACTATCTGGTTGGTAGCGACAAAGTGCGTTTCAAACGTCCGGTGATGCCCGGTGACAAGCTCACATTGGAAGCCGACGTGATTAAAGGTAAGCGCGGTATTTGGAAGTTTGCCTGCCGCGCCAGTGTTGATGGTGAACTGGCTTGTGAAGCGGAAATTATTTGTGCTGAGAGGAAGGTGGCTTGATACATCCTACTGCTCTGGTCGACTCGACGGCGCGCCTTTCCGACGACGTTGAGGTAGGCCCTTTTAGTATCATTGGCCCCGACGTCACCATTGGGGCGGGCTCGGTCATTGGCCCGCACGTGGTGGTTAAAGGCCCTACTACGCTGGGTAAGCGTACGCGTATCTTTCAATTTGCCTCGGTGGGCGAAGACTGTCAGGACAAGAAATACGCTGGCGAGCCGACGCGGCTAGTGATGGGTGACGATAATGTCATCCGCGAAGGCGCTACGATTCACCGAGGTACTGTTCAGGACCGCAGCGAAACCACCATCGGTTCGCGAAACCTGTTGATGGCCTATGTGCACGTTGGCCATGACTGTTTGATTGGTAACGACTGTATCCTGGCCAATCAGGTCACCCTGGCGGGCCATGTGACGGTCGGCGATCACGTCATCCTGGGCGGCCTGGCGGCGGTGCATCAGTTTTGTCATTTCGGCGATCATGCCATGGCTGGAGGTGGCTCGATTATCACCAAAGATACGCCTGCCTATATCATGATTAATGGCAACCCTGCCGAAGCGCGGGGACTTAACCTAGTGGGTTTAAAGCGGCGAGGCTTTAGCCGCGAAGCAATCAGTGCGCTCACCGCCGCTTATAAAATGGTCTATCGCCAAGGGCTGACCACTGAACAGGCGCTTGCCGAAATGCGCAGCCGCTTTGAACTGCCTGAGGTTGAACTCTTTGCCGCCTCCATTGAGCGTTCGACCCGCGGTATCACCCGCTAACCGATGCTAATCACCTTATGACTCTGCAACGCGTTTATCTCGTGGCCGGAGAGCTTTCCGGTGATATTCTTGGCGCGGGCCTAATGCGTGAACTCAAAGCACGCCACCCTACCGTCGAGTTCCGTGGCATCGGCGGGCCGCGTATGCAGGCGGAGGGTATGCAGAGCCGCTTTCCTTTAGAGACCCTCGCGGTGATGGGGTTGGTTGAAGTGCTGAAGCACCTCCCCGAACTGATCCGTGTAAGGCGCACCCTAAAAGCCGAATCATTGGCCTGGCAGCCGGATATTATGCTCGGCATCGATGCGCCTGACTTCAATTTAGGCCTGGAGCGCCAGCTGTGTGAAGCGGGCATTACCACCGCCCACTACGTAAGCCCTTCCGTATGGGCGTGGCGTCAAGGGCGGGTAAAAGGCATCGCCAAGTCAGTTAACGGTATGCTAACACTGCTGCCTTTTGAAGCTGCCTTTTATCGCGAACACCGTGTCCCCGTCGCCTTTGTGGGCCACCCCTTGGCCGACGAAATGCCGCTGGAAAATGACCGTGCTGCCACCCGCCAGACGCTGGGACTAGCATCGGATAGCCAAGTGTTGGCGCTGTTGCCCGGCTCCCGGGCCAATGAAATTCGTTTTTTGGGCGCGACCTTTCTCGCCGCCGCCGAACAGCTCTGCCAGCACCACCCCACGCTGCAAGTGGTGGTCCCTGCCGCGACCGCTGATCGCCGCCGGGAAATCAGCGCACTGCTTGCCAATTACCCGCTGCTGGCGGAGCGTATAACACTGCTGGATGGCCAAGCCCGCGAAGCGATGGTGGCCAGCAATATTGTACTGCTGGCCTCGGGGACCGCCGCGCTGGAAGCCATGCTGTGTCATCGCAGCATGCTGGTGGCCTATAAAATGGCCCCGATGACGCATTGGCTGGCCAAGCGAATGGTGAAAACTCAGTGGGTATCCTTGCCCAACTTGATCGCGCAAGAAACCCTGGTGCCTGAACTGATTCAAGACGCCGCCTCGCCGGAGGTGATTGCCGACCAGCTAAGCACTATGCTGGAAGACGAGCCACGCCGCCATGCTCTGGAAGCGCGCTTTGCCGAGATGCACGCTACGCTGCAGCGCAACGCCAGCCGTCGCGCTGCAGAGGCGATTGGCTTACTGGCCGCAGGTCAGCCGCTGGAGGATGTTGATGGTGCTTAAAAGCGGGTCGACAGAGCAGTGGCTGATTGAGCATAAGGATTTTCCGACGTTAGAAATTGCTTACGTTGGCGAGCGGCTCGCGGGGGTCGATGAGGTGGGCCGCGGGCCGCTGATAGGCAGCGTGGTGGCTGCGGCGGTAATTCTCGACCCACTTAGGTCCATTGACGGTCTTACCGATTCAAAAAAATTGACGGCGCGCAAACGTGAAGCGCTGGATAGTCAGATTCGCGAGCGGGCGTTAGCTTTTGCTGTGGCAGAAGCCAGTGCCGCTGAAGTGGACGCACTGAATATTTACCACGCCACCCACTTGGCCATGCGTCGCGCCATTGATGCGCTGGCACCGGCGGCAGAGTACCTCCTTGTGGATGGCAATAAACTGCCTGGACATCAGCTGCCTGGCCAGGCCGTGGTGAAGGGCGATTCACGCCACTGCGCTATTGCCGCCGCGTCGATTTTGGCCAAAGTCGCCCGCGATTCCCAGATGGTCGCCCTGGATGAGTGCTATCCTGAATATGGGTTTGCGCGCCATAAAGGCTATCCGACCAAAGAGCACCTGACGGCGCTCGCGGCTCACGGACCCCTTGCCGAACATCGCCGTAGCTTCGCGCCTGTGCAGCGTCAGTTGGCGCTGCTGTAACGTATTTTTCTTCACCTAGCGTTTTGCTGAGAGTCCCATGACGGTTCCGTTCGTTCATTTACGTTTGCACAGTGAATACTCCCTGGTTGATGGCCTTGTGAAGCTAAAGTCGCTGGTCAGTACCACCGCTGAGCGGGCGATGCCGGCGCTGGCGCTGACCGATGAAGCTAATCTCTTTGGTCTAGTGAAGTTTTATAAAGCTGCCCAGGGGGCGGGCTTAAAGCCGATTATCGGCAGCGATTTATGGCTGCACAATCCCCACGACGAATCGCACCCTTACCGGCTCACGCTGCTAGCGATGAACGATGTGGGCTATCGCAACCTTACCGAGCTGATTTCCAAAGGCTGGACCGACGGCCAGCGCCAGGGCCGGGCAATTCTCGACAAGCAGTGGGTCATGGACCAAAGCGCAGGCCTCATAGCGCTGTCGGGTGGGCGCGAGGGCGAGATAGGCCGCCACTTGCTCTCAGAGCACGAGCATGAAGCGACAACACTGCTTGAGGAATGGCAACGGGCCTTCCCGGATCGGTTCTATCTTGAGCTGATTCGTACCGGCCGCCCCCTTGAAGAGAGTTGCGTGCACGCCAGTGTTAAGTTGGCCATTGAAACAGGCACGCCGGTGGTGGCGACCAATGACGTGCGCTTTCTTGAGCGTGACGACTATTGGGCGCACGAAACCCGCGTCGCCATCGGCGAAGGTAAAGCACTGGACGACCCGCGCCGCGAGCGCCGCTACACCGAAGAGCAATACCTGAAAAGCCCTGAGGAGATGGCCGAGCTGTTCGCGGATATCCCTGAGGCGCTTGAAAACAGCGTAATGATTGCCGAGCGCTGTAGCGTCAACGTGCGCCTGGGGGAGATATTCCTGCCCGAGTTCGGCATTCCAGAAGGGATGACCCAGGATGAGTTTTTCCGCAAGGTTTCCCACGATGGCCTAACGGATCGGCTCGATTTTCTGTTTCCTGCTGAACGTTACCCCCGTGACAGTGAAGAGTACCAGGCGATCGACCAGCGCTACCGCGACCGGCTGGAGTTCGAGCTCAACGTTATCATCCAGATGGGTTTCCCTGGCTACTTCCTGATCGTGATGGACTTTATCCAGTGGGCCAAGGACAACAACGTGCCGGTAGGCCCAGGGCGCGGTTCCGGTGCCGGCTCGTTGGTGGCCTACGCGCAAAAGATCACTGACCTAGACCCGATTGGCTACGACCTGCTGTTCGAGCGCTTTTTGAACCCTGAACGTGTCTCCATGCCCGACTTTGACGTCGATTTCTGCATGGAAAAGCGCGATAAAGTGATCGATTATGTCGCCGAGCGCTACGGCCGTAATGCGGTCTCCCAGATTGTCACCTTTGGCACCATGGCGGCGAAGGCTGTGGTGCGCGATGTGGCGCGTGCCCAGGGTAGGCCCTACTCGCTGGGCGACAAGCTCTCCAAGCTGATTCCCTTTGAAGTCGGCATGACCCTGGCCAAGGCCATTGAGCAGGAGCCCGCGCTCAAAGAGTTTATCGGCAACGACGAAGAAGCCGAAGAGATCTGGGAGATGGCCCTAAAGCTTGAGGGCACTACGCGGGGCACCGGCAAGCACGCGGGCGGCGTGGTCATAGCGCCCACTAAACTGACCGATTTTTCACCGCTTCTTTGCGATGAAGACGGCTCCGGCTTGATGGTTCAGTTCGACAAAAACGATATCGAAGAAGCCGGACTGGTCAAGTTCGACTTTCTGGGCCTGCGGACGCTGACGATTATCGACTGGGCGCTGGAAATGGTCGACAAGGTGCGCGATGTGAACGGCCAGGGGCCGCTCAATATCGACGCCATTCCGTTGGACGACGCACCGACCTTTGAGATGCTCAAACGCGCCGAAACCACGGCGGTCTTCCAGCTCGAATCCCGCGGCATGAAAGAGCTGATCAAGCGTCTGCTGCCCGACTCCCTGGACGATATGATCGCCCTGGTGGCCCTGTTCCGCCCTGGCCCGTTGCAGTCGGGCATGGTGGATGACTTTATCAACCGTAAGCACGGCCGGGCCGAAGTATCTTATCCACACCCGGATTACCAGCACGAGCTGTTGAAGCCGGTGCTGGCGCCCACCTACGGCATCATCCTTTACCAAGAGCAGGTCATGCAGATCGCTCAGGTCATGGCGGGCTACAGCCTTGGCCAGGCGGATATGCTGCGCCGCGCGATGGGTAAGAAAAAGCCCGAAGAGATGGCCAAGCAGCGCGACGGCTTTATGGAGGGCTGTGCTGCTAACGGTATCGATAAAGACTTAGCCGGTAACATCTTTGACCTGGTAGAGAAATTCGCCGGTTACGGCTTTAACAAATCGCACTCTGCCGCCTACGCCCTGGTGTCTTACCAAACCGCCTGGCTGAAAGCCCACTATCCGGGGCCTTTTATGGCCGCTGTGTTGTCCACGGAAATGGACAATCTGGATAAAGTGGTACCGCTGATTGAGGAGTGCCGCCACCTCAAGCTCACCGTGACGCCGCCGGACGTCAACGTGGGTGGCTACAAGTTCACCGTCGATACCGATGCCCGCGTAGTTTATGGCCTGGGTGCGATTCGTGGTGTGGGCGAAGGCCCGATTGGCGCCATTGTCGACGCCCGCGAGGCAGATGGCCCTTTCAACGATATCTTCGATTTCTGCCGGCGTATTGATCCCAAAAGGATGAATAAACGCACGCTGGAAGCGCTGATTCGCTCTGGTGCACTGGATACCCTAGGCCCTAATCGCGCGGTGCTTTTCGCGGCAATGGAAGATGCGCTAAAAGCTGCTGCGCAGAACCACACCAATCAAAACCTGGGTATGCTGGATATGTTTGGCGATGCGTTCGCCGCGGCCGATGAAAGTGACAGCAACGTTTACGCTGAGTACATGAACGCCCGGGCGTGGACTGACCGCGAACGGCTGTCCGGCGAGAAAGATACCCTGGGGCTTTACCTTACGGGGCATCCGATTGACGAGTACGAGCGGGAGCTAAAACGTTTTGTCTCCACGCGGATCAGCGATTTAAAACCCTCCCGCGACCCTCAGCGTGTTGCTGGGCTGGTGGTCGGCGTGCGCACCATGAAGTCCAAGCGTGGCGACACCATGGCGTTTATCACCTTGGATGACCGCACCGGACGTATTGAAGCATCGCTGTTTGGGGAGCTATTCGAGCAGCTGCGCGGTCAGATTGAGGCTGATCAGGTGCTCATCGTAGAAGGTGAGGTCTCCAGCGATGAGTTTTCCGGCGGCCTGCGGCTGCGCGGTAAAGACGTCACACCGATGGTGACAGCGCGCGTTCGCTACGGCCAAGCCGTGGAGCTGGCACTTGATGCCGGGCAGATTAATGGGCGCTTAATTGAGAGCCTGCGCGATAGTTTGTCTCCTTACCGCGATGAGATGGGGTTGCCGGTGCGTTTGCAGTATCGTCATCCATCAGCGGTGGCGTGGCTGGAACTTGCCGATGAGTGGAAAGTCGCACCGAGTGACGACTTACTGCTGGCGTTGCGGGATGTCCAGGGCCAGACAGGCGTACAGCTACGCTATCGATAAAGTGTGACAGAAGGGCACTTACCTTGCGTGACAGGGTTATGGTGCGATAATACTTATTTTGATCAGGCTTGTTTTTGACAGGCAGCTTACAGGCAGAGCCGATGAATCCTAATTATCTCGATTTTGAACAGCCGATTGCCGAACTTCAGGCAAAAATTGAGGAGCTGCGGTTAGTCAGCTCCGATAGCCAAGTCAACCTTTCCGACGAGATTGCTCGGCTGGAAGAGAAGAGCCGCAAGCTGACGGAATCGATCTTCAAGGATTTGACTCCCTGGCAGGTTTCTCAGATATCACGACACCCTCAGCGTCCTTACACGCTGGACTACCTTGAACACGTCTTCAGCGATTTTGACGAGCTGCACGGTGACCGCAATTTTGCCGATGATGCCGCGCTAGTAGGCGGGATCGCACGGTTGAACGATGCGCCGGTGATGGTGATCGGCCACCAGAAAGGCCGCGACGTTAAAGAGAAAGTGCGTCGCAACTTCGGTATGCCCCGACCTGAAGGTTATCGCAAAGCGTGCCGCCTGATGGAAATGGCTGAGCGTTTTAAAATGCCGGTGCTGACATTTATTGACACGCCGGGCGCTTACCCAGGCATCGACGCCGAAGAACGCGGTCAGTCAGAGGCCATTGCCTACAATCTAGCGGTGATGTCGCGTCTAAAAACGCCGATTATTTCGACGGTGGTGGGAGAAGGCGGTTCTGGTGGCGCGCTCGCCATTGGCGTATGCGACGAACTGCAAATGCTGCAGTACTCCACCTACTCAGTGATTTCGCCGGAAGGCTGCGCCTCGATTCTGTGGAAAAGCGCTGAAAAAGCCTCCGAAGCGGCCCAAGCCATGGGTATTACCGCCGAACGCTTAAAAGAGCTGGGTTTTGTCGATTCGCTGATCAAAGAGCCGCTTGGCGGGTCCCATCGCCATCCGTTAACCACCGCTGAGCGGGTTAAAGAAGCCTTGTCAGCGAGCCTTGAACGTTTGCAAACGATGGACACCGATGCGCTGCTAGAGCGTCGCTATAAGCGTTTAATGAGCTATGGCGCCCCTACTGCTTAGTAGACTCCAAGGCCTGCTCAACGACGCCCTGGCGGAAACCCCGCCAGGGCGTGCTGTTTGGATAGCGCTCTCTGGCGGCTTGGATTCCTGCCTGCTGCTGGCGTTAAGCGCAGACGTCTGCAAGCAAGCAGACCGACCCCTGCGCGCTGTTCATATCAATCACGGCCTACAGGCTGCAGCGCAGACGTTTGAGCGGCACTGTCGCATGCTGTGTGAGCGTTTTAACGTGCCGCTGACAGTGGTCAATGTGGCGGTAGATACACAGGGCGATGGCATTGAAGGCGCGGCGCGCAACGCTCGCTATGAGGCTTTTTTTGCCACCGTTCCGCCTGGCGATGCGCTGTGGCTGGCTCAGCACCAGGACGATCAGGCGGAAACCTTTCTGCTGGCCGCCCTGCGCGGCAGTGGGTTGCGCGGCCTGGCGGGCATGCCTTTTCGGCGTGAGGCTCACGGCATTACCTTGATGCGCCCGTGGCTGAGCGTCAATCGAGCGCAGCTGGAAGCCGCAGCGCATTCGTTAGCTCTCACCTGGTGCGATGACCCCACCAATAGCGATATTCGCCTTGATCGCAACCGCCTGCGCCACCGGGTGCTGCCAGCGATCCGGGAACGCTGGCCGGCCGCTGCCGCCGCCTTGGCGAACAGCACAGAACATGCCAGCGAAACCGATACGTTGCTGGGCGAATACGCTCAAGAAGAACTGCAAACCTTACTAGTCAATAGCCAATACATCGACGCGACTGCGCTGGGCGAATTCTCCCGCCCACGGCAGCGGTTGCTGGTGCGAACCTATTGTCATCAGGAAAGCTTGCCAACGCCGCCGCAAAAGCGCCTGGAAAGCCTACTGGATCAACTCACAGCCAAGGCGGATGCTGAGGTATGCGTTGAGTGGCCGGGCGCTCAAGCGCGCCTATGGCGCCAGCGGCTCTATCTGATGGCGCCGCTGCAAACGCTACCACCCTGGTCGGTTAGCTGGGACGGCCAAGCGCCACTTGAGACCCCGCTAGGGCCGTTAGGCTGGCAGGTGGCGCCGTCTCAAGCAGGCACGCAAGATTTTCGGTCCACGCAACGGCTACAGGTGACCTGGCGACAGGGGGGCGAAGTCATGCAACTGGTGGGTCGGGGGCGACGTGACCTCAAGCGGCTGCTGCAAGAGGCCGAGGTGCCGCCTTGGGAGCGCGGGCGGCTGGTGGTCATTAGTCAAGCGGATGCGTGTATTGGGGTAGTCCGTCCCCCTGCCCAGCTGCTGTGTCAGGCCGAGGGTGTGGTGTTTACTCGCCAGGCGTCGCCTGCTTAATCGTCAGCTTAAAACCTGCCGCTTGCATATAGGCCTGCTCCTGCTCCAAATCGGTGCTCAACAGGGTAGGTTCATCGCCGTTGGTCAGGGTAATCGTTAGACTGTCGGCGTCGGCGCTTATCGCTGGGAGTGGAGGGGCAGTTTCCGGCCGCGAATGATTGAGCAGCACGGCTAAACGCAGTAGGCGCGCGAGCTTTGAAGTGATCTCCTGCTGGGCTTTAGGCAGCGTCTGCCACTCTTTGAGCGGAAACTTGCGTCGATGAGCGCGCACTAAAAACGCCAGCTGACGCTGTTCAGGGCGTGAAAAACCAGCGAGATCCGAGTACTCCAGCAGGTAGGCGCCATGGCGATGAAACTGGCTATGCGAGATGGCCAGGCCGATTTCATGTACGTGGCTGGCCCATTGTAAATAGCGTGCTTGATCAAGGTTTAGCGACCAAGCTTGGCGTACCTGGTGAAATAGGCGCTCCGCAGTGTCGGCGACGTTGGCTCCTTGGCGGGTATCCACATCGTAGGTGCGCTTTAACGACTCCAGGCTTTTCGAGCGCGAATCCTCAGCGGTATTACGCCCAGCCATGTCGTAGAGCACGCCTTCGCGCAGGGCGCCGTCGGCAAAGCGCATCTGGGTTAAGTCAAAGGCTTCAAAAATCGCCCCCAGGATGGCAATCCCCGCCGGAAAGACTTTAGCGCGGTCGGCTTTAAGCCCATCTAGTTCGACTTTATCCAGCTGTTTACACTTAATCAGCCGCTCACGCAGTTTCTTTAGACCACTTTGGGTAATCACGCCTTCATGTGGGGTGTCACCGTAAGCATGTAATACACTAGCCGCTGCTTTGATGGTGCCACTAGAGCCGACCGGGTCATCCCAGCCTAGGCGTTGATAAGGTCGCTGAATATTGGCGAGCTCGGAAAGGGCGGCTAACTCGGCTCGGCGCATGCGCTTCTCGCTTAACTCACCATCGGGGAAAAAGCGCCGTGAAAAGGTCACGCAACCCATGCGCAGGCTTTCCAGCGCTTTGGGCTCAAAGGCTTCACCGATGATAAATTCGGTTGAGCCGCCGCCAATATCGACGATTAATCGGCGACCATTTTCGGCCAGGGCGTGGGCTGCGCCCAGGTAAATTAGTCGAGCTTCTTCGCGGCCGGCAATAATCTCAATGGCGTGCCCTAGCTGAGCCTCGGCACGCTCGATAAAGGTTTGGCTATTGTCGGCATCGCGAAGCGCGTTGGTGCCCACAATGCGCAAATTGGCATTGGTAATGTCGCTTAAAAACGGCGCAAAGCGGCCCAGGCAGTCCAATGCGCGCTGCATGGCGTCTTCGCTGAGCAGGCCGTTGTCGTCTAACCCCGCCGCCAACTGTACTTTTTCGCCTAGGCGAGCCACCACTTGGAGGCGCTCGTGTTGGTAGTTGGCCACCAGTAGGTGAAAGCTGTTCGAGCCCAGGTCAATGGCGGCGAAGCGCTGCGGGGCACTGCTATCAATCTCAGCGTTGGCGTCGGCAATGGGGAGCGAAAGGTCCTTGGGCATGAGCTATCCTTCGTGTTGGCTGTGCCAAGGTTGCGGTGACCTTTATCTATTGTCAATTACCAAAGGCTTGCGTTTGTCGCGTTGCTTGACTAACATCGGGCTACTGGCTTGATATGACCTAGTTATTTAGCGTGTCCACAAGCTCAGCGTTGTGGTTCGATTTGTCTTAAGCTGTACCACAAGTCATTTCGCATACGTTGTTCAAGCACGGCACCTTGGTCACCCCAGACGTTATTCACCTTGTTAGCGTCAGCCAGATTTCCAAGTCGTCAGATAACCCACTGGTTTAGCCACTCTCCTGTGCGAGCCAGCTTTAACAAGTGTCAGCACCCTCGAGTTGAGTCTTGATAACGACCGGCAATAGCATCGTTAGCTGAGTCCAACGTAGTTCCTTTCACCTTCGAGCGCGTGCCTTTACCGGGATCTGAACGCATCACACGGCGTCACTTTCACGCCTCCTGTCTTACTCCCGGCGCCTGGCGCCTAGCTTCCATGAGCAACTTTCTAACACACCGATGAATCTCACTGAACTCAAGCAAAAAACCGTCCCCGAGCTTCTCGATATCGCCCGTGAAATGGGTATCGATAACTTAGCCCGTTCGCGCAAGCAGGACATCATTTTCGCCATCCTCAAAAAGCATGCCAAAAGTGGCGAGGATATTTACGGCGACGGTGTGCTGGAAATTCTTCAGGATGGCTTCGGCTTCCTGCGTAGCGCTGATAGTTCCTATCTCGCTGGCCCGGACGATATTTATATTTCGCCTTCGCAGATTCGTCGTTTCAATCTGCGCAAGGGTGATTCCATTTCAGGCAAAATCCGCCCGCCGAAGGAGGGGGAGCGTTATTTCGCCCTGCTGAAGGTCAGTCAAATTAACTTTGACCGTCCGGAAAATGCCAAGCACAAGATTCTGTTTGAGAACTTAACGCCGCTGTTCCCAGACGATCGCATGCGTATGGAGATCGGCAACGGCTCCACGGAAGACCTTACCGCGCGGATCATCGATCTAACCGCGCCGATTGGTAAAGGCCAACGTGGTCTGCTGGTGTCGCCGCCCAAGGCGGGTAAAACGCTGATGTTGCAAAACATCGCGACCTCCATTACACGCAACAACCCAGAGTGTCATCTGATTGTACTGCTGATCGATGAGCGCCCTGAGGAAGTCACCGAAATGTCGCGCACCGTGCGTGGCGAAGTGGTGGCGTCGACCTTCGATGAGCCGCCTGCGCGTCACGTGCAAGTCGCTGAAATGGTCATCGAGAAAGCCAAACGGTTGGTTGAACACAAAAAAGACGTGGTCATCCTGCTCGACTCGATTACCCGCCTAGCGCGTGCTTACAACACCGTGGTACCCAGCTCCGGCAAAGTACTCACCGGTGGTGTCGATGCCCACGCCCTTGAAAAGCCCAAGCGCTTCTTCGGCGCGGCGCGTAATATCGAAGAGGGCGGCAGCCTGACGATTATCGCCACGGCGCTGGTGGATACCGGCTCGAAGATGGACGAAGTGATCTTCGAAGAGTTCAAGGGTACCGGTAATATGGAAGCCCACTTGGACCGCAAACTGGCTGAGCGGCGCGTCTTCCCGGCGATTAATATTCGCCGCAGTGGTACCCGGCGTGAAGACCTGCTGGCCTCCGAAGAGGAAATGCAGCGTATGTGGATTCTGCGTAAGCTGCTCAATCCGATGGAAGACACCGCCGCCACCGAATTCCTGATTGACCGTCTGAAAGATACCAAGACCAATCTTGAGTTCTTTGAAGCGATGAAGCGCCGCTAGCGCGGCGCATTCGCCAGCCAGGGAGCGTGCCTTGAAGTATAAAGACTTGCGCGAGTTCATCGCGGCGCTTGAAGCGCAGGGCGAACTCAAGCGTATTTCCGTCGAAGTCGATCCTTACCTGGAAATCACCGAGATTTGCGACCGCACCCTGCGTGCCGGTGGCCCAGCGTTGCTGTTTGAAAACGTCAAAGGCCACGACATGCCGCTGCTAGGCAACCTGTTTGGTACCCCCAAACGGGTGGCGCTGGGCATGGGTCAAGACTCGGTAGAAGCGCTAAGAGAAGTCGGTAAGCTATTGGCGTTTCTCAAAGAACCCGATCCGCCGAAAGGCTTAAAAGATGCCTGGGACAAGCTGCCGATCTTCAAGCAAGTGCTCAGCATGGGGCCGAAAAACGTTAAACAAGCCCCGGTGCAAGAAGTAGTCTACGAAGACGACGAGGTCGATCTTGGTTTACTGCCGATTCAGCACTGCTGGCCGGGTGACGCAGGTCCTCTAGTGACATGGCCGCTGGTGATTACCAAAGGGCCACACAAGAAGCGCCAGAATCTAGGGATTTACCGTCAGCAGAAGATTGGCAAGAACCGGCTAATCATGCGCTGGCTCTCCCATCGTGGCGGGGCGCTGGATTTTCTTGAATTTCAAAAAGCCCACCCGGGTGAGCCTTTCCCCGTCGCAGTGGCGCTAGGCGCCGACCCAGCGACGATTTTGGGTGCGGTAACGCCGGTGCCGGATTCGCTCTCGGAATACGCTTTTGCAGGCCTGCTGCGCGGGTCGCGTACTGAGCTTGTCAAGTGCGGCCACGCTGACCTGGATGTGCCCGCCTCGAGCGAGATCATCCTTGAAGGCTTTATTTACCCCGATGACATGGCAGCGGAAGGCCCTTTTGGTGACCACACCGGTTACTATAACGAGGTCGACCACTTTCCGGTATTTACCATCACCCGGATGACCATGCGCCGCGATGCGATTTACCACTCGACTTACACCGGGCGTCCCCCGGATGAACCGGCGATTCTTGGGGTGGCGTTGAATGAAGTGTTTGTGCCTATTCTGTGCAAGCAGTTTCCTGAAATCGTCGACTTCTACCTGCCACCGGAAGGCTGTTCTTACCGCATGGCGGTAGTGACAATGAAGAAGCAGTATCCTGGTCACGCTAAACGCGTGATGATGGGGGTCTGGAGCTTCTTGCGCCAATTTATGTACACCAAGTTTGTGATTGTGCTGGATGACGACGTGGATGCACGCAATTGGGAGGACGTGATTTGGGCGATCACGACCCGCATGGACCCCGCGCGCGACACCACAATGGTCGAGAATACGCCGATTGATTATCTCGATTTTGCCTCGCCAGTCTCAGGCCTGGGTTCAAAAATGGGCCTTGATGCCACCAACAAGTGGCCAGGAGAAACCGATCGCGAATGGGGCACCCCCATCGTGATGGACGAGGCTGTCAAAGCGCGCGTGGATGACCGCTGGGCAGCGCTGGGCATTGACCTTGAACTGCCGCCGCCGCGCCGCTGAATGCGCTGTATCGCTGACCCCATTTGCAAAAAGAGGCTTTCATGAGTGCAAGGACGTTAACGTGTCAAGTCACCGAGGTTGAAAACCTAAACCCCGATGTGTTCGGCGTAACCCTAGCCGGGCGCGCTGAAGCCATGCAGCATGCGCCGGGGCAATACTTAGAATTAAAGTTAGATGACGCGACCTGGGTGCCGTTTTCGATTGCCAGCCCTGAACGTGGCGATGGCATCATTGAGCTGCATATCCAGCACTGGCCGGAGCGGGATAACTCCGCACGGCTGCGCGAGCTGTTGCAAGTAGCCAACCAGCTCACCCTGCGTTTGCCCGGCGGCGAATGCGTGCTGGACCTTCAAAGCCAGCGGCCGCTATTGCTAATTGCCGCCGGCACCGGTTTCTCACAGATGAAGGCGATTATCGAAGCGGTGCTACACGAACAGCCCGGCCGGGAAATCTCGCTGTGGTGGGCCGTTCGCGACCACCGCGATCTCTATTTGGAACAGCTGGCCAGCCAATGGGCGCAAACCCATGCCAATGTCTGCTTTCATGCGGTAACCGAATCGCCCTTGGAAGAGCCGTTAGCCGCAGGAGAGCGGATTAGCCATCACCAAGGGCGTATCGATCAGGTGTTGAAAACGGCAGATATCACTCCAGAGACCCACGATGTTTACATCTCGGGGTCACCCAACATGGTGTACGCCTGTCTAGATGCGCTGGAAACAAAAGGCGTAAAACTAGACCGTGTGTATTCTGATGTATTTGCCTATGCACCACGGGCTAACTAATATATCCCCAAACGTGGTCACTCCCCTGGTGACCGAGTAGTGATAAGTCGCAGTGATAAAAAAGGAGGCTAACATGGCCCATCACGACGAAGGCGGTAAAGACGAATCTGGCTTTTTGTCCATTTTTCTAGGCATAGTAGTCTTGGTTAGCATGACAGCATTACCCGCCACGATTGGCTGGGTACAAGCTTTTAGCGGTTGAGTGTTGCCATTTGTACCGCTTGCAGGCAGGATAAAATATTAAGCCATTGCGGCGGCCCTTGCAGACGATTGACTGGGGCTAGCAATTGCCAGCGGAATTAACAGGACCTAACGGAATACGGCATGCAGCGACTAACCACACCACATACAGGTAATCCACAGTCAGAATTGGCTAGTGGCTTTGCGTTTTATGGGTATTGGTTTAGCCACGGTGTGCCCTTGGCCGACGATTAATGTCGCGCCACCAGGCACACCACTCGGTTGCCTGCCGCAAGCACAGAAGCCCCGGTCGGTAACCCCGCCGGGGCTTCTGGCGTTTAGGGGCCTGGCTATTTTCGAACATAGCCATTTTTGAACATAGTCATTTTTGAGCATAGCTATTTTGGGACCTACGCAGTTTTATCATTAACAGGTTTCATCGTTATTTCATCAAGGAGCAGCATCATGATGTATCGCGCACTGACTAACGCTTACGCTACCGGCTTCGTGGGTTATGGCTATGGCTGGCGATTTAGCGACGCGCGGTCGGTGCTAGCTGCCACCTCCGACCGTGTTCACTTGGGTGGTCACACAGCCATACGATGTCACACGATTGCGGAGAATAAATCATGAATGCGCCTATTAGCCCCGTTATTAATAAAACCGTTGAAACCACTGCCCATGCTACTTCCCGGCTAATGCCTTCAGCGGCTGAGCCCACTGCAAAGCGGCTGCCTACCCCCGCCGAGCTCCGGCAACGCATCTCGTTAAGCGACCCACTAAGCGAGCAGGTCGCCCGTCAGCGCCACGCCGTACAGCAGATACTAACGGGCCACGATAACCGCTTGCTTGTCGTGGTTGGCCCTTGCTCTGTGCACGACCCCGACGCCGCGTTGGAATACGCCGACCGTCTAGCCGCGCTAAGTGATGAAGTGAGTGATTACATTTTGCCGGTGATGCGTGTCTACGTTGAAAAGCCGCGTACGACGGTGGGCTGGAAAGGACTGGCTTACGACCCAGGTTTGGATGGCAGCGGTGATGTGCCGCGTGGTTTGGCGCTTTCTCGCGAATTGATGCACGCTGTCGCCGCGCGCGGCCTGCCGGTGGCTACCGAGCTGTTACAACCCATGCTGGCGCCTTACCTGGATGATTTGCTGAGCTGGGTAGCGATTGGCGCGCGCACGACCGAATCCCAGCTGCACCGTGAGTTGGCCAGCGATTTGACGGCAGCGGTGGGATTCAAAAACGCCACCAGCGGTGATGTGCAAGTGGCTATCGATGCCATGGGAGCGGCGGCCCATCCGCACCAGCGTTTTGCGGTAGATGCCCAAGGCCATCCTGTTGTCCAGCAAACCGCGGGCAACCCACACACTCACGTTGTGCTACGCGGCGGCCATGGTGAACCCAACTACCAGACCCAGCACGTTCACGCGGCCACTAACGCGCTGCGCAACGCCGGGCAAAACCCACGGCTAATGGTCGATTGTAGCCACGCCAATGCGCGTAAAGACCACCGCCGTCAAAGTGAAGTAATGCTGGATGTATTAGCGCAGCGTCAGGCGGGCGAAGCCAACCTGGTAGCACTGATGCTGGAGAGCCATCTATTTGAAGGCAAGCAGCCGCTCAAGCCCGGCGCGCTGCGCTACGGCGTATCGGTCACCGACGCCTGCGTGGGTTGGGAAACCACCGAGCACTTACTCAAAACGGCTGCTGAGCGCTTGGCGTAAGCATTTCTGTCGTACATTGACTTGTTTGGCCTGTCCAGCCCCGTATCATAAGTCACTTCTTTTGATGATGAGGCTGGCCATGGTATTTACCTTCGAGCATCACGACCCCGCGACCTACCGCCGCAAAGCCCGCATGATCAGCTTTGCCATGGCGGCACAGTTGATCATTTTTGGCCTGCTATTTTCCATGCTACTCACCTCAACCTTCGGCAGCAGCCTGTGGTTGAACGGTTTAGGCGTGCTACTTGGGCTGTTGGCCACCAGTGCGCTATTTGCCGCGCTGCGTGAGCGCCCCTGGATGACCGAGGTACGCTATGTCTGGCAACTTAAACACCACCTGTCGCAAGTCAGCGGTTACCTTTCGCAACTGCGTAAAGCGGTAGAAGAGGATAATCGCACGGCAATGGATCTGCTCACCTTCTACCATCAGGGCATGGCCCAGTTGGCGGAACTGAACGGACGCACTACCGACGACGATGCCGAGCGGCTAGCAGAAAAAATGCAGGTAAAAATCAAACGCGAAGAGATGGGCTTGCCGCCGGAGGTGGACGGTGTTGATACGCAAGATCTGCAAGCCTTTAAACGTAGCTAAGCAATACCGTCAGCCATACCGCCAATGATAGCGTGGGAAATGGTGCCAGACACACAGGAAGCACAACGCATGAATACGTTAAAAGTATTAGTTTTAAAGACAGGGGTCTTAACAAAATCAGTGTTAAAAACAGGGGGCGTAACAGCATGGGCGTAACAAAAAGCGTTGGAGCAGTGGTGGCTACTGGCTTGGTAGCGTTACTCGCGGGCTGTGCAGCGACGCCTGCTACAGAAATGGCCGCGGCTAATCAGACAACGCTGGAAAACCGGGCGCCATTGCTGCCCTCGGCGCTTTTTCCTGGCTCGGCACAGCGCTTTTCTGCTTGGCATTGCGAGCCCGCTCAGCAGCACTTGGTCACCGCTACCAATGCTAACGATTTGCGCCTATGGTCGCTGCACGGCGCCTGGCAGCTGCCCCAAGCAGTCGTTGCCAGTGGCGCTCGCTATCAAGACGGTGAGATCAGCTTCTGGAATCGGGGTGACAAGGCGCGCGTGGAAACGCCGCGCGGTCAGCTGAAGTGCTCGCAAGCCGAGCAGCGCGACGCCTTAACCCGAGCTGCAAAGCCCGGCGTGATGTTCTTTGGTCAGGGTAACGAGCCTGGCTGGACGGTCGCGTTAGCCAACGATACGCCGACGCTGACCATGGAGATGAATTACGGAGCAGAGACCGTTGAATTGCCCTATATGGTCAGCGTGATGGATAACGAGGCGGGTAGGGTAGTGATTGAAAACGCCGACGTAGCGCCTTTTTTCCGCGTGCGTATTGAAGCCGGTGCCTGTTTTGACAACATGAGCGGCAAGCCTTTCCCCGCGCGGGTAACGCTTACCTATGGTGGGGAGCAGTATAGCGGCTGTGGCCAAGGTATTGCCCCCTAAGTGGATCTTAGGAGCGCTAGATCAGCAACGATAGACAATACGCTCGATCAACCACTCTTGCGCCACAAAATCGCTAGCGCATAGGGCTGAGATGTTGCCCGCGGCCCGAGCAGCGAGGCGCGATAGCGTTTCCATCTGAACACTGCGGGTGCTTTCCACCTGTTCGCTGACGGCAAGCGGTTCCCAGTGCTTATTCTCTAAGCTCGCCAGGGTAAAGCTAAACGGATGAAAGCCTGGAAAACCCAGCCGAATATCGGTGGCGATCAGGGTTTCTCTACCGTTCATCTGGCGCGTTTCATAGCGCAGGAAGGGGCCTGTAAACCAAGCTAAGCGTTGCCCTTGCAGGCTCGATAAGGCTGCCGCTTCAAAGTCGGCGTTACGCATTAGCGGCTCAAGTTGCGGCACATGGTCGCCATCGAACAGGCTGATCAGGCTCTCATAATAGCGATCGCCGTCAACCACCGTGGCACGCCAAAGCACGATATTGAACGGGGTCGGCTGTATCAGTAGCGGGGCGTCTTCCAGGCCTTGTTTCGCCAGTACAGGGTCAAGGCGCTGCTCAATCACTGTCTTGGCGCCCGCCGCTATCAGCAAATAAACACAGGTGACGGCTAACCCCCACGAGCAGGCCTGACGCACCCGCTTGGAGGCGACGGCAACCCCCAGGGCGACGAGCAGCGTCAGGGTATAGAACGGATCGATAATAAAAATAATCGGCCATGCCGCGGGAGCCACGTCCAGTGGCCAAAACAGCTGGGTGCCGTAAGTCGTCAGTGCATCCAGCAACGGGTGGGTAATGAGTATTAGCGCAAAAAAGCCCCACCAGCGGGGTAGCGAAATGTTCCGCGCGGGCGCGAAGCGGGCGCATAGCAGCGCCAGCAGCGTGGCCAATCCCGAAAGCACAAACAGCGAGTGGCTAAAACCACGGTGCTCGGTGACATTCGCCACCGCATCGCCGTAATCCAATACCACATCAAGGTCCGGCAGGGTGCCCAGGACGGCACCAAGGAGCACGGCTTTGCGGCCTAAGCGTCGGCCCAGCACGGCACCGCCAACGGCCGCACCCAGTGCAGCTTGTGTTAGTGAATCCACTGGTTTCTCCGACAGGTAAACCCAGCTAAGATAGAGCGATGATCTGTTCTTGTACAGTGCTGTCGAAGGAGTTTTTCCATGTCGCATTCTTGTTTAGGTAAGCAATGGTTAGGCGCCGTAATGCTAGCTGCCGCCTTCCCAGTGTTCGCCGCCCCCACGGTTGACGTGCACAGCGACCCCAACTGCGGCTGCTGTGGTGCCTGGGTTGAGCACTTGGAAGCGCAGGGGTTTGAGGTCAATCATCACCGCGATGGCGATTTGCGTGAGATAAAAATCGCCAACGGTGTCACGCCTGAACTAGCCTCTTGTCATACGGCGCTGGTCGACGGCTATGTGATCGAAGGCCATGTGCCCGCCAGCGATATAAAGCGCCTGCTTGAAGAGCAACCCGACGTGGTAGGGCTTAGCGTACCCGGCATGCCCCACGGCACGCCTGGGATGGAAACCGGCCGAGTGGATGATTATGCCGTGCTCAGCTGGCGCGATGAGAATCAGACCCCTGAGATTTTCCGCGAATATACTCAGTAACTAGAAATTTACTACTCTTTGGCAAATCAGGAGCCGATATGCAATATCTTCATACCATGGTCCGCGTGAGTGATTTGGATGCTTCACTGCATTTTTACTGTAACCTGCTAGGTCTTAAGGAAGTCCGCCGTAAAGAGAATGAAAAAGGCCGCTTTACGCTTGTTTTCCTCGCCGCCCCCGATGATGAGGAACGTTCTGCCCAGCTCACCGCCCCCGAACTAGAGCTGACCTATAACTGGGACCCGGAAGAGTATACCGGCGGGCGTAATTTCGGCCATTTGGCCTACCGGGTGGATGATATCTATGCGCTTTGCCAGCACCTACAGGATAACGGCGTGACGATTAATCGCCCGCCCCGTGACGGCCACATGGCGTTTGTTAAATCGCCGGATGGCATCTCCGTAGAGCTGTTGCAAAAGGGCGATGCGCTAGCGCCAAAAGAGCCCTGGGCGTCAATGGAAAACACCGGGAGCTGGTAAGCATTGGCTGGTTAGCATACGTTGGTAAGCATGACATAAGGATAGGATCAACATGACCATGAAAGGTTGGCGTTTATTGCCATGGCTTACCTCGGTCGCGCTGCTATTGAGTGCCTGTAGCAGCGCACCTGGACCAGGCGCGGCGCCGCAGGAAGGGCCAAGGGGGGCTGAGCTCTCCGGGCCTATCGTTGAGCAGCGCTGGAATCTACTGCTAGTGGGCACCAATGAGCGGCTATCGATGCCGGAAACGCCGTTTTTCGAGATTGATAACGTAGGCAACGTCAGTGGTCACGATGGCTGTAACCGCTTTAGCGGCGAGGTCACACTCGGCGACAACCAGCGTATTGAGTTTGGCGAACTGGCAACCACGCGCATGGCCTGCCCGCAAATGGACGATGCCCAGCGCGTCACCGATATGCTGGAGACCGCCTACCGCTATTTGATTGACCATGATCGGTTGGTCTTTTTCGGCCCGGATAGTCGGGTGTTAGGCGGCTGGCGCGAAGCGCGATAACTAGTTCTTAAAAAAGGCTAGTTCTCAAAAGGCGGATTGAAGCGGGCGATAAAGCGCGCGTCAATTCGCTTTTTACATTGCCATACCCACTTTCCTGATACCCCAAAGGCACCACGGCTGGCAATGGCGCGGCCATCGCCGGTGCCAATCAGTGCTAATACGCGGTTGGGCGGTTGCCAAGCGGTTAACGTCTCCGCGTGGCAGGCACGGCGCAGGTTGGCCGCTAAGTGCGGGCCCATGCGCACCGCGTAAACTCCCGCATTAGGCAGTGGCGGTGTTAATGCCGCGCAGTCGCCAGAGGCAAAAATTCCCGGATGGCCAGGGACTTCCAGCGTGTTGTTAACGTGAATAAAACGGTGCTTATCCAGCGGCAGCGGTGTATTCGCCAACCAGTAGTGGCCGACTGCCCCAGTGGCCCACAGCACGATATCGGCATCAACGCGCAGGTTGCAATGAGTTAATACGCCGCCGTCTATTAAGGCACGCCCACGTACCTGTTGGTGCACGCAAATGCCCGCGCGTGATAGCGCTCGCTGGGTTAGCCAGCGTGGCAAGTAACCGGCGCCGGGGAGTAGTTCGTCCGCCGCACTGAGCAAATGGCCCTGCCAATCGATATCCGGACGCTTGTCGCGTAGCTGGGCCAGCACGCTCATCAGCGTTTCGCAGCCAGCGGCCCCTCCGCCAACGCCCACAACGCGCTGGGGGATATCGCGGGGCAGTTGGCTAATGTCATTTTGTAGGCCCTGCCAGCGCTGGTGTAACGTGCTTAGCGGGCGCATAGCCAGTAGTTTGGGAGGGCGTTCGCCGTGCAGTTCCGGGCTGGCTAGCGTCGAGCCGATGTTCAACGAGGCGACGTCAAACGCAATGCGTTCGCCATTGGCAAGCGTGACGTAACGTGCCTGGGTGTCAATGGCGATAACGGGTGCAACAATAAGTCGCGCATTGGCACGCTGACAAAGTGCCGCTACGTCAATTTGCGTTTCCCGCAGCGTACATTCCCCCGCCAGCCATGCCGGTACGCTGCCGGAGTAAGCTGCTAAAGGACTGTCGCTAACAACGGTAATCGCGATGCCCGCATCAGGCTGTTGGGCAAACGCTTCCAGCACAAAGGCATGGGCATGGCCCGCGCCGATGAGTAACAGCTGCTTCATTGCCCCTCACCGCGCCGCCAGTTGAAGTAACGCTTCAATAGTGCCAGCGCCCGCTCGGGTTTGTGGGCGTTTTTCCAAACGCCAGCCGTGGCTTTGGCGGCCTCGCCAAGCGTTGGGTAGGGGTGAATGGTCCCTAGCAGCTTGTTGAGGCCCAGGCCGTGCTTCATGGCAATGGTGAACTCACCTAACCACTCGCCGGCGTTTTCGGCCACGATGGTCGCACCGAGAATCTTATCGCGGCCGGGCACGGTGAGTACTTTAATAAAGCCCTCGCGGGCGCCTTCGGCAATTGCGCGGTCGCTTTCACTCATGGCATAGCGGGTCACTTCATAGGCAATGCCTTTATCGATCGCCTCTTTCTCGTTGAGCCCAACCCGGGCGACTTCCGGCTGTACGTAGGTAACGGCGGGCATAAAGCGGTAATCCACCGCAAAGCTTTTCAGCTCGCCAAACAGCGCATTGACCGCTGCGTGCCAGGCTTGGTGAGCCGCCGCGTGAGTGAGCTGGTAAGGCCCAGCCAAATCACCGCAGGCCCAGATATTGGGCAGCCGGGTTTGCAGCCGCTCGTTAAGCTCTAAGGTGCCCGCCTGCGTGGTGGTGATCCCCAGCGCCTCAAGCCCCAAGCCCTCCACGTTGGCTTGGCGGCCCACGCTGACCAGCAGATAATCAAAGGCCAGTGTGATGAGTTCACCCTGGTGCTCGACGGCTAGTTGATAGCTGCCCTCTTCTTCGCTAAGCACTTCCAGCGCCTGGGTGTTGGTCATTACCGTGACGCCTTCGCCAGCCAGGGTGGCTTCTACGTGCTCGCCGACCTCTTGATCTTCGCGGCTCAGCAGGTGGGAAACCCCTTCTACCAGGGTGACCTGACTGCCTAAACGGGCAAAACTTTGGCTCAGTTCACAGCCAATCGCGCCGCCGCCGAGCACCACCAGGCGCTTGGGCAATTCGGTTAACGACCAGAGGTTTTCTGACGTCAGCACGGGGGCTATTTCGATACCCGGTAGCGCCGGCACCCGTGGCCGGGCGCCGGTGGCCAAGACGATATGCCGGGCGGTGAGGGTTTTGTCGCCGACCTGGATCTCCCAGGGCGAGCGCAGCGTAGCGTGGTCCTGGTAGACCTCAACGCCCAGGCCTGTGTAGCGCTCAACGCTGTCGTGGGGTTCGATAGCGGTAATCGATTGGTGGACGTGCCCCATCACCTTGGCAAAATCGACCTGCGGTTCGCTGGAGGAGACACCGAAGCGATTCGCGGTGCGGATCTCATGGGCGGCACGGGCGGCGCGAATGAGCGCTTTGGAGGGCACGCAGCCGGTATTCAAACAGTCGCCGCCCATTTTGTGTTTTTCCACCAGCGCCACCTTGGCGTTAACAGCGCTGGCGATATAGCTGGTGACCAAGCCCGCCGAGCCAGCGCCGATCACCACGATGTCGTAGTCAAACTGCTGGGGGCGGCTAAAGCCTTGATAGGCTTTGCGCTTTTGCACAAACAACACAATGCGTCGGGCTATCCAGGGGAAAATCGCCAGCAGTGCAAACGACGCCAGCAGCGTCGGCGAGATAATGCCGCCCAAGCTTTCTAGCTCGCCCAGCTGGCCGCCCGCGTTGACGTAGATTGCCGTGCCGGGGAGCATGGCTACTTGGCTTACCCAATAAAAGGTGATGGTTTTAATCCGCGTTAGCCCCATGACGAGGTTGATCATAAAGAACGGAAAGGCCGGCACTAAACGCAGCGTAAAGAGGTAGAGGGCACCGTCGCGCTCGACGCCGCGATTCACCGCAGCGAACTGGCGGGGAAAGCGTTTCTCAATCGGCTTTTGGAATAAAAAGCGTGATAATAAAAAGGCTAGCGTGGCGCCCAGGGTGCTAGCAAACGAGATGATTAGTAGCCCCCAGCCGAGACCAAAGAGCGCCCCGCCCAACAGCGTCAACAATGTTGCACCCGGCAGCGAAAGCGCGGTCATCACCACGTAAACGGCAAAAAAGATGCCGGCCACCTGCCAGGGATGTTGGTTGAATGCCACCTGGAAGTCGCTTTGGTAGGCCTTTAGCGTATCCAGGGTGAACCATTGATGGGCACCGCTTAGAAAGAACGCCCCAATGGCGATTAGCAGTAGCGCGGCAATAATCAAACGTTGTCGGGTCACGGTAGGCTCCAGCGCTTAGTGATAAAAATCGTTCTGCTCAATCAAGTTGCTCAGTCATCCAAAATAGTGTGAAAACAGCACGTTTCCTTACACCGCGGCGGTTAAGCCTTTCCAGCGCTGCCAGTCTTCGGGGCGATCGATATCCCAAATGGTAGCCGGGTAAGCGGCGGTTAAGCCGAGGGCTTCAATACGTTGCTGCGTTTCGCTCAGTACGCGCTCGCTGCCCCAGGGGATCGCCTCAAACAGCTTGGGGTAGTCTTGCTGGGTGCCGATCAAACCGTAGCCGCCGTCCTCGGCGGGTAAAATAACCACGTCGTGGCTGGCCAGTTGGCGGGCGCAGGTCGTAATCAGTTCAGCGCTAATGCTAGGGCAGTCGCTGCCCATTAGCATGGCGGGGCCTGGGGTGCTGTTCAGTGCGTAGCGAATCCGGGCGCCGAGATCGCCGTTGGGCTGAGGGGTTAAGGTCAAACCAAACGCCTCACGAAGCTCGATAAACAGCGGGTGTGCGTGGTCAAGCGCTGTCCATAGCGTGATGTTTTCCGCAGGCAGCGCTTTGCAGGCGTTGGCGACGCAGTGTCGGACCAGCTCCGCATGGGCGTTAGCGGCGCCTTCTGAACCTAGCAATGGCGCTAAACGCGTTTTCGCCTGCCCCGGCAGCGGGGCTTTGGCGAGCAGGTGCATTTGCGGTGTTTCAGCGGGCATTACGATACTCCTTAGCGAGTTGGGTTGCGCTAACGCCGCGCCAGTAGCGGTAGCGCAGCCGCCACATCAGGCGGATCGTTTTCCCAGCGCCGAACTCATCCCAGCGCCTGCCCGAGCTTATCACTTTGGTTCGCAGGCAGGCGGGGGAAGAGAGCTTTTTGAGCCGTCTAGAGATTTCAACGTCTTCCATCAGCGGCTGCTCGGGAAAACCACCGACTGCCTTGAAGGCGCTCGCGCGCATAAATATGCCCTGGTCACCGGTGGCGATGCCGGTAAGCCGTGAGCGTTGGTTCATCATCCAGCTCACCACGGGGAGCCAGCTGCTGCGGCCTGAAAGCTTAATAGCAAAGCGTCCCCAGGCGTGGCGGGTAAGCGCTTGGGTGATTTGCTCAATAGCATCGTCGGGCAGTTGGGTATCCGCATGAAGGAATAGCAGTGCAGGCGTGCTGGCACGCCGTGCACCCAGGTTCATTTGCAGCGCGCGCCCAGGCTGGCTACTGAGTACTTGATCTGCCAGGGGCAGGGCGAGGCAAACGCTGTGATCGCTGCTGCCACCGTCCACCACAATCACTTCGGCCCGTGGGGGAAGGCGCTGAACACGTAGCGGCTGCAGCGCTTCGAGTACCGCCTTAATGCCCGCGGCCTCGTTTAGCATCGGTATCACGATGCTTAGGCGAGGCACCTGTTCATCCGAGTTCAATGACCTGCCCTCCTGCCGCCTTGGCATCTGCGTGGTCGTGGGTGACCAGCAGCGCAGGCAGGCCTGCTTCACGCAGTTGGCTAAATACCAGTGCGCGCATTTCCTGGCGCAACGCCGTATCCAGCTTGGAAAACGGCTCGTCCAGCAGCACCGCTTGAGGCGTAGAGAGCAGCAGGCGCATCAAAGCAACCCGTGATTGCTGGCCGCCGGAAAGAGTCGCCGGGTCGCGAGACTGAAAGTCCGCTAGCCCAACCTGCTCAAGGGCATGGCTAACCAGCTGGCGCTTCTCATTGCTATGGCGTGGCAGCCCAAAGCGCAAATTACCGCCCACGCTCAAGTGTGGAAACAGCAATGGATCCTGGAACAGCAGCCCGATACCGCGCTTCTCCGCAGGCAGATTGAGCAGATTGCGCTCGCCCAGCCAGACACCGCCGCTAGCGCTAAAGGCTGGGTCAAGAAAGCCCGCCATATACGCCAGCAGGGTGGATTTTCCCGAGCCGGAAGGGCCCATCACCGTGAGTACCTCGCCTGGCGCAATGGTGGCGTCCACTGCCAATAACGCACGGCCCGCTAGGGCGATTCGAATTTGTTCAAGGCGTAGCGGTGCGGTAGCTAAAGCGGTCACGGAAATCCTTTTAAGTGGCGAGTGCACGGCGTTTGGCACCCAACAAGCGTGGTAGCGCCAGGGCCAGCATAAAGCCAATCAGCGGCAAGCCTGCCTGGACTAACGCCCAAACGCCGATTAAACGCCGGTTATTGCCAGAGGCGAGCGCTACGGCCTCGGTAGTCACGGTCGTCACGCGACCCGCGCCCAGTAGTTGGGTGGGCAAATATTGGCCAATGCTAATCGCCAAGCCTACCGCAAAGGCCGTTAACAGCGGGGCTAATAATAGCGGTAGGCGAACTCGCCAAAAAGCAGCGTTGCGTGAAACGCCGAGTGAACTCGCCACCTGCAACCAGCGGGGATCCAAGCGGCGATAGGCTTCGGCTAGTGAAAGGTAGACATAAGGCAGCACAAACAGCAGGTGCCCGGCGATTACCAAACCTAGCTGCGGGCGAATGCCCAGGCTCTCAGCCGCCACGATTAACCCAAATAGAAAGGCAATTTGCGGCACTATAAGCGGTAAATAAAGTAGCCACAGCGCGCGCTTGGGCTGAAGGTGCTGGCGGTGTTCATTTTCCAGCGTTGCCAAAACCAGCGCTGTGGCCAGCGCAGTGGAAGCCAGGCCGATCAGCGCGGTATTAAGCAGTGGTTTAACGAGCATAGGCGCGCTGCGCTGCCAGTGATCCAGCGTCAGCATCTGCGGCAGCAACTCAGGGAAGCGCCAAAAGCCTGCCAGCGAAAAAAGCCCTAAACCGACCAAGGCCGCCAGCGCCGTCATACTGGATAACAGTAATGCCGAGCGGCCCACCATGCGCAGGGCGATTTCTCCCCGCTGGCGGCTGCCATTGGTCAGCCAGTTGCGCGTCAGCAGGCGGGTCAGCTGCTCAAGCAGCCACCAGCAGAGTAGCGCCGCGAGCGTAACGCCAAGTTGCAGCACCGCCGCCGCGGAGGCCATAAAGCGGCGGGTGATATCCGGATCATTGAACCAGCTTAAGATGGACACGCTGAGCGTGGGGGGGAGGGTAGGCCCCAGAATCAGCGCCATATCGACTACCGACGTCGCATAGGCAATGACCGCATACACCGGTAGGCGGATCAGCGGATACAGCGAGGGTAGCACGGTTTTTAACCAGGCAAGCGTGGGCGAATAGCCCAGCGAGCGCGCTAACATCAGCCGCTTATCCACCTGTAACTGTGGTAAAGCGGCCAGGCTCATCAGCAGCAGAAAGGGCATCTCTTTCAGCGCCAGCCCTGCGATTAGCGAGAGCCCCCAAGGGTCATTGACGATTAACGCATCCGGCGGGCGCTCCCAACCCGTTAGCGAGGGGGATAGCAGCCGCGCCACTAGGCCTGAAGGCGCAATCAAAAAGGCAAACCCAAAGGCAATCGCCGCATGGGGAATCGCGAGCAGCGGTGAGACAAGCCGCCGAATACCGCGGTCTAACCAAGTGCCTCGGCTGGCGGCCAAAAATAGCACCACCATCATTAGCGCCATGGCTGTACTGACCAAACCGCTGGCAAAGCTGACCGCTACTGAGCGTGCTAGCCCCGGCTGTGCGAACAGCGCCTGCCAGGGGGCTAAACTCGCCTCGTGGCCGCCAAGCACTGGCAGGTAGCCAAACGCGGGCAGCATGACCATTACCAGCCCCGCCCCAACGGGCAGTACCAGCAATGTAATGATCAGCGCTGGAGCCAGTCGCAGCATGGCTTAGTTGACGCCGTAACGCTCAAGCCAGGCGTCTTGCAGCGCCGTCATCCAACTCGGGTGCGGCTCGGGCAGGGTGTTTGATAGCGCGTCAGCGGGCAGTTCAGAAGGGTGGCGTTCACCCTGTTCAAACAGCGCTTGGGCATCGGCGTCTAGCTGTTCGATATCCAAAACGCTGCGGTCGCCCCACATGGTTAGCGACTGCTTTTCGGCCTGGGCTTCGGGGGAGAGTAGAAAGTTGGCGAGCACCATGGCACCGGCTTTATGCGGCGAGTTATAGGGAATTGCCACAAAGTGAACGTTACCCAGGGTGCCACCTTCCAATACATAGCTGCGCACGCTTTCGGGCAGTTCGTACTCCTTTACTGCCACGGCGGCATCGGTGGGGTAGAACGAAAACGCCAAACTTAGCTCGCCATCGCTCATCAGCGTGCGCAGGTTAGGGCCTGAATCGGGAAATGTTCTTCCACTGCGCCATAAATGCGGGTGCAACGCATCCAAATAGGTCCACAAAGGCTCTGTCACGGCTTCAAAGTCGGCATCTTCCACCGGTTGGTAAAGCGCTTCATCCTGGTCGCTAAGCTCGATTAGCGCCTGCTTTAAAAAGGTGCTGCCGGTGAAGTCAGGAATACGCGGGTAACTAAATTGGCCGGGGTTGTCTTGGGCCCACGCGAGCAGTGCTTGCATATCCTGGGGAGGCGTCTCCATTTGGGCGCTGTCGTAATAAAAGGTGATCTGCGCTTTTCCCCAAGGTGACTCGTAGCCCTCGGTGGGGAGGGTGAAGTCGGTAACGACCTCGGGATTTTCATCGGCGTTGGTGAGCGCAAAGTTGGGCAGCGCGTTGGCGAAGGGGCCAAACAGCAGGTCGTTTTCGCGCATGGCGGCAAAGTTCTCGCCGTTGATCCAAATCAGATCAATACTGCCGTCGTCATGGTTGCCCGCCTGCTTTTCCGCCAGCACCCGTGCCACCGCGCTGCCGGTGTCGTCCAGTTTTACGTGCGCTACATCAACATCGTACTGCGCCTGCATTTGCTCGGCTACCCAGTCGATATAACGATTGGTGCGCGTATCGCCACCCCAGGCGTTCCAGTAAACGGTTTGGCCTTCCGCCTCCTCTAGCACGGCTTGCCAATTGCTGGGGGCAGGGTCGGCGGCTGCAGGCAAAGCAAGTGCCAACATCGTTATGCTAATCGTGGCAACTAGGCCGTTGCGGTTATTCGCCATCGCATACCTCACTTAACGTTTTTTCAAATTAGACAAGCGTTACAAGGCGGCCTGTAAACACTGCAGCTCGCTATGAACGTGATCAATAACTGGCATGGATAAATAGTGCTCAACGCGGTCGCGCACGTGCTCAATCACCGCGGGGTCGGTGAGTTCTGCCGACCAGTCCTCCCCGCGCTGCTGGGCATCTTTCGCATTCAAATGTTGGGCTCGCCACTTGGCGCACCAGGTCAATGACCACAGCCAAGTGGCACGGCGGCAGGCAACCAGGGTATCGGTATCGGGCGTTTCACTCATGGCTGCCTGCCAGCGACGGTAGAAGTGAATGACTTCCTCTAACGATAGCACCGCCTGGCTGCTGATATCCCAAGTGGTCGAGGTATAAAGCGAGGTATGGGCGAGATCAATTCCCGGTAGGCCGTAGCGGCACTTCTCTAAATCCACCAGTACCGCGCGGCCATCATCACGGATTAAAAAGTTGCCGGGGTGCGTATCAAAGCTAATCAGCGTCGGGGTGACATCATTTAAACGAGGCGGGAGTAAATCCAGCTCTTGTTTGATGCGCTGAGTGACTTTGCTCGAAAGCTGGGCATCCGCTAACCATTGGGCTTGCTGATGCACTTCACTGACCATGGCCTGCCAGGGGTCAGCTGGCGCAAGCAGCGGCGCTTTCTCATTAGGCAGCGGTTGGCGGTGCAGGCTGGCCAACGCTTCCGCGACGGCGGGCAGGTCTTCCGGTAGCTTTGCCAAACGGCCACGAATAGCTTCCACCAGAAGCCCGCCACGGGGCAGCTGGTTACTGGGTGGCAGAACGTCGTAAAGCTGAGGCGTGTGTCCACCAGGGCTTGAGCGCTCATAACACGCCGTCTGATACGCCAAATTTTCTTCCGGTGGCAGGTTCATCTGGCTTTGCTTGGGCAGCCGTGCCACCCAGTCATCGCCCTCGCGGTGAATCCACACATGATCGTGAGCAAGCCCGGTATCTGCCATCGGCGTAAGTGTTTGGTAGCTAATCCCCGCGCGCTTTAATTCGCTTGCCAGCGCGTCTAATCGTGCTTCAGTTGGTGTCGGCATAGTACAGTCCGTGTCGTTGCTGAATCAGCGATGCCACTCAGTGGCTATTCTTGTACCAACCTTACACGTTTTATAAGAAAAAGTGGCTAGGGCGATGGTGTTGGATAAAAGCGACGCGCTGATTGGGCAGCCGCAGGCTTAATTTTGCATGGGTACGTCGTCTTTCCAGCGAAACCCTACGCTACCGGCTTTCCAAATGCCGTCGTCATTGAAGGGATGAGGCCCAGACAAATCAATGTATTGCGGCAAGCCAAAGTGAGGGGCCAGGTTCTGTCTTGCCTTGATAGTGACGCGGTCCATTATCCTTAACCCTTGCTCTTCGACTGACATATGCGCCTCGGGTGCTGCCCGATGGGCCATTGCCCAGTTGTCAACATAGAGTAAATCGCCCGTGTCGTAGCGATAACGTATGCCGTAGCCTTTTTCAAACGAGGCATTTAAAAGATCGTTATAGTCATTGGAAAGCTGCTTCATTTCTTCTGCGTTGAGCAAACGAAAGTGCTCGGTGGATGCGGAGGCTTTTTGCAGTTCATCAATGGGAACGCCCGCTTCCGGCAGTCGCTCAATCACCGCGCCGGTCATTCCCAGGTGCAGCCATACGCTCTTTCGCCCAGAAATAGGATGCATATGGACAACGGGATGACTCACCCCTGTATCAGAATTCACCGACACCAGGCGCTCCCAGAATGCCTGTTTTTCCTCGGGTAGCACATCAAAGGCTGCTCCTTGATGTGCGAAGTGCGTTCCGCCGCCTTGTTCAGGCGCCCGCGCCATGTAGTAGGCGGAATGCGAGAAGGTGGCGGCTTCAAAACTGCCATCGTTATGCCATTGAGGCCCCACGCCCAGAATTCCGTAGCGTTTGTCATTGGAGCAACGAAAAATGTCTCTGTTCATACCCGGCGTAGCAGGGTGGACGCCATGAGTGGAGTGGATGTCGCCAGCTCCCCACCATTTGCTCGCATTGACCAGTTCATCGGCTGAGAGGTCAGTCTGGTGTTTGAAGACGATGAAGCCGCGATTCGCCATTTCCACTTCCAACGCCTTGATAACCGGCTCGGGGAGTCTGGAACGAACATCCGCGCCGTAGATCTCGACGCCAAGCGGCTCCAATTGTTTAACGCTCAACCCGGCTTTCTCAAACAGCGATACATGGTTAGGGTCGAGCGGCGGTATGGTGGGTGGGATGCGGCTGAATTTCTCTGATGCTGTTTCCATAGTCGACGTAACCTCAATGGAGTGAAATTTGAGCTTCGTTCAGTGAGGGTCGCGGTAAGCCCCTAAGCGCCAGAACCCAATGGCCAAAAGGTGTTGATCAGGTAGTCGCGGTTTTTGTTCCTAATGCGTCAATGTCATCGCTCTAGCGTAAAAGCAAAAACGGCACCTCAATCGGTGCCGTCTTGTTCCAACTGTTTCCTACTAACCCGCTCTACAACGCTTCAATCTTCGCCCGTTGTTCTTCCAACAGCTTTTTAGCGGCTTGGAACTCGGCCAGTTTGCCGCGCTCTTTTTCGACCACCGCGACCGGTGCTTTGGCGATAAAGCCGTCGTTGCCGAGTTTCTTCTCAATGCCGCCGATCAATTTGTCCTGCTTGTCGATTTCTTTGTTGAGGCGTTTGAGTTCGGCGTCTTTGTCGATCAGATCCGCCATCGGCACGAGCACTTCCATCTCACCCACTAGCTGAGTGGCCGAAAGCGGGGCGTCGTCGGGATTTTTAAGCCAGCTAACGCTTTCCAGCTTGGCGAGTTTGGAGAGGAAATGACGGTTACTCTCAAGGCGCTCGGCGTCCTCAACCTTGCCTTTGGTGAGCAGCACGTCAAGCGGCTTACCGGGGGCAATATTCATCTCAGCGCGGATGTTGCGCACAGCAATGATGACCCCTTTCAACCACTCGATATCCCGGCTAGCTTGGTCGTCGATTTTGCTTTCGTCGGCTTCCGGCCAGGCTTGCAGCATGATCGACGCATTGTCACCCATGTACATGCCCGCCAGCGGCGACACGCGCTGCCAGATCTCTTCGGTAATGTAGGGCATCATCGGGTGAGCAAGGCGAAGAATCGCTTCGAGTACGCGTACCAGCGTGCGGCGCGTTCCCCGCTTGGCTTCCGCCGTGGCGTTTTCGTCCCACAGTACCGGCTTGGAAAGCTCCAGATACCAGTCGCAGTACTCGTTCCAGACGAACTCATACAGCGCCTGGGAGGCGTGGTCGAAACGGTACTCGTCCAACGCCTTGGTAACCTGGGCTTCGGTTTTCTGCAGCTGTGAGATAATCCAGCGGTCTGCTAATGAAAGCTCAACCTCTGCTCCTTGTCCTTGAGAAGCGATGCCGCAATCTTCGCCTTCGGCGTTCATTAGCACGTAGCGTGAGGCGTTCCACAGCTTGTTGCAGAAGTTGCGATAGCCGTCCAGGCGGTTCATATCAAACTTGATATCGCGACCGGTGGTGGCCTGGGAGAGGAACGTAAAGCGCAATGCATCGGTGCCGTGGGCTTCAATGCCGTCTTTGAACTCGTCCTTGGTGGCTTTGGCAATCGCCTTGGCCTGCTTCGGCTGCATCATATTGCCGGTGCGCTTTTCGAGTAACTCATCGAGCGTGATGCCGTCGATCAGGTCGATGGGGTCGAGTACGTTGCCCTTAGACTTGGACATTTTCTGGCCTTGGCCGTCGCGCACTAGACCGTGTACATAGACCGTCTTGAACGGTACTTCGCCGGTGAACTTCAGCGTCATCATGATCATCCGGGCCACCCAGAAGAAGATGATGTCAAAACCCGTGACCAGCACGCTGGTAGGGTGGAAGGTCTCAAGCTCGGGGGTTTGTTCCGGCCAGCCCAGGGTGCCGAATGTCCACAGGCCCGAGCTGAACCAGGTGTCGAGTACGTCCTCGTCCTGGGTAAGCACCACCTCTGGGTCGAGTGCGTGCTTCTCGCGGGCTTCTGCTTCGCTGCGGGCAACGTAGACGTTGCCTTCGACGTCGTACCAGGCGGGAATGCGGTGGCCCCACCACAGCTGGCGGGAGATACACCAATCCTGCAGGTCGCGCATCCAGGCGAAGTACATGTTCTCGTAATTTTTGGGCACGAACTGGATATTGCCGTTTTCCACCGCTTCGATGGCGGGCTTGGCGAGGTTTTCTACGGCGACGAACCACTGGTCGGTGAGCAGCGGCTCGATGACGTCACCCGAGCGGTCCCCATACGGCAGGGTGTTGTTAACGGCTTCGACCTGCTCCAACAGGCCAATAGCGTCCATGTCGGCAACGATCAGCTTGCGCGCCTCGAAACGGTCAAGCCCGGCATACTTCGCGGGCAGAATGGCGTCTTCATCGGGCTGGGGCTGGCCTTTGAGATCAAAGATTTCAGCTTGCTCAAGAATCGCCGCGTTTTTGGAGAACACGTTGATCAGCAGATGGTTCTGGCGCTTGCCGACTTCGTAGTCGTTGAAGTCGTGGGCCGGGGTGATCTTCACGCAGCCCGAACCTTTCTCCATGTCGGCGTGTTCGTCAGCGACGACTGGAATACGGCGCCCAACCAGCGGTAGCTCAATAAACTTGCCGACCAGAGAGGCGTAGCGCTCGTCTTCGGGGTTCACCGCCACGCCGGTATCCCCCAGCAGGGTTTCCGGGCGCGTGGTGGCGACCACCAGGTAATCCTTGCCGTCGTCAGTTTTAACGCCGTCCGCCAGCGGGTAGCGGAAGTGCCAGAAGCTGCCTTGCTGCTCTTTGTTTTCCACTTCCAGATCAGAAATAGCGGTGTGCAGCGTCGGGTCCCAGTTGACCAACCGCTTGCCGCGATAAATCAGGTTGTCTTCGTGCAGGCGTACAAACACTTCTTGAACCGCTTTGTAGAAGCCGTCGTCCATGGTGAAGCGTTCGCGTGACCAATCGACGCTGGCGCCCATGCGGCGCAGCTGGCGGGTAATGTGATCGCCCGATTCTTCCTTCCACTCCCACACTTTGTCGATAAACGCTTCGCGACCGAGATCGTGGCGGGTCTTGCCTTCTTCGGCGGCGATTTTGCGCTCGACCAGCATTTGCGTCGCGATACCGGCGTGGTCGGTGCCTACCTGCCACAGGGTGTTGTTACCCTGCATCCGTTTCCAGCGCGTCAGGGTATCCATGATGGTGTCCTGGAACGCGTGGCCCATGTGCAGGCTGCCGGTCACATTGGGCGGTGGAATCATGATCGAAAAGGGTTTGCCCAGGCCGGAAGGGGCGAAGCGGTTGTCGGCTTCCCAGCGTTCGTACCAGCGGGTTTCGATCAGTTCGGGTTGGTAGGTCTTTTCCATGGAGAGTCGGCTCACGGCTGGCGAGAAATATGCAAAGTGTGAAAATATATAGCGCCAGAGTATACCGCGATAGCGCCTTGATCGTCAGGGGCTACTCACGCTCGATTATCGACACTGACCGTATGAGCAGAAAACCCGCGCATGGCGATGAGCCCGAGGATGGGCCCCGGCAGCAGCCACCAAATCACCGCCAGCGACTGGCTCGACCACAGCGCGGTCACCAGTGCGATGGAAGGAATGGTCAAGCCAAAGCCGATAGCGTTCATCATCGCCAGCGCTGCCCCCAGCCGCTCGGGCGGGGCGGTAGCGGAAGCCAGCGCAGAAAACTGTGCGGAATCGGCAATCACGCTGACGCCCCATACGCCGAGAAGCGCCAGCAGCAACCAGGGCGAGGCGCTGCCCAACAGGGGATAAACTAAGCACAGCGTACCGGAGGTTGCCAATGCCACGCAGGCCACGCGATCACTGCCGATATGGCGGCTCCATTTGCCTGCAAGCACGCAGCCCGGCAAGCCCAGCGCAATCACCGCAAAGCTTAGCCATGGCTGGGCGCTGTTTGACGCGGCCAAGCGCTCCAGCTCCCGGGCGACCAGAAACGGCACCAGCGCCCACAGCGCATACAGTTCCCAGCAGTGGCCAAAATAGCCCAGCGCTGCAGCGCGAAAGCGGGGCTGCCTGAACGCCGCTACCCCTGCCCAGGGGCGGCCGCTTTTGGCGGTGGCCGGTAGGTGCGGACCAACACCCAGTTTGAAAATCATTAATGCGGCGACCAGCGCCAGCAATGAGGCAAGCAGCAGCGGCCATTGCCAAGGCAGATGCAGGGTTAGCCCGCGCAGCAGGTGTGGCGAAGCAATGCCCAGGGTCAGCATGCCCACCAGCCAGCCCAGCGCCGCCCCGGCGTGGCTGGGCGTCCAACTCACCACCAGCTTCATACCCAGCGGATAAATCCCTGCCAAGCAAAGCCCCGTAGCAAAGCGAGCCACAGCGGCCAGCGTGACGTTATCCGCCACCGTGATAAACGCTGCGTTAATCAGCGCGCCAAACACCGCGGAAAGTGCAAACAGATGGCTGGCGCGCACACGGTCGGCAAGGCCAGTGGTAGCGATCAGCAGCGTGCCACTAATAAACCCGGCCTGCACGGCGATGGTGAGCAGACCCAAATCGCTTTCGCTGAGGCCCACAGCCTCCTGCAGTGCTAAGCCAACGCCGTTGACACTGAACCACAGCGAGGTGCCGAACAGCTGGGCGATGACGATAACCGCCAGCGGAGCGCGGGCTAAAAAGGCGTGGGACAGCATCGGCGCTCTCGTCCTTTGAGTTATTTTTTGTCAAAAAAGGGGTTGTTCAATAGCCTATTGGGCAACTTCAGCATTCGGCCAAGCCTCGGCAAAGGTGTGTATCAAGTTTTACTACCCTGATTTTTAACCCACTGCTTGCCGACAGCCGTTAAGCGGTATTTTTGCAAGCGGCTATTGGGCTTATCTGGAATTGTCTGCTCAATCAAGCCGGCGTTCAGTGCTGGCCGCAAGTACGCGTTTCGGAAATGAGGCAGATGTTTGAGACCCAAAATATCCTGTAACTCGGCCCGTGTCATTTCGCCCTCCAAGGATTCAAGCAGGCGAGCTACTTCTGGGCTGACTTGGTCGGTGACTTGGTCGGTGACTTGGTCGGTGACTTGGTCGGTGACTGGTGGGGTAGCGCCCAACCATTCTGCCTCCGGCCGCCAGACGATGACGCTGAATTGATTGCCCGAAGGGTCATTGAGCAAGTCAATTCGGGGCCATGCCTCAAGTGCTCGTGGAATACCACTGCCCATGCCGCGATAAGGCAGAATGTGAGAAGCATGTTCAGTGAGTGTGGGATTGCGGCGGATGGTCTTTCCCTGGCTAATGTCGTCGGGGCTCAGGCTGTCCGGTAGGTGACCAGGGCTGACAATCTCCACGCGGTCGGCAAAGACCATCAAACGGACGGAGGCGCTGGTGAAGTAGTCCCGGTGGATCAAGGCATTGACCAATAACTCTTCCAGTGCCGTTTCGGGAATCTCCAACTCACCCAGGGTGTTGAAACTCCGTCCATGCTGTACATGGTGCAGGTTGCGTTTGATAAAGGCGAAAGCGCCCCGGAACTGCTCCAGTAGGGTGCCTTTGGTGTCTTCGCTGTCCAGGTAGCGGGTATCGTGCAGTGCGGTGCCTGGAAAGGCCACCGCCTTTACCTCAAAGGCGGGGCGCCAGCGCTGGGGATTGCGGCCGAACAGCATTAATCCCGCCAGATTGAGTTCCTGTCCATCGCCCAGGCCCAGGTTCTGAAGCAGCTGCTCCCGTGTAAGGCCGGAGAACTCGCTGCTCTCGCCATAGCGACGATTGAAGTAGGCAGTAAAAGCCTTGTCATCAATATCTTCCATCGAGGTGCCCGCCACGGGCACCACATCGGCGTAAACTAATCCAGAGCGCTGGAACATGCGCTGCAGCTCTTCGCGTGAGGTCACATGCCGTTTGTCCGAACCCTGCTTGACCCAAATGCGGCCTTGGTTGTCGAGGTAGGGTTTGGCTAAGCCATCGGGCACTTCCATTACTATCACAATGCCCTGATCCGTTTGCACATTCTCGGTCAGCGGATGCACCGGCGGACGCACATGCTGGGAGGCGGCATTGCCAAGCAACTGGTTCAGCCGCCGAACCGCCGCGCCATCCAGCCCCGCAATCGAGCCGTCATCATTAACGCCCAGAAACAGCCAGCCACCGCCACTGTTGGCAAAGGCGGCCAGCTCAGCGGCAAGGCCATCCGCGTTGGTGGCATCGCGTTTGAACTGGTGGCGGCTGTCTTCGCCGCGGGCGACTGTCTCAAGAAGTTCACTTATCGTCATGGCTTATTTTCGCTTCAGCTGGCGAGGAGGGCATGCATTTTAAGGGTCCGGCAAAGCCTCTCCGCATTGGATGCTTTGCGCTTACCCCAATTTATGCGGTACCACTTCATGGCCCATTGCTTTATAGCGCTGCCAGCAGGCGCGTTTGGCGACCAGCACTTGTTGGTGCTGATTGATGATTTCGGCGATCCGCGTGTAGCGCTCTACGCCGTCGGGGATATCGGGGTGCAGATTAAGCAGTGCGGTCTCTTCCGTGGGCACCGGGAGCTGCTGCCAACCCAGTGTGATGGGTACGCTGGCTGCCATTTCGCTACCTTCCAGGGCGTGGGGCAGGTAGGCGTCCGGGCGAAAATTCCATAGTGCTGCATCGGCTTGCTCTGCGAGCGCTTTATCTTCGCAGTGCAGATGCAGGCGGTAGCCTTTACGCCAGATGGTCTCGGCGAGCTTGCAAGCAAACTGCAACCGCGCCTCTAAGGTCGTATCGGGCAGAATGTAGAAATCAATACGTGCCATGGGCGGCTCCAGCGGTTCCAGATAAGGGGGCTGCTTACAAACAGCGCCGCCGCAAACGTTGCGGCGGCGTTGAAGGGGCAAGCGTTGGCTGGCAAACGGCTTAAACCAACTGGGTCAGCCAGCCGTGCTTGTCTTCGCTGCGGCCGTACTGTAGGTCGAGCAGTTTGGTACGCAGCCGCATGGCAATCTCATTGTTGCCACCCGCCGTGAGCTGGATACGCTCGTTTTCAGAGACCAGCTCGCCTACCGGAGTAATCACTGCAGCGGTGCCGCAGGCAAATATTTCGGTGATCTCGCCGGAGGCGGCGCCTTCACGCCACTCGTCGATGCTGATCGGGCGCTCTTCTGGCGTTAGGCCTTCTTCTTTGGCAAGCGTAAGTACCGAGTTGCGCGTCACGCCTTCCAAAATGGTGTCGGTCAGGCGCGGGGTCACTAAACGGCCATCTTTGAAAACAAAAAACAGGTTCATACCGCCCAGTTCTTCCACCCACTTGTTTTCAGCCGCATCCAGAAACGCGACCTGGCCACACAGATGGGCTTCGGCCTCTTTCTGCGCGGCGAGTGAAGCGGCGTAGTTACCACCACACTTAGCAAAGCCGGTGCCGCCTGCAGCTGCGCGCTTGTAGTTCGAGGAGAGCCAGATCGAAACCGGGGCAACGCCGCCTTTAAAGTACGCCGCCGCCGGTGAGGCAATCACGTAGTAATCGACCTCATGCGCTGGGCGCACGCCCAGAAACGCTTCAGAGGCGATCATGAAGGGGCGTAGGTAGAGGCTGCATTCGTCGGCTTCGCTGGCGGGCGTTGGCACCCAGGCGTGGTCTTGGGCCAGCAGCGCTTTCAACGAGCCGATAAAGTCTTCGTCGGAAAGCTCGGGCAGGGCCAAACGGCGGGCGCTGCGGCGAAAACGCTCGGCGTTTTTCTCCGGGCGGAATGTCCAGATAGAGCCGTCGGCATGGCGATAGGCTTTGATGCCCTCAAAAATCTCCTGGCCGTAATGCAGCACCGAGGCGGCCGGGTCGAGGGTTAGCGGGCCGTAGGGACGCACTTGGTGGCCGTGCCAGTCGGCGTCAACGGTCCAGCGCACATGGGCCATGTGATCGGTAAAGTGTTTGCCAAAGCCGGGGTTTTTGAGAATGTTGTCACGGATCTCATCGGCTATCGGCTGGTTGGATGGCAAAATCTCAAAGTTAGCGGGCACGGCATGTTCTCTCTACTTGATCCAAGCCCTGACGGGCAAATATAGGCGTCATAATGGGTGTAGCGGGTGCCTTGAGATAAGGCACACGCTAATGCGTTTAGGTTTAACGGTTGCGTCAAATAAAGGCAACCGTTGATTGCCTGATTGTGTTGTTAGACGTCGCTATTTTCTACTTGGGCGTCTGCTTCACGGTCAAGCAGGTACTGGGTTAACAGCCCAACGGGGCGTCCGGTGGCACCTTTTTGCTTGCCGGAGTGCCAGGCGGTACCGGCGATATCCAGATGCGCCCAGGGAAAATGCTCGGCAAAGCGTGACAAAAAGCAGGCGGCGGTAATCGTTCCTGCCGGGCGACCGCCAATATTCGCCAGATCGGCAAAGTTGGACTCAAGCTGTTCTTGATACTCGTCCCACATCGGCAGGTGCCAGGCGCGATCCCAGGCGGCTTCGCCCGCATCCAGCAGATCGAGTGCCAAGTCATCGTCGTTGGAGAGCAGGCCGGTAGCGTGATGGCCTAGGCCAATAATCACCGCGCCGGTGAGGGTGGCGATATCGATGACGCTGGCCGGGGTGAAACGCTCGGCGTAAGTCAGCGCATCGCACAGCACCAGGCGGCCTTCGGCGTCGGTATTGAGCACTTCGACGGTCAGCCCTTTTAGCGTTTTGATGATATCGCCGGGCTTGGTGGCGTGGCCGTCGGGCATGTTTTCCGCAGCGGCAACGATAAATACCAGGTTGAGCTTGGGTTTAATCGCCAGTACGGCTTTGACGGTGCCGAACACGCTGGCGGCGCCGCACATATCGAACTTCATTTCGTCCATGCCTTCGCCGGGCTTGAGCGAAATGCCGCCGGTATCGAAGGTAATGCCTTTGCCGATCAGCACATGGGGGGCTTCATCGGCATTATCCGCACCCTGGTATTTCATCACAATCAGGCGTGAGGGCTCTTTGCTGCCACGACCAACTGAGAGTAAAGAACCTGCTCCCAAGGCTTCCAGCGCTTCTTCATCTAAGATGTCGACCTGGAGCGCGCCTTTTGAGTCGCGGCCCAGTTGCTCTGCCTGCTCGGCTAAATAGCGGGGTGTGCAGACATTGGCGGGCAAGTTACCCAGGGTTCGGGTAACGTTAATGCCCTGGCCAATTGCGTTCCCCACCAGCGCGCCCTGTTTGACCAGCGGGGCCGCGTCGATGTCGCTAATAATCAAGTTTAGCTTGGCGAGACTGGGGGCGGGGGCAGGCGAGGATTTGAACTGGTCAAAGCGGTAAATCGCCCGTTCAGCGGCTTCCATTACTTTGCGCGCTTTCCAGGCCCCATCGCGGTCAGGCAACGGAATGTCGCCAAATACGACGCTGGCTTCGTCGATGGGCAGTTTAATCAGCGCCACCATGGCAGCGTCCAGGGCTTTGATAAAAGCTGCTTCCTGGCATTTTTCGCGCTCTCCCAGGCCTACCAGTAAGATACGTTCGGCGCCCAGGCCCGGCGCAAAAGGGACCAGTTGTACGTTGCCCAACGCGGCGTCGAAGTCGCCGCGCTCCAGCAGTTGGTCAATCAGGCGCTCGCTGGCGTCGTCCAGTTTGGCGACGGTGGGCAGTAAGTGGCTCCCTTTAAAAACCGGCACCAAAAGGCAGGGTGTTTCAGCTTTGGCCGGGTTCGCGGTCTGAACGGAAAATTCCATGACGTCTCCAACAAGACAAGCATCGAGGGATTCGGGATAATGACCCGCTATTTAACGTTTGATTAGTGTACCCAAGCCATGGCCGTATTGCATGGCATCCTGCACGACTAGCCGGAGAGCGCGTTGATTTTATTTCGATATCTAACTCGCGAAGTGTTACTGACCATGTCGGCAGTCGCCGGTATTTTGCTGCTGGTGATCATGGGCAGCCGCTTTATTCGCTATTTTTCGGACGCGGCGGAAGGCGATATCCCGGTCACCATGCTAGGTAGCCTGATGGTGTTTCACCTGCCGGGCTTTATGGAACTGATTTTACCCCTGTCGTTTTTTCTCGGCATTCTGTTGGCCTATGGGCAGCTGTATATGAACAGCGAAATCACCGTGATGGTCGCCTGTGGGATGAGCCCCACACGACTGTTGAAAGTCACCCTGCTGCCTGCCAGCGTTGTCGCAGTACTGGTGGGCATCTGCAGCCTGTGGCTGACGCCCTATGGGGCGCTGCAAACTGAAACCGCGCTGGAGGAGCAGCGCAGCCGTCTGGATGTTTCGGTATTAGCGCCTGGGCGCTTTCAAGAGTTCGGCGGCGGCCGCACCGCCTATATTGCCGGCTTCTCTAGTGATGGCACGCAAATGCAGGACGTACTGGTGCACGAACAGAACCAGCCAGGCGACGAGGGAACCCATGATTACGTTACCCGTGCCGCCTCAGGCTATCAGGAAACCCGGCTCGACACCGGCAGTCGGTTTTTGGTGTTGGATGACGGCGAGCGTTATGGGGTGACGCCAGGCGAGAAGAGCGCCGAGCGGCTAACGTTTGAGCGCTACACGCTGCGCTTAGGACTGAGCCGCGACCGACAGCAGCTCGATTCATTGGAATATGCCACCACGCCCGCGCTTTGGAATAACCCCAGCCCCCGTGCCCAAGCCCAGTGGCAGTGGCGGGCGGGGCTTCCGCTGATGGTGTTTGTGCTGGCTTTGATGGCACAGCCGCTTTCTCGCGTGAATCCCCGCCAAGGGCGTTTTGGCAAACTGTTGCCAGCGGTATTTTTATACGTTGCCTATCTCAGCCTGCTGCTCGCGGTTGTCGATGCGATTGGCAGCGGCACTTGGTCAACCACCCTGGGTGTGTGGCCGGTGCACGGGCTGTTTTTAGGGCTGGGTCTGCTACTGCTGTGGCACTCGCAACGTAAGGGGATGCGCTAATGCTAACCGTCGCTGACCGTCTCGACCGTTATATCGCCCGCAACGTGCTGGCGGCCATTGTTGTTGTTCAGTTCGTGCTGTTGGGGTTGGATATCACCATTGCTTATATCGATGACTTAAACGATGTGCAGGCGGGCTACAGCGCGCTTGATGCGCTGTTTTACTTGCTTATGCGCACTCCTTGGCGTTTTTACCAATATGCGCCGGTGGCGGTGTTAATTGGCGCGCTGATTGGCCTGGGCAGCATGGCCTCCAGCAACGAGCTCACTGTGATGCGCGCCGCTGGGCGCTCTCTGGCGCGTATTGTTTGGGGGGTGATGAAGCCCGTGCTGGTGGTGGTGGTCGTAGTGCTGCTAGTGGCCGAGTACGTTAGCCCACGCACCGAGCAGTATGCCGAGGCATGGCGGTTGGAAAAACTTCAGGGCGAAGGTGCCATGCTGACCAGCCGCAGCGGCTGGCAGATTGAGGGTGACAGCGTTTACCGTTTCGGGGCGATTCGAGCCGATGACGTGGTGCTTGATTTAACCCGCTACCGTTTTGATGAGCGTCAATTAGTCGAAGCCACCTACGCTCAGCGTGCCCGCTGGGAAGGCGATGCCTGGCGTTTGGAAAATGTAGCCACTACGCGCATTTTTGATGACCACACCGAGTCTGAACAGGCGGCGAGCATGGGGTGGGAAACTTCGTTTACGCCAACCCAGCTAGAGCGGCTGCTGCGCGATATTGAAAGCCAGGCACCTAGCGAACTGTGGGCCTATGCCCAGTTCCTTGAAGCGCAAAACCTGCAGAATGACCAGGCGCTGCTGTATTTTTGGCAGAAGATGCTGATGCCGCTCACCATGGGCTCGCTGGTGTTAATTGCTGCTTCCTTCGTGTTTGGCCCGCTGCGTACCGTGGCCGCCGGAACCCGAGTGTTCTACGGCGTGATTACCGGGCTGAGTTTTAAATACATTCAAGATCTGCTGGCGCCCGCCTCAACGATTTTCGGTTTTTCCCCTGTCTGGGCCGTACTGGTGCCTACCCTGGCGTGCGCCGGGGTAGGGATCTACTTTCTACGTCGCAACGGTTAACCATCATTGCCGAGTATCGTCCAGAAACAGTCAGGAACCACGAGAGAACTATGCAAATACGACGCTTTACTCAGTTGGACAGCGTATGGCCCGCGGGCCTGGGCCGTCGTTTGGGCGCCATGCTGTATGACGGCTTTTTGGTCACTGCAATTTGGATCGCGGTAACCGTCATGCACATGCTGTTTTTCCGCTATGTGCTTGGCCAGCAGCCCGAAGATATTGGTACCACGGCCAGCGATATCTGGAGCCTGCGCATCATGTTGGTTTTTTTTGTCACGCTATTTTTTGTTTACTCCTGGTCGCGTGGAGGGATGACTCTGGGTATGCAAGCGTGGCGGTTACGGGTGCAAACGCTAGATGGCTACTCGTTGGATTTGAAGCAGTGCCTGGTCCGTTGCGCGGTTGCCTGGGTATCACTGCTGGCCTTTGGTGTGGGCTATTTATGGGTGCTTTTTGATAAACAGCGACGTAGCTGGCCGGATATTGCTTCCAACACCCAAACGGTGGTTTTGCCGAAAAAATAATTTCAGCTGGCATAGGGGGAAAAGTGCTTTTATGCCAGTACGTTATTTTGCTGTTCTTGCTTATTAAGACGAATGACTAACAAAAAACAGTCATTTCTACTTGATAAGATGTATGCGAATCATTTACATTCATCTCATGACTTTTATGAGGTGTCGCCATGTACGTTTGCGTGTGCAAGGGAGTAACCGACCATCAGATTCGCCAGCACGTTAGCGACGGAGCGCGCAGCTGGCGAGAAGTACGTGAGGCAACCGGCTGCGCAACGCAGTGTGGTAAGTGCGCGTGCTTTGCTAAAACCATTACCCGCGACGCTTTACAAGAAGCGCGCCAAGAAGCCGATATGGGCCTCGCCTACGCTGTGTGACGCGAATCGCTATTGTTAGGGTTATCGTTAGCAAATATATGATTTGCTTGAACTTTTAGTCACTTTATCTATACTCTTAGGAAAGCTGGGAGTATAGCTACGTGCGTCTACATTTCTCCATTGACGTAACTGCTTGATCACATTGTTTAAAGACAGCTTAAAGCCAGCCTAGAGCCAGCTTAAGCATCAGCATTACAGTAGAAAAGGTGACGTTATGAAAGGTGATCCAAAAGTTATTCAGCATCTCAATATTGCCCTTGGCAATGAGTTGGTGGCGATTAACCAGTATTTTTTACATGCCAAAATGTATAAAGACTGGGGCTTAAAAGCGCTGGCTAAATGGGAATATGACGAATCCATCGAAGAGATGCAGCACGCTGACAAAATCATTGAGCGCATTCTTTTTCTAGAAGGTGTGCCGAACCTGCAAGACCTGGGCAAGCTGTACATCGGCGAAAACGTCAAAGAGATGCTTGAGAGCGATCTTAAAATCGAGCACGACGGACGCAACGACTACATCGAAGCGATCACTTACTGCGAAAGCGTCAAAGATTACGTTACCCGCGATATGCTGCGTGACTTGCTTGCCGATGAAGAAGGCCACATCGACCACATCGAAACCGAGCTTAGTTTGATCGATAAAGTGGGTATTCAGAATTATCTGCAGCGTCAAATGCAAATGGCTGGCGAAGAGTAACGCGCTTTCGTCAATCTGTTAGCTGACTTTTTCGTTCAGCTATTCGCGAAGCGCAAAAACGGGCAGCCAAATTGGCTGCCCGTTTTGCTTGCTAACAACAGTGGCTAAAATTTAAGACTCAACCACGCCGCACGCCATGCGAGTACCGCCACCGCCCAGGTGTGGCTCATCTGAATAGGTGTCGCCGCCTTCATGAATCATCAAGCTGCGGCCAGGCATATCTTCCATGCTCAAGCGCGGTGCAAGAACCGGCAGGTTAGCTTCACCCTCTTCATTGACTGTTAACACCGGTAGGTCACCTAAATGCCCTTCACCGTAGGGGCCTTGGTGAGTGCCTGCCTCTTCGGGGTCATAGTGCCCGCCAGCCGAAAGTGCGGCGGTCATTTCGCCGTCGTCATTCTCGGCCGGTTCACAGCTGGCGTTCTGGTGAACGTGAAAGCCGTAAACGCCGGGCTCAAGACCCGTCAGCGAAGGTGTCAGCAGCAAGCCGTGATCGGTATGCTCAAGGGATACGGTGCCAATCGACTCTTCGGTTCCATCAGTACTGACTTTATGCATTTCGACATCAAGGGTTTCATTGGCCTGCGCCGCCGATGTGGCGAGCAACAATGAAGCAGCCATCGCGGTGAGCGGTATTGAATGGCGAACAGTTGAATAGCGCATAAATTCGTCTCCTTCCTAATCCGTGGAAACGCTGTAGCAGCGTTGCCCATTTAGGGTAGCTGCCACCGTGCCACTCTGCCAACTTAGCTGAAGATGACATCTCACGGCCCAGCCGCGACAATGGCGCCCTGTTTAGATTGTAAGCTACTATCCATTAGCCACTATCGGGGAGCGTTATGACGCCACTCAACATCCTTTACCAGGATGAGCATTTAGTGGCGGTGCATAAGCCGTCAGGGCTTTTAGTGCATCGCTCGGCGCTGGCGCGTGGTGAAACTGAATTTCTGCTCCAGCGCCTGCGCGACCAGATAGGTAAACGGGTATACCCCGTTCACCGGCTGGATCGGCCGACCTCGGGGGTAATGGTATTTGCTCTCTCGTCAGCGGTGGCTGGCCTGCTCAGCGAGGCGTTTAGCGAGCGCCAGGTGGAAAAGCGCTATCTAGCGGTGGTGCGCGGTAAAGCACCGGAAAATGAGCGTTTGGATTACCCACTACGCGAAGAGGACGGTACCCGGCCCAAGGCGGAAATGCCCGCCATGCCTGCGATGACCGATATTCGCCGCCTGGATAGCGTCGAACTCCCCGTGCAGGTAGACCGTTACCCGGTGGCGCGTTATTCGTTGGTGGAAGCGCGGCCGCTGACCGGGCGGCGCCACCAGATTCGCCGCCATCTTGCGCGGCGCGGCTATCCGATTATCGGCGATGCCAAGCACGGTAAGAGCGTGCATAACCGCTTTTTTGCCGACCAGCTGGGGGCGCCGCGCTTGTTGCTGGCCGCCACTTATCTCGCTTTTGACCATCCGTTGCTCGACAAGCGTGTACAATTAAGCTGCGCACTGGATGACCCCATGATCACGCTGTTTAATCACCTTGGCTGGGCGGGTCATTTACCACTTGATAGCGTGCGCACGCCGCCCCATATAACGCCTTCCGCCCTTCAAGCGCTATGAGTGAGTCTGTGATGTCTTCCGCAATCCCAACAACCAACCCTGCAGGCATTCCCGAGCCTTCGGCGAAACCTCCGTCTGCTGATTATGGCTTTCGTTTTGGTGGGATTCGCCGCCTCTACGGGCAGCGTGCTTTTGATACGTTTCGTCATGCCCATGTGGTAGTGGTGGGTGTTGGTGGGGTAGGGAGCTGGGCGGTAGAAGCGCTGGCACGCTCTGGCATTGGCAAGCTAACGCTGATCGACCTGGACGATGTCTGCGTTTCCAACGTTAACCGCCAGCTCCACGCGCTGGATGGTACTATCGGTCAGCCCAAGGTTGATGTGCTTGCTGAACGCTGTCGTTTGATTGCTCCAGAGATTGAAATTGTCGCCGACACTGCCTTCGTGACGCCCACCAACCTGGCTGAGCGGATCCCTGATGATGCCGACCACGTGGTGGATGCCATCGATAGCGTGTTCGCCAAAGCCGCGCTGATCGCCTGGTGCAAGCGGCGCAAAATACCGATTACCGTGACCGGCGCGGCGGGGGGGCAAACCGACCCCACGCGTATTCAGGTCGCTGATCTCACCCGTACCGAGCATGACCCGTTGCTCTCCAAAGTGCGCTCGCGGCTGCGGCGGGACTACGGCTTCTCCCGTAATCCTAAGCGGCGCTTCTCGGTAGAGTGTGTCTATTCCGACGAGCAGCTGGTGTATCCCGGCGCCGATGGCGAAGTGTGCCTGCAAAAGCCCGGCAGTGGGGAGGCTACGCGGCTGGATTGCGCCTCGGGCTTCGGTGCGGCGACCTTCCTGACCGGCACCTTTGGCTTTGTGGCTGCTTCAAAAGTGCTCGAACGCCTCGCAAAAAAATCCAACCAGCCAGCCGCTACCAACGCCGCTCAAGAGGAGAGCCAATGACCGCCCCCGTTCCCGGTATTTATCGTCACTACAAAGGCAGCCTTTACGAAGTGCTCGGCACTGCCCAGCACAGCGAAAGCGAAGAGCCGATGGTGGTTTACCGTGCACTTTACGGTGACTACGGCCTCTGGGTGCGCCCGCTTGAGATGTTTACTGAAACAGTGACGAAAGCGGGCCACATCCAGCCACGCTTTGCGCTGGAGAAAGCGTTTTAAGCCTGAGTTTTGTTAACAAGGAGTGCTCATGCCCCCCTCATCACCCCAGCAAACGCTGAAAGAAGTATTCGGTTTTGACGACTTTCGCGGCGGCCAGCAGGCGGTGGTGTCAAGGGTGCTGGAAGGGCACTCCACGGCGGCGATTTTTGCCACTGGCGCGGGGAAGTCGCTTTGCTATCAACTTCCGGCGCTGCATTTGCCGCATTTAACGCTGGTGGTGTCGCCGCTGCTGGCGCTGATGCAAGATCAGCTCGCGTTTTTGGCCCACCACGGCGTGGCCGCGGCCAGCATTGATTCCACTCAGGATCGCGACACCACCCGGGATGTCATGGAGCGCGCCAAAAGCGGCGAATTAAAAATCCTCATGGTCTCGGTGGAACGGCTTAAAAACGAGCGCTTCCGGCACTTTCTACGCCAAGTTCAGATATCGCTGCTGGTAGTCGATGAAGCTCATTGTCTCTCAGAGTGGGGGCATAATTTCCGCCCCGATTATTTGAAGCTACCGGACTACCAGCGGGACTTTGCTATTCCTCAGGTGCTACTGCTCACCGCCACGGCAACGCCCACGGTTATTGCTGATATGGGCGAGAAGTTTGCCATTGCACCGGATAACGTCATCACGACTGGTTTTTATCGACCCAATCTTGAACTGCTGGTGGCGCCTGCAATGGAAGACCGCCAGCAGCAGCTGATTAACTGGCTGAAACCGCAGATGCAGCCGGGCTTTGAGGCGCCGACGATTATTTACGTCACCCTCCAGCAAACGGCCGAGCGGGTGGCGAAAGCGCTGGCGGCCCAGGAGATTGCTGCCCAGGCCTACCACGCAGGGCTAGACTCCCAGCGACGGGATGAGATTCAACGGCAATTTATGAGCGGCGAATCGCCCTGCATCGTGGCTACTATCGCCTTTGGCATGGGTATTGATAAAGGCAATATTCGTAACGTGGTGCACTATGACTTGCCTAAATCGATCGAGAACTACAGCCAGGAAATCGGCCGGGCAGGGCGCGATGGCCTGCCCTCCACCTGCCTGACCCTGGCCGGGCGCGATGGTCTGCGAGTACTGGAAAACTTCGTTTACGGCGATACGCCCGAATACGCGGGCATCTACCGGCTGCTGGAAGAAATCGCCTCGGCAGGCCAGGCGCAGGATCGCCAGTGGGAGGTGCTGCTCAACACACTTTCCCGGGACGCCAACATCCGCCTGCTGCCGCTTAAGACGCTGCTGGTGCGGCTGGAAATGCACGGCATTATCGCCCCGCGCTTCGCATTTCTAGCCGAGTATCGACTGCGCTACCACATCGAGCCAGAAGCCCTCGTGAGTCGCTTCGAAGGCGAGCGGGCGGCCTTTGTTCGCCTGATCGTCGATAACATTCCCATTGCTCGCACCTGGGGCACGGTCGATTTTGAGCGCTTGACTAATGCAGGCCAGGCGCAGCAGATTGACGCTTCCCGTGCTCGCGTCATTACCGCCCTTGAGTACTTTCAGGATAAGGGTTGGCTGACCCTGGAAGGCAAGCGGATGACCGACGTCTACGAGATCTGCCAGCCGAATTTTTCCATTGAGACGCTGGCGAGCCAGCTGTTTGAAGATTGCCTGAATCGTGAGCGAATCGAGATTGAGCGGCTGCAAGCCATGCTAGCGCTGTTTGAGTCGGGGAACTGTCTGACTCGTCGATTAGCCGAGTACTTTGGTGATAGTACCTTTGGTGACAGCACTGTTGATACACCATCCAATACTGAGCAAGGTCGCTGCGGCCACTGTTCGGTGTGTTATGGCCACCCTGTAAAACTACCGGATGCGCCGCCCGGGCCACCGCTAACGGCGGCCGATTTTCAGCGGTACGCCACGCCGCTGATTGAGCGCCATATTGAGCAGTTCGGTCAGCCGCCCAATGCCCAGCGGCTGGCGCATTTTCTGTGCGGCTTAACCATGCCGTTGTTCACCCCGCTCAAAGCCCGCAGCCTGAACGGCTTCGCGGTTTTTGAGCAGCGTGCCTATCCAGAAGTGCGTGAGTGGGTGGCGCGCTATTTAGCTAGCTCAGACAGCTAAGAGTTACTCCCAGGCAGGGAAGGGGTCGGGTAGCTGTTTCCACGCCTCTATGCCTTCCACAAGCTCGTCTTCGCTCAATAGGCAGGCGTCCAGCGCTGCGCGCATCTGCGGCTGATCCAGGTTCTGGCCGATAAAGACCAGCTCCTGGCGCATATCGCCAAACGGCTCCTGCCACTTCTCGCTAATAAACTGGCGCGTTTCAGTATCCGTTGGCCAACGCTCTTCGGGAATCGCTTTCCAGAATACCCCGGCTGGGCCGTGGTGAGCGATGCCGCCCGCCTGGCTCCACTGACCAGCGGCCTGTGGGCGAGTAGCCAGCCAGAAGAAGCCCTTCGAGCGTAATAAGCCTTTTCCGAACCACTCCTGGTTGAGCAAGTCGTGGAATTTCTGCGGATGGAAGGGACGACGGGCATGATAAGCAAAGCTGCCAATCCCGAACTCTTCGGTCTCTGGTACATGCTCGCCGCGCATCTCTTTTAGCCAGCCCGGAGCCAGTTGGGCGCGCTCGAAATTAAACTTGCCGGTATCCAGTACTTTATCGAGCGGCACACCGCCTTGAGTGATTGGTACCAGCTCCGCGTCGGGGTTCAGTGAGTGTAGAATCGCCTTCAGCGCTGCTAACTCTTTCTCACTGATCAGATCGGTCTTGCTGATCAAAAGCACATCGCAAAACTCAATTTGATCGACCAGCAGGTCGGCGACATTGCGCTCGTCGTCTTCTCCTAGGCTTTCACCGGCTTCTGCTAGGCTTTGCGCTTCGCGATACTGTTCAACAAAGTTGGCGCCATCCACTACGGTCACTAGCGTATCCAGCCGTGCGACGTGGGAAAGGCTCTGGCCGCTTTCATCTTCAAAGGTGAAAGTTTCCGCCACGGGCAGCGGCTCGGAAATACCGGTGGACTCAATGACCAGGTAATCGAACTTGCCCTCTCTAGCCAACTGGCTGACTTCTACTAGCAAATCTTCGCGCAGGGTGCAGCAGATGCAGCCGTTACTCATCTCTACCAAGCGCTCTTCAGAGCGATTCAGAGCAACATCGCCATCTAGCGTCGACTCGCCAGGGCCATCGCTTACCAGCGCACCGTCGATATTCACCTCGCTCATATCGTTAACGATGACCGCCACCCGGCGGCCTTCACGGTTGGCGAGAATATGATTGAGCACGGTGGTTTTACCGGCGCCTAGAAAGCCGGAGAGTACGGTCACGGGCAAGGGAGTAAATGCAGTCATTGCTAGGTCACCTCTAAGCGTTGTTATGTTATGTGATAATATAACAATAAAGAGGCAATTTTTGAATAGCCTGGGGAGGGTTTATATGAAGGCTGCTAACATTGGGCGATGTGAGGAGCAGTTACATGTAGGCTAATGTATTCATTTAATTAATAGGAAAAATTACTAATCAAGTTATTGCTTATAAAAAAGTTGGTTAATATGGTTACGATAGCTTCGTTGGTGCGGCTGAGAGCCCCGTATAATCATTATATATCAGGAAAAGAGTGTTACTCATTCCACCTGTATCGGAATAGGAGAAAACAAGCAGAAGAAACCGTGTAATCCGCTAGGAGCGAAAGCGCATGACATGCATTAGGGAACAGAAGCTGCTTTATCATCTGACAAGCCTGAATAATTTAGGCTCTATTCTAGATAATGATTTACAGCCGCGATCAGCTTTGAATGGGTTCCATGATGTTGCTGATGTAGAGATTTTGGCTGGGCGTGCTGAGCATGGACTAGATGATTATGTTCCTTTTCACTGGTTTTCGCGGAATCCTTTTGACGGGCGTGTACAGACAGATCGCCCTGATGAAGATTTCGTGCTGTTAACGGTGTATCGAACCCTTGCTATAGCCCAGAACTGGCGGGTACTGCCAAAGCACCCTTTAGCTAGGCAGGAGTTCAGATTTTACGATTATCAGGAAGGCTTTGATTTGATTGATTGGGAGCTAATGGATACACGAGATTATAGTGACGCTGACTGCAAGAGTGTTTGTATGGCGGAATGCTTGGCTCCCGTGTACGTCAGGGTTGCTGATTTTTTTAAGATTTATGTGCCAACGGAGCGTATCCATCAGGTAGTGTTAGGAGAACTGACAAAACGAAGGGTGAACCTTAACGTTGCAGTGAACCAGGGTATGTTCTGCTAATGACGTACACGAACCTGAACCCCAGCAAGGCGCTGATTTGGCGGATAACCCATCGCCAAAATCTGCCCTGGATTTTGGCGAATGGACTCCATGCAGGAGATGGCGGCAGGCGTGCGCCGAAGTGGGTGGTGATTGGTAATGAAGAGTTAATTAGCCGCCGTGCGCATCGTGAGGTGCCGCTGGCACCCGGTGGTGTACTGAACGACTATGTGCCTTTTTACTTCACGCCCTTTTCGCCAATGATGTATAACATCCACACTGGCCGTGGCGGTTTGAGGTCTGTGGCGAACATGGATATCGTGATTTTGGTATCCAGTCTGCATAAAATTGCCGAGCTAGGTTTGCCGTTTGTTTACACTGACCGCCATGCTTACCCGGTCACTGCCCATTACTTTAATGACTTAGACAACCTGAGCGCCATTGACTGGCCGCTCCTGCAGCAGCGCAACTTCCAGCGTGATCCGGATGATCCTGAGAAAATTGAGCGTTATCAAGCAGAAGCGCTAATTCACAAGTATGTGCCTATACAGGCATTGCTGGGGGCAATATGTTACACCCCGCAGGTGAAGCTAGAATTACAGCAGCAGGCTGCTGAGCTGGGTGGTGCATTAGATATTCACTGTCGGCCCAGCTGGTATTTTTAAGGAGTCAGTTATGATCACCTATACAACAGGCAATTTGCTGGACGCTGAGGTTGAAGCCCTGGTCAACACCGTTAATACGGTGGGGGTGATGGGCAAGGGAATCGCACTGATGTTCAAAGAACGTTTCCCCGCCAATATGGAGGCCTATGCGCAAGCCTGCAAAGCTGGAAAAGTGCAAACGGGCCATATGTTCGTGACTGAAACCGATGAGTTGATGGGCCCCCGCTGGATCGTCAATTTTCCTACCAAACAGCACTGGCGAGCGAAGTCCCAGCTACAGTGGATTATTGACGGCTTGGCCGATCTGCGCGGTTTTATTGAGCGCAATCAAGTGCGCTCAATTGCTATTCCACCGTTGGGTGCTGGTAATGGAGGGCTGGATTGGGCTGAGATTAAGCCTCATATCGAACAAGCATTGGGCGATTTGCAGGGTGTCGAGATTATCGTATTTGAGCCGACGACCAAATATCAAAATGTTGCAAAACGCCAGGGTGTGGAACAATTGACGCCTGCTCGTGCTTTGATCGCTGAATTGGTACGCCGTTACTGGGTGTTAGGCATGGAATGCAGTTTGTTGGAAATTCAAAAGTTGGCTTGGTTTCTTGAGAGAGCGATTGAAGTAGAAGGCATAGATAATCCGCTGGATCTGCGGTTCGAGGCCAACAGCTACGGCCCCTATGCCGATCGGCTTCGCCATTTGCTCAATGGGCTGGACGGTAGCTATCTCAAAAGCGAGAAACGCATCAACGATTGCGATCCGCTGGATACTATCTGGTTCAACGATGTCAAGCGGGAAAAGGTGGCTCTATATCTCAAAACCGAGGCGAAAGCCTATCTACCAGCGCTGGAGAAAACGGCCGAGTTGATTGACGGATTTGAGTCGCCTTTTGGGATGGAGCTACTAGCCACGGTGGATTGGTTGTTGTCTCAGTCCCAGGCAGCGCCAGACCCTGCATCGTTAATGGAAGGTGTGAGTCACTGGCCGGGAGGTCAACACTCTGCACAGCGTAAACTCAAATTGTTTGATCGCTCCAACGTCGAATTAGCGCTCAACCGGCTCAACTCTATCCAATTAAAGGCTGCTAGTTAGTAAGGCTGATTGAATGTACACATCTATTATGCCTATAGGTTCTGGTTGAACAGATCTCAGCGCTTATATTGCGTCGGGCAATATCCGCGTAGAACATCCGGCGAGCGCAGGGCTTGGTGTTTGGTGGCGCGGCCGGTGACACGTTTGCGCCATAGGCGAAACGAGGCGGGTTTAAGCTGGTGGCGCATCACTTCAATCACATCCGGCTCGCTCATGCCAAACAGCGTCTCAATCGCTTCAAACGGTGTGCGGTCTTCCCAGGCCATTTCAATAACGCGTGACTGTTCGTCATCGGGTAAGCGGCGAAAACGCTTAACGGGGGCTTTTGGCATCGTTCACCTCAAGGTATGTCATTGGTGGACATCAAGACTGCGGTCAGTGTAGCGCTTTTTAATCGACCAGCGCAGCACATCAATCACAATGAAACACGCCAAGCTTACACCCAGTAAGGGCAGTGCAACGCCAAGCGTGATAGCGACGAACAGCACGCTGAATTGGGCCGTAAGCGGGAGCATTAGCCAGGGCTCTATTACCGTTGGAAAGCGCTGACCACTCACCGTGCGCAGTCGTCGCCACGCCATAACGTAACCCCACGCCATAAGCGTCACAAGCCCAGCGGCGATCAACGCCAGCACTATTTGATTAGCAACACCAAACAGTACGCCCATGTGCAAATCAATCCCCCAGCGGGTGAGCTTGGCGGCCAGTGGAAAGGTGGTAAAGTCGGTCTGGTCGGTCACCGTCATGCTATGCGGATGCAGCGCCACTTGGTCTACCTGTGTAGGCCACTGGCGGTCAATTTCCGCTACCCGCCACGCCTGCTGTGGGCTGCTCGGCGGCGTTAGTTGAACGCGCGCTGCGCTGAGTCCCGCCTGACGAGCAGCGCTCAGTGCCCGGTCAAAGTCTGCTAAGTCGATGGCCTTGGACACCATGGCCATGTGGCCGCGATGCTCGGCATGTTCATCGACGACTTTATCGGTATCGATCAGTGCCGTCGAGGCACTTGGCGTGCCCCAGCCCCAGGTATGACGAAGCTCCGCAATATTGCTCCCTGCCCACTGTGACCAAGTGAGCCCCGTTGCCGAAAAGAACAATAATCCGAGGGAGAGTATTACCCCGAGCGTTGCGTGGCGTCGGCGTGTGGCGTGGGCGCCTGAAAGTGCTTTCAGCGCGCGGCGTTGGCGAATCCACAGCGTTACACCACCCAGTGCGGCTACCCAAAGCCACGAGGCCGCCAGTTCACTATAGAGACGGCCCGCCTCGCCCATTAACAGCTGGCGATGAAAGTGATCAATCGCTGTGCGCAGCGGTAAAATACCGCTAGTACCGTAAACCGTTGTGTCGCCGGTGACTTGCAGTGTAATCGGGTCCACAAATATCGCTCGGTGTTCAGACGGGCCTAGGCTGGGGTCGCCATACATTAGCCGCGTGGTGTCGCCTAGTTCCGGGGCAGGGCGCACGGCGCTGGGTAATGACGAATCGCCCAGGTGGCGTTGAGCTGTTTTAAGCTGGTTGGCAAGCGTCTGAGGTTCGCCCTGCGTAACGCCATACAGGGTGTCGTGGTAGAACCACTCTTCAAGAGGCGGGCTGAGTAAGTACGTAATGCCGGAGAGTGCCGCGATGAGAATAAAAGGACCGATGAAAAGGCCGATATATAAGTGCAGGCGGCTAAGTATGACGAACATCAGGTGGCAGGTGTGATTAGGCGAGCGAGCGGTCATTAGCTTGTTTCCGAGCGGTATCGGTAAAATAGCCAGACAGCTTAGATAGTTTACTTAGCAACCGCTAGCCTGCATGTGGCGGTAAAAAGTCACACGCTTAGGGGTTAGAAGGAGCGAGCTTGACGGCCAGGAGTGCACGGAACAAACCATTCATTAGCACCGGTTCATCGTGGCGAATCTGGAACCCTGCCGTGCTGAGCAGTGGCCGTGCTTGGCGGGTAATGTCGGTCGCAAGTGCCGATGTGACTCCATTCAGAAGACGTCGGCCCGCGCCCAGAGGTTGATCATCCGGCTGAAACTTATCCATGACGCAGAGTTGGCCCCCCGGTTTTAATACCCGGTGTGCTTCGGCGAGCCCCTGTTGTGGGTTGGGCATAACCGCAATAATAAGGTGCATGATAACGGCATCAAAGTGCTCGTCAGGGTAGTTGAGCGACTCGGCATCCATGACACGGCACTCCACGTCACGACGCAGTGTCTCAGCGCGCTTGGCCGTGCGCTTGACCATCGCTGGCGCTAAGTCGGTCGCGTGCAACTCAATATCGTGGGGCAGAAAAGGCAAGTCTAGCCCTGTTCCAGCACCTACCATCAGCACACGCATACACGGCTCCCAGTCCACCTGGTCCAGCGCAACACGTCGTGGCCTACGAAAGACACGGGTAGCCACCGTATCGTAGAAGGGTGCGTAAGCGTTATAGCGCAGACGATTCCAAGCGGTGGTGTTGAACATAATGCCTCTCTGCAGTAGGCAGTGGCTCTCGCGCTGAATGGCACGCACTGAGTACCTCGTATACTGGAATACCTATAGCACGAACTTGAAGGATTAACCAATAGTGACTTTCACTATCTTTTCTAATTATTCTTTTTTAGTATTATTTCTTTGAGTGTTTTAGAGAGCGATGCGGCGAACAAACCTGTCTGTCTTTTGGATTGGTTTTATTAATTATTTTTTTATATAATCAGTGAGTTTTCTTATGCTTGTTTCGTTTGGTTACTCTTTTTTCAGTCTTATAGCGATTCTTTCAATCATATCGATGACCAGTTGGCGATCATTATGGTTTAAAGGGTTAATTAATTTTTTTATTCTAGTTGACTGATCGTCAATATGTGAGCTTGCTTGGCCGAGCAATTCTGCTGCTTCGCAGTTGAAAATTTCTGCGAACTCTATCAAACGCACAATATTGGGGATAACTCGGCCCCGCTCAATGCGCGAAACGGCTTCATTGCCTATTCCTAAGCGCTCAGCAACTTCTTCTTGGGTCAATTGACTACGAACCCGCTGTTTGGCAATGGCCTCGCCAATGCTGCCTGCTAGCCGTTTCTGTTCTGTCTTATTCACAATGTCCTCCAATTAGACCTAAATAGTTGGGTAACAACCTATTGACATGAAGGACTATTTGGGTTGAATATCACCCTGCTAGGTTGGTTTGTGCGTTGTTCGTTACGTTTTGCTTCTTATGTTTACTTATAAACGCATTCAAAAAGTGCTTAAATTAATTTTATTGTTCGTTTAAATAAGATAAGCAGTCTTTTTAGATTTTTTTAATTTGTTTTTGCGGCGAATGTGCTGGTAAATTGCGAGTGTTCAAATTTAGTGCGAGCATTTAAATTTAAGGTGTTAGTTTTGAGGTTGTTTTACGCTTATCGTGCCAAGTGATAGATATAATGGCTGTTAACAGCTGAATAGCTGAACGTTGTTTTGAGAAATTTTTAAAGAGTGATGAAAGAGTATTTTTATGTGACTAAAATTGAAGGCTTTAATACCATGTCTCCAACGGCTGCACCAGATGTTTTTCGACAACTAGCCGACAAGTTGTCCTACATTAGTGAAGAGAGCTTTTTTCAACACCTTGTGAAGTCCTTAGCGGGTATTCTCAAGGTCGATCATGCTGTCGTAGAGCATGTCGACAGCCAACAGGGTAAAGTCACCCGTCTGGCGGAGTGGTCTCAGGGTGAATTCAATGAGACAGCGCCGTATTCACTATCCAATACGCCCTGCCAACATGTCGTTAATCACTCTACCTATTTTGTTTCTTCCCAAGCAGGCCAACAATTCCCTGATGATAAGCGGCTGGCCGCGCTAGGCGTTGAGGGCTACTGGGGAGTCACCATGGTAGCACCGGATGGCAAACTTTTGGGTGTTATTGCATTGATGCATTCTTCCCCTTTAGTACTGCCGTTATATGCCGACGAAGTGCTACGCATAGCGTCCGTGCTGGCAGGCGCTGAATTGGCGCATCAATTAGCAGAAAGTAAAACGCGCGAACACCTATTATACAAAAATCAGGCGCTAAGACGGATAGGCCAACACAATGAAGCCTTGATGAATACCATCAGTGAACAGCAGCGCTTTCAAAACGCGGTGGTCAATGTCGCGACCGCCGTTGCAGCGGAAAATGGTGAAGCATTTCTGCATCAACTAACCGCTCATATGGCTGAGGCGTTGTCTGCAGAGGTGGGATTTATAGCCCTGCTAGATAAACAAGATGCTGATTTCGCACATACTTTAACGCTTTATGTCGATGGTCAGATTCAGGACAATTTTGCCTACTATCTACCAGGGGTGCCTTGCCACAAGGTGATGATTGAGCAGGAGTGCATCGTGGTAGAAGGGGCGGCCATTAGGCTTCCTACCGAAAGTAATGGGGCGCTTTCTTGGGTAAACGGCTATGTCGGTAGACGCTTGGATAACAGCCATGGCCAGCCGATGGGGCTTATTGGGGTGATGTTTCAAGCGCCACTGACCGATGTGGATAGCGTACGTAATGTGCTGCAGTTATTTGCTGCGCGAGCCGCTGCGGAGCTTGAACGCCAACAAGACGAAGAGCGCATACGGCAATTGGCTTTTTGTGATGCTGGCACCCGGTTGCCTAACCGTACTGCCTTTATGCAACACTTAGAGCAAGTGGTCGTCGATCCCCAATTCCCTCAATTTGCGCTATTGCTACTGGATCTTAACCACTTCAAAGAGATTAATGATACCGCTGGGCATGACTTGGGTGATTTAGTGCTTAAAACTGTCGCGGAACGGTTAACCGCGTCGTTAAGCAGTCACCACTATCTAGCCCGGCTGGGTGGTGATGAGTTTGTCGTGCTCTGTCCTGATATGGAGGCAAACCATGCGTTAGCCTTGGCGCAACGGCTAAGCGAAAGCATCGCGCTACCTTTCATTATTAGCCAGCAGTCATTCGCACTGTCTGTGGGGGTAGGTATTTCGCTTTATCCCCAGCATGGTTCAACCCCACAGGCGTTGCTCAAATACGCTGATATTGCGATGTATCAAGCCAAACGGGAAAAGCACACCATGTGTTTGTTTGAGCCGTGGATGGGGCGCGTTGTTTTTGAGCAGCTCAATTTTGCGAAACGCCTTGGCAGAGCGATTGCCGACAAGCAGCTGAACCTGCACTTTCAGCCCCAGGTGGAATTAAGCAGTGGTCGGTTGGTCGGCGCTGAGGCGCTGTGCCGGTGGCACGATGAGGAGCTTGGTGATGTGTCACCGGGCAAGTTTATTCCTGTCGCGGAGGAGCGCGGCATGATAGTGGCCCTTGGTAACTGGGTAGTCGAGCAAGCGTGTAGCCAACTTGCCGTTTGGCGAGTACAGGGCCACTCGATGCGGGGGCAGTTGGCGATTAATATTGCGGCCCAGCAGTTTGAAGAGGATGGCCTGATTGAGAGCTTGCTTGAAAGCTGTGCCCATTGCGGTTTGGAAGCATTGCAACTCAGCCTGGAAATTACCGAGAGCGGTATCATGGCCAATCCCGAAAAAGCGATTGCCATGACCGAAGCGCTCAAAAGCCATGGATTTGGGCTAGCCATCGATGATTTTGGCACGGGATATTCGTCGCTGGCTTATTTAAAACGCTTTGCCGCCGATAAAATCAAAATCGACATCTCTTTCGTACGCGATATGCTGATTAGCGACAATGACCGTGTGATTGTGGAAACGATTATTGCCATGGCGAATACGCTGGGATTAGCGACAATAGCGGAAGGTATCGAAACCCAGGCCCAAGTAGAGGCGTTGGTCGCGATGGGCTGCACCCAGGGCCAAGGTTATTACTTTGACCGGCCTCTAACCGCTGAGGTGTTTGCCCAGCGCTGGTTGAGCTAAATCATAACGTAGGTTTTGAATGCAGCGTTTGCGAAGGGCATTCTCCAAACTGCTGCTTATAGTCGTGAGCGAATTGGCCCAGGTGCCAGAACCCCCAATAGGTGGCGATTTCCGTGACCGACTGCTCTGGTGACGCCACCCGCAGCGCTCGACGCACACGGTTGAACCGCGTTAAACGTAAAAACTGCAACGGGCTAATGCCCAAAATCGTGGTAAAACTGTACTGCAGCGTGCGGCGGCTAACGTGGGTTAGCTGACAAAGCTCATCCATGGTCACCGGGCCATCCAAGTGCTCATCAACATAGCGCTTAACCCGATCCACTACTTCCTTGCGATGAGTGTAGCTGGGTGGCAGTGCATGGCTTGTTTGGTTGGTTTTGAGCAGCTCGAGGAGTCCCATTAGCAGAATATCTTGGTGTACCTTCTCGGCAATGGCGTCCTGTTGATGAGAAAGCAGGCGTTCAAGTAAAAACGCCACGTCGTGCAGCGTTCCCGGGGTAATGCAGCGCCGTGGTGAGGCGTGCCAATCCTTATCCAGCTCAACTCCCTGCTGCAGAGCGGCCGCCGTTAATGTCGGCAGGCGGATCACCAGCCCATAAATATCGAAAGCCTCTGGGGTGACCAGTTCAAAATCGTGCCCGCCGGGTCGGCACATCACTTCATGTTCGTTTAGCGCTTGTCCGTTGATTCGCGAACCAAGTGCGCGCGTGGGAATGCCTAGCCACAGTGAATCCTCCCATACTCGGCAGTCCTGGCGTAGCGCCTGCCCGGTATATTCTTTAAATACCTGCATGGCGGGCAACTCGACTTCATCCAGCCGTCCGTAAAAGCAGCCAGGGCTGAGCTGGTCGTATTCTTGCTGCCAACGTGTCAGGTGTTGCGCATGCTCATCGGCATCAAACGCCTCCTGCGTGCGTTTTTTTGGTGCAAACGCACTGTCGAGTGTTGTCACGTGGCTCTCCTCCTGGCGCTATAAAGGCTCATTTTTTTCTTGGTTAACGCCTCAGTGCTTTGTATCTATTGGGTTTAATAGAAAAGTAACGGGTTTGCCAAAACTCGATACTCGCTATCTATTGATAACGCTATGGTAAAGACAAGCAAGTTTTGTACCTCAACGCGCTATCAGCGCCAAGCATCCGCAATGCAAAGAGGGGAAGTCTCATGGCGCAGACCTATCACACCACGCTGGGAAGTCGCAGCTATCGCTTCGCGAGCCTAGCTGAGCTGATGGCCATGGCCACACCGCCCCGATCGGGTGACCGTTTAGCGGGGGTGATGGCAGAGAGCGCTGAAGAGCGGGTGGTCGCCCAAATGGTATTGGCTGAACTCCCGCTCACCACTTTTTTGAATGAAGCCCTGATTCCTTACGAAGAGGATGAAATCACTCGGCTGATTATCGATGACCATGACGCCGATGCTTTTGTCCCCCTCCGTCACCTCACCGTCGGCGATTTTCGTAACTGGTTACTCTCCGACCACGCTACCAGTGAGGTGTTAACAGAAGTACGCGCAGGGATTACCCCCGAAATGGCCGCTGCTGTCAGCAAGCTGATGCGCAACCAGGATTTGATTCTGGTGGCTAAGAAGTGCCGGGTCACCACCGCCTTTCGCAACACGATTGGTCTGCCGGGGCGGCTTTCAACGCGGCTTCAGCCCAATCACCCCACCGATGATGTGACCGGTATTGCAGCCAGCATCCTGGATGGCCTGCTCTACGGCAGCGGTGACGCGGTGATTGGCATCAACCCGGCGACGGATAACGTCGCTCAGAGCGTCAAGCTGATGCGCCTGATGGATGAAGTGATCCAGAAGTATCAAATCCCTACCCAATCCTGTGTGCTGACCCACGTAACGAACACGCTGGAAGCGATCGAGCAGGGCGCCCCGGTGGATCTGGTCTTTCAATCGATCGGCGGCACCGAGGCCACCAACCGCAGTTTTGGTTTTGACTTGAGCACTCTCGCCGAAGCTGAAGCAGCGGCGCAATCGCTCAACCGCGGTACGGTGGGGCGCAATGTGATGTATTTCGAAACCGGTCAGGGCAGCTCGCTCTCCGCCGACGCTCACCACGGGCTCGACCAGCAAACCTGCGAAGCCCGCGCCTACGCGGTGGCACGTAAGTTTAATCCGCTACTGGTCAATACCGTGGTGGGATTTATCGGCCCCGAGTACCTGTTCGACGGCAAGGAAATCACCCGCGCCGGGCTTGAAGATCACTTCTGCGGCAAGCTGCTGGGCGTACCCATGGGCTGCGATGTTTGCTACACCAACCACGCTGAAGCCGACCAAAATGATATGGATAACCTGCTGACGCTACTCGGCGTGGCGGGCTGCAATTTCATCATGGGTATCCCCGGCTCCGACGACATCATGCTCAATTACCAGACGACTTCCTTTCACGATGCGCTCTACGCGCGGCGGGTGCTGGGGCTCAAAGCGGCGCCCGAGTTTGAGCGCTGGCTCGAAGAGATGCAGATTTTCGAGGATGTCAGTACCCACCGGCTCAATGACCAGCTTCCCGCCGCCTTTGCCAACAGCCTGCGCCATCTGCCCAAGGAGCCACGTCATGGCACATGATCCATCATCACCCATCGTGGTGGAGAACCCCTGGGAGCGGCTGAATGCCTTTACCGACGCGCGAATTGGCCTGGGGCGTGCTGGGGTCAGCCTGCCGACCAGCAAACTGCTGGCATTTCAGTTAGCTCACGCTCAAGCACAGGATGCGGTTCACTGCTCGCTAGATGTGAACGCGCTGGCTGACGAGCTAACCCAAACTCTGAGTTTGTCTGAGACGCCGCTGCGCTTACACAGCCATGCCCAGGATCGCGCAATGTACCTGCAGCGGCCCGACTATGGCCGTCGCCTTAACGACGAGAGCCGTGAACACCTGCAGCAAGCCGCCGGCTCTCAGCAGCGCTTTGATCTGGCGGTAGTGGTGGTTGATGGGCTTTCCGCCTTGGCTGTACAGCAAAACAGCGCACCGTTTCTTAGCGCGCTCTACCAGATGCTTAATAGCGACGCCGCCGACTGGCAACTAGCGCCGCTGACCATTGTGGAGCAGGGGCGAGTAGCGATTGGCGACGAAATTGGCGCACTGCTCAATGCTGACGCCGTGCTAGTGATGATCGGTGAGCGGCCAGGACTAAGCTCGCCGGATAGCCTGGGGCTTTACATGACCTGGGCGCCGGAACCAGGGCTTAAGGATGACCGGCGTAACTGCATTTCCAACGTGCGCCCGGCGGGTTTACAAGTAGAAGAGGCTGCTCGACGCTTCTTTCTGCTGTTAAAAGAGGCCCATCAGCTCAAATTGTCGGGCATTAAGTTAAAAGACCGCAGCGAAGACGATGTGCTGGAAGGAGACACAGCACCAGGCTCGACGCGTAACTTCCTGGTGGCGGATTAGCGTCCCCCCAAAGCGACCTCCTATAACAACGATCACATAACAAAACGGAACAACGTTGGTAAACCACAGCACGCCGCTGACGACGATTTCGTTCCATACCATGAGGGCAAAACGATGACACAACCATCTGTTGATGAAGCGTATCTGGCCAAACGCCAGCTACGCAAAGGCACCGCTGGCTGGATACTGTTGGCGGGGCTTGGGGTTTCCTACGTTATTTCCGGTGACTTCGCCGGGTGGAACTTTGGCATTGCCGAAGCGGGCTGGGGCGGCTTTGCGATAGCCGCTTGTTTAATGGCGTTGATGTACTTGGCGCTGGTGCTATCGCTTGCCGAAATGTCTGCGGCGATTCCTGCCGCAGGCGGTGGCTACAGCTTTGCCCGCCAGGCCATGGGACCTGCCGGTGGTTACTTGACCGGGTTGGCAGTATTGATTGAATACGCCTTGGCCCCCGCGGCGATCGTGATTTTTATCGGCGCTGCAGTGGAATCGCTGCTGGGGATCAACGGGCCGCTCGTCTATCTGCTGTTTTATGCCATCTTTATCGGCATTCACCTGGCGGGCGTGGGGGAGGCGCTCAAAGTGATGATGGTAATTAGCGGCCTGGCGGTGTTTGCCATTCTGGCTACCGCGGTGGCGCTAATCGGTAATTTTGATGCGGCTAATCTGTTTGATATTGCCCCTACCGATGCAGCGGGCGCGAGCACCTTTATGCCCTTTGGTTGGTACGGCATTTGGGCGGCGCTGCCATTTGGTATGTGGTTGTTCTTAGCGGTTGAGGGCGTTCCGCTGGCGGCAGAAGAGGCCAAAGATCCCGCGCGAGATATGCCTAAAGGCATTATTGGCGCGATGCTGTTTTTGCTGTTCACCGCGCTTTTGGTCGTGGTGCTGCTGGCCGGTGCTGCGGGTGCCGAGATGATTGGTCAAAGCGGTGTACCGTTAGTCGATGCGCTGAACGTCGCGGGCAACCCGACGCTGGCCACGCTGGTCAACGTATTGGGGCTGGCAGGCTTAATTGCTTCGTTCTTTTCGATTATCTACGGCTACAGCCGTTTAGTGTTTGCGCTCTCTCGAGCGGGCTATTTGCCTAAGCGCCTGTCGCTGACTAGCGAGCGCAAAGTGCCCTATCTGGCGCTGATTGTGCCCGGTGTGTTTGGCTTTTTGGTCTCATTGAGCGGCGAGGGTGATTTGATTTTAGGCATGGCCGTGGTGGGCGCGACGATCTCCTACGCGCTGATGGCGCTGAGCCATATTATACTGCGGGTAAAGCAGCCGGATTTGCCGCGCCCCTATAAAACCCCAGGCGGGGTGGTCACCTCATCAATTGCTTTAGTGCTGGCAATTATTGCTCTCACAGGCGTCTACGCGTTTGATCCGCGCGCGTTTAACTACACTATCGTGCTGTTCATTGCCGGTGCCGCCTACTTTTTCCTTTACAGCAAAAATAACCTGGTGGCGAAAAGCGCCGAAGAAGAGTTTGCCCTGGTAGTCACTTCGCCTGAAGACCTTGAAGATAACGCCGAGACCCCGGTGGCGGTAGCCGCGACCAAGCTGTAACTGGCAGGGCTAATCACCTAGGCTAACGGATGTCTCTGAAGCCTCTGTGCCTCACGGTGCAGAGGCTTGTTTTTTTCGACGGAAGGTAAGGAGTGAACATGGTGCTAACCTTTGATAACCCTAACGAACAGCAACGCTGGTTTGCAGTGGATGATGGCGTTATGGGAGGTGTTTCCCAAAGTACGTTCAGCATTATTGATGGCGAAGGGCGTTTTCATGGCGAGGTGTCGCTGGAAAACGGCGGCGGCTTTGCCTCTGTTCGCCGTGAGCCCAACGATTTTGAACCCACGTTAGCGGATGCCCAAGGCATAGCGCTCACTGCGCGCGGCGATGGGCGTACCTATCAACTGCGCTTAAAAAGCGCTTCCCTTGGCGACGCCTCTGCCTATCGAGTGAAATTTACCCCTGCACAGAACGGTTGGGAAACGCTGTACTTCCCCTGGAGCGCCTTTGAGGCGGTACGGCGTGGCACGCTGCTCTCCGATGCGCCAGCTATTCAGCCAGCGCAGATTAACCAGTTGGGTTTTTTGATCGCCGACCGCACCGCAGGGCGGTTTTGTTTACAAGTGACGAGTGTTTGCGGCTACTAGAAAAAATGTATGTTACTAACCTACATAAAGCATGATTTTTTCCTCATTCATTCGTATGAGTTAATTGCCTTGGCGCACCAATACTGCTAATTTTATTCTGGTTTTACAATATCTGTATACCCCTTGTAAAACTTTGGTAGTGGTCAGTCCCATAATGCTTTGCACTCAGGAGATGCGGTAATGGCAATGGAAACGGTTCGTTTCGGCGGCGATGATATCGAAAATTCGCTGGCAAAAATGGATGATAAAAAACTCGATGAACTGGCCTTCGGCGCTATTCAGCTCGATGCCAACGGTAAAATCGTTCAATACAACGCAGCGGAAGGCGGCATTACGGGTCGTGACCCCAAAAGCGTGATTGGTAAAAACTTCTTTACCGACGTAGCGCCCTGTACCCAAAGCAAAGAGTTTCAAGGTCGCTTCAAAGAAGGCGTTAAAAGCGGTGACCTCAATACCATGTTTGAGTACGTATTTGACTACCAGATGACACCTACCAAGGTGAAAGTGCATATGAAAAAAGCGCTGTCTGGCGATGCGTATTGGATCTTTGTAAAGCGGTTATAAGACGGCTGATTGCCGCTTGGCCTATGGTTGATACGGTCGAGCGGCGTTTTCTTCTTGATGGGTAAAACCCTAGGCTTCATTAAGGATAGTAGGATGCCGCAATGGCTAACCGAAGCCGATTGTAAAGCGGTTTTGCAATCGCTACTTAGTGCCGAACTTACCGCTTACCGTGGGGAAGCTGCCCCCGATTGGCATCATGCGCCCATTATTGACTCGCTTGAAAGGCTGCACCTTGCTGCCTGTGTCAACGAGTTTTTCTGTTTATACGAGACGGGGGTAGAAGACCGTCTCTTGATGACACAACGTTTCGATGACTGGGCGTTGTTAGTAGCGCAAGCGGTCAACGAAACATCGGGACTTACGTTTCGCACGTCGGGAAGTACCGGAGCGCCCACCGCGCACTTACACCGTTGGGAACACATCGAAGCTGAGGCGAAGGCCTTGGCACAACGCTTTGCGTCGCTAACGCCGGTAAATCGAGTGGTTAGCTGGCTTCCGCTGCACCATCTTTACGGTTTTATGTTGGGCGTGGCGCTACCTGGCGTGGCGGGGCTTTCACGGGTAAGCGCAGATGGCGCGGCGTTACCCGACCTCTGTTCAGGCGACCTGGTCGTTACGGTGCCCCCGCGCTGGGATTACCTGGCGCGTTCACGCCGTTCATGGCCAACCAGTGTGATGGGCGTATCATCCACCGCACCATTATCAGCCACGACATCCACTGCGTTAATAGATCAGGGTTTGGCCGGGCTGTTGGATATTTATGGCAGTACCGAAACAGGCGGTGTGGCCACCCGCTGGCAGCGTGAAAGCCCTTATCAACTTTTAAGCCATTGGCAACGCCACGGCACTCAACAGCTGCAGCGCGTTGATGCTACCGCTGCCGTCCCCCTGCTGGATGAAACCCACTGGCTAGACGCGCGTACCTTTACGCTAAAAGGCCGCCACGATGACGTCGTCGCCATTGGTGGTGTCAATGTCAGTCCTAGCTACGTCGCTAAGCGGCTAATGTCGCTGGAAAGCGTCGCTGATTGCGCTGTTCGTACCACCGGGCAGGCCACTCAGCAGCGCTTAAAAGCCTTTGTAGTACCGTTGAAGCATGCCGATGAAACCGCCCTTGAGATTGATCAGCAGGTTGCCCAATGGCCTGTCGCCGAGCGCCCGGTAGGGGTTACCTACGGCGATGCCTTGCCCACCAATGCCATGGGCAAATTAGCCGATTGGTAAGCCAGCCGCTAAGTCCGCTTTTAAACAGGAATTTACGCTATGCGCGATGGGTGTCGTACGCTTGATGAAATTGAAGCGGTAGCGCTTGGGCGTCAATCGCTGGTGCTTTCAGAGCAGGAAAAACGTGCCATTGATAAGGCGCATGATTTTCTTTGTGGGGCGATTGAGCGCCGCCAGCGAATTTATGGTGTCACCACCGGTTATGGGCCGTTAGCCACCACGGACGTTGACCCTAGCCAGTCGGCGCTTTTGCAGCAGAATCTGGTCTACCACCTGTGCAGCGGCGTTGGTGAACCGCTGTCGCATCGCCACGTGCGGGCGATGATGGTGGCGCGCATTGCCAGCTTGGCCCAGGGCCACTCCGGCGCCAATCCGCTGCTCGTTGAACGGCTGCTTGCTTGGTTAGACGCCGATTTAGTGCCCCTGGTGCCATCGCGCGGCACTGTGGGGGCCAGCGGTGATTTAACCCCGTTAGCGCACTTGGCCCGCGCCCTAAGCGGGGAAGGGAAAGTGAGCCTAAAAGGGGGAGAGTGGATAGATAGCGCCATCGCACATCGCCAGTTAGGCTGGCAACCGCTGGTATTAAAAGGTAAAGACGCCATCTCGCTGGTCAATGGGACCTCGACCACCGCCGGCATTGCGGCGTTGAACACAACCGGTGCCCAACGCGCGGTAAAACTCAGCACGCTGCTGGTGCTGCTTTACGCAGAGCTGTTGGAAGGCCACCGGGAAGCCTTTCATCCCGCGATTGGCGAGCTACGCCCGCACCCTGGTCAGCAGCAGCTACACCGCTGGCTTTGGGGATTGTCGGCAACCAGCACGGCATTAATTCCCTGGCAGTCAACCTCGGCACCGCTGGCTGACATGCAAAACGGTATCGAACAAGACCGCCCTCTGCTCCAAGATGCCTACACATTGCGCTGTGCCCCCCAAGCACTCGGCGCGGCGTGGGATGTCGTCGAGCAGCACGCGCAAACGGTGCGCATTGAGCTGGCGGCGGTTACCGATAATCCGCTTTTATTTGCCGATGACGAACTTGTACTGCATGGCGGTAACTTTTTTGGCCAGCAGTTGGCGTTTGCCAGTGACCACCTCAATAACGCACTGGTGCAGATGGCGCTGTATAGCGAGCGGCGCATTGCCAGGATCACCGACCCGCTAAAAAACAAGGGGCTGCCCGCCTTTATGCAACCGCGTGATACCGGCTTGCACAGTGGCTTTATGGGCGCTCAGGTGAGTGCTACGGCGCTTGTCGCCGAACTGCGCAGCCACGCCATGCCCGCTTCGATTCAATCGATTCCCACCAATGCTGATAATCAGGATATCGTGCCGCTGGGAACCATTGCTGCTCGACGAGTCAGCACCAGTTTGTCACAGCTTTACGACATCTTAGCCATTGAGGCCCTAGTGCTGGCGCAGGGCGCCGAGTTGAAAGATCCTCACTCGCTTAGCCATGCGTCTCAAGCGTTATACGCGTGGGTTCGGCAATACGCCCCATCCCTTGATCAGGACCGGCCGCTAGCCGAGGAAATTGCGAGCGTATCAGCAGCGCTTGCCGACCCAGCGAGCGTAGCGCCGTTAATGGCCTTGTTAGCGTCGTCAGAAGCGTAGCGGCCCATTTTGAGAACCCAGTGTCCACCAAGGTCGTCTCGTATGTAGCTTGCCGATGAGTAACGCTAGCAGAAACCATCAGGAGTTTGCCCCGTGAAACACTCACCGGCGTATCGCTTAGCGACGACTATTTTGCACGGTTTCGACGAGTACCGTGCGCGCTTTAAAGCCATTACCCTTGATGCGCGACGGCGCTTTCGCGAGGCGGCATGGCGCGACGCCCAGCAGGCATCGGCGGAAAGGATTAATCTCTATCAGCAAAAAATCGACGTCACCCTGGGGCGTTTAAAGCGCACCTTTGACCCTGAGGTGGTCGCCCACTGTGAGTGCTGGCGCGATGCGCGTGGCTATTACGCCGAGTTGATCAGCCATCGGTTGGATTATGAGCTGGCGGAGACCTTTTTTAACTCGCTGTTCTGCTCAATTTTTCACCACCGGCATATCCGCAATGAGTGGATGTTTGTGTATAGCTCCCGCGAGGATGCTGCCCATCGCTCGGGAATTGAGCTGTGCCGCCGTCAAACGGTCAACGGCGATTGGCAAGGCGCGCTCAGATGGGCGCTGCTTGAGGCGAGCTTGGATAACCGCTTTGCGGATATAGACCGTGATACCCAGCTGGGGGCAAGCTTTTTGCAGCAGCACTTGCCAGCGACGATTTTGCACGCTGACGATGCGCAAATTGAGCTGCTAAAAAGCGTGTTTTATCGCAATAAAGGCGCCTACTTGGTGGGGCGTATTCGCGGCGGCGGCGAGCAGGTGCCACTAGTGCTGCCGGTGCTTCACGGCGAGGGCTTTGGCGACAAGGCCGATGCCGACCCCTGCCTGCACCTGGATACGGTACTGATCGAAACCGACGAGGTGTCGATTATATTCTCTTTCACTCGGGCTTACTTTCAGGTCGATGTACCGGTGCCGGGCGAGTTTGTCGCTTACCTACAACAGTTGATGCCGCATAAACCGGAGGGTGAGCTTTACGCCGCTATCGGCTTTTTTAAACATGGCAAAACCGAGTTTTTCCGCGCCTTGAATCGCCAGGTCGCCAAGCGTGACGACCAATTTATCATTGCCCCTGGCGTACGCGGCATGGTGATGGCGGTATTTGTACTACCCAGTTTTCGCACCGTGTTTAAAATCATCAAGGACAAATTCGATCCTTCGAAAGAGGTCACCCATGAGGTCGTGCGTGAAAAATATCGGCTAGTCAAACGTCACGACCGTGTGGGGCGCATGGCCGATACCCAGGAGTTCTCCAACTTTACTGTACGTCAGGATCATTTTTCGCCGGAATGCCTGGCGCACTTACTCGAGGTTGCGCCCTCCACGGTATTGCTGCGCGGTGATAAGGTCATCATTAAGCATTGTTATACTGAACGCATGATGACCCCGCTGAATATCTATCTTGAGCAGTGTAGCGACAAAGAAAAGGCGATGGTGCTCAAGGATTATGGCAATGCCATTAAGCAGATGGCGGCGGCCAATATTTTCCCCGGCGATATGCTGCTGAAAAATTTTGGCGTGACGCGTCATGGCCGCGTGATCTTCTACGATTATGACGAAGTCTGCTATCTGACCGAATGCCGTTTTCGGCATATGCCCAAAGCCTATGGCAATGACTTTCAGGGGGGCGGCGGCGAGAGTTTGTCGATTGGCGCCAATGATATTTTCCCTGAGGAGTTCGGCCCCTTTATGTTTGCTAATCCGGCGCTGCGCCGCCTATTTATGCAGCAGCATCCTGAGCTATTTGACCCTGATTATTGGTTGGAGCTACAGCAGGCGATAGTCGATGGTCGGGTGATCGACGTTTACCCTTATCGCAATAAGCAGCGCTTTGCGGGTAGCATTGGTCAATTGGTATATTAGAGTGGTTTTGGGTACGCAATGAAGCATCAGCAACGAGGTAACCATGTCAGCAAGCCCGCATTTGGTGGTGTTTACCGGCTCGGGGATTAGCGCCGAGAGCGGGATTAAAACCTTTCGCGCCAGCGACGGCCTGTGGGAGAACCATCCGGTTGAGGATGTGGCGACGCCTGAAGCCTGGCAGCGCGATCCGCAGCAGGTGTTGGATTTTTACAATCAGCGCCGCGAACAGATACGTCGTGCCAAACCCAACGCCGCCCACAAAGCGCTGGCGGGTCTTGAGCAGGCAGGGTTCAGCGTCAGTGTGATCACTCAGAACATCGACGACCTGCATGAGCGCGCAGGCTCTCGTCACGTGATGCACTTGCACGGCGAAATTTTAAAAGCACGGTCGTCAATAGACGAGCGTATGCGTTACCCGCTGCCTAAAGGCGGCATTGAGCTGGGCAATATCTGCGATAAAGGTAGCCAGCTGCGCCCGGACGTGGTCTGGTTTGGCGAGTCGGTGCCGTTGTTTGCTGAGGCCTGCGAACTGGTCAGCCAGGCAGATTTTCTCCTGGTGGTGGGCACTTCGCTGGCGGTGATGCCCGCCGCTTCGCTGTTGTCTTACATCGACTACGATACACCCTGTGCGTTGGTCGACCCGGAGGCGGATATGCTCAGCCCGCCGGGTGTCTTGGCAATTAACACCACCGCCGGTGAGGGCGTGCCGGCGCTGGTCAATCGCTGGAAACAGCAGGGTAATTTGTTGTTGTCTTAGGGCACTTATTGTTGAGCCAAAAACCACGCCTTCATCACGCCGGTAATCTGGGTGATTTCCGCTTCAGTGGTGATGTAGGCGGGCATGGTATACAGCCAACGCCCGATGGGGCGTAGCCAAACGCCCCGTTCGCGGGCGAAATCGCCGACGCCTGCTAGTGACTCAGCGGAGTGCGCCTCGATCACGGCGGTGGCGCCGAGTACTCGAACGTCGGCCACGGCTGGGTGTGCGTTCAGCGCTTGGTCCTCAACTAGCTCATGCTGCAGCTGCTGGCTGAGTGTCGCAATCTTACCAAGATAGTCTTCTTCTTCGAACACGCGCAGGCTTTCTAGTGCCACGCGGCAGGCCAGCGGGTTGCCCATGAAAGTGGGGCCGTGCATAAAAGCATGCTGGGGGCTGTCGCCGATAAAGGCGTCGTGAACACGGTCGTTAGCGAGTGTCGCGGCGTGACCCAAATAGCCGCCGGTTAAGCCTTTCGACAGCACCATGATATCCGGCGTAACGCCCGCATGGTCGGCGGCAAATAGCTTGCCGGTGCGGCCAAAGCCGGTGGCGACTTCGTCAAAAATCAGCAGTACACCAAACTCATCGCACAGGGCCCGCGCGCCGGTTAGATAGGCTGGTGAGGTCATGTTTAGACCGCCAGCAGCTTGCAGCAGCGGCTCCATCAGCAGCGCGGCGATCTCGTGATGGTGGCGCTCAAGCACATCACGCAGAGTGCTAAGGTCGTGCTCGACCTGTTCCGGTGTGGCGTTATAGGGCGCCGTGGGCGCTGGGGCAAAATGGTGCTGGGGCAGCAGGCTGGCGAATAGACTGTGCATACCTTCTTCCGGGTCGCAGACCGCCATGCAGCCGGTGGTGTCGCCGTGGTAGGCCTTCATCAGCGAGAGCATTTTTTGCTTGCCAGGGTGGCCGGTGAGCACTTGGTACTGCAAGGCCATTTTCATCGCCACTTCCATGCCTACCGAGCCACTGTCGGAGTAGAAGACATGATTCAGACCGGTGGGGGTGACGCGCACCAGTTCACGGGCCAACTCGTCGGCGGGTGCGTGGGTTAAGCCGCCAAGCATTACATGGCACAGTTCGCCGGCCTGCTCACGAATGGCCGCTACCAGGCGCGGGTGGCCGTAGCCGTGAATCATGCACCACCAGGAGCAGGTGGCATCCAGCATCCTCTCGCCGCCTTCAAGTACAAAGTGAGCGCCGTCACCGCCGACTACCTTGGGTGCGGGCGTTTGGGTTTTTAAGTGGGCATAAGGATGCCAAACCGACGTAGTCATAACGGCTCCAGGGAGAGGTAGGGGGCGGCAGTTGCGGCGTTGGGGGCATCAAGATGGGGGATAATGCCTATGCAGGGGGCTGCCAGCTTGGCGTTCAAATGGGCGATATTGGCTGCAAAGCGTGCTGGATTAAAAGCAAAGGCAGGGTCAACTATGCTGCCCGCCCAGCCTGCTAGCACCAAGCCGTCGGCGCGAATGGCTTCCGCCGTTAAGCGCGCATGATTCAAGCAGCCCAGTTTTAAGCCAACCACCAGAATCACCGGCAGCTCAAGTGCAATCGCTAGGTCAGCAAAATCTTCTTGCTCGTTTAACGGCACGCGCCAGCCACCGGCGCCTTCAATCAGGGTGAATTCTCTGGATGTTTGGGCAAGCGTTTCGCGCAGCACACTAACGATGGCGCTAATCTTAAGCGGCTGACCCGCCTCTAACGCGGCAAGATGAGGCGCAATAGCGGGAGCAAAGGTGAAGGGGTTAACTGTGGCATAGGCGACCGGCGGCACACTCTGCTGCTGAAGGGCGAGGGCATCGCTATTGCGCAGGCCTTCAGGCGTCGTTTGGCTGCCCGAGGCGATGGGTTTTAAGCCTAGCGTACTCCGCTGTTGTCGGCGGGCGGCATGCAATAAACCGCCGGTTACCAAGGTTTTACCTGCATCGGTATCGGTGCCGGTGACGAAATAGACACTCATCGGTTTTTTTCCAGTTGCAGCGTTAAGCAGTGGTAGCTCACCGGCAGGCCCTGTGGCTGGCGCAACGACTCAAAGCGTGCTTTGGCGGCAACGACATCAGCACGGGTTACCTGGGCGTTAGGCCGAGCCACCTGAGCGCCGACGCCTTTGATGGAAGCCATCACCGCGTTTAAGTCGGGGTAGTAAAAGCGCTCCACGGTGGTCGTTTGCTGAGTGATGGTCAGTCCGCTTTCAGTAATGGCCCGTTCGACGCTGGCATGGCTAGGTGTTTGCAGCAGTGCCTCGGGGCGCTGCCAGGCAAAGGCAATCTCTTCTAAGGTGCCGGGGAGTAAGGTGGTGATATGTGCGTGGCCGCTAGGTCGTAGCACACGGTAAAGTTCATTTATCACAGCGCCAATATCGCGGCACCACTGTACGGCCAGATTGGAGAACACTAGATCAAAGGCGCGGTCATCAAATGGCAACGCCGCTGCATCACCCACTTGCCAGTGGATACGTTCACCGTAGCGTTGGCGTGCCTGTTCCAGCATGCCGGGGGCTAGATCCAAACCGGCCAGCTTAGCCGCAGGGTAGCGTTCGGCCAAGCGATGGGTCCAATAACCTGTGCCACAGCCAAGATCGAGAAGATGATGGGCCTTGCCAGGCAGTGATTGCCACAGCGCTTCGCCGATATGGCGCTGGGCGTTGGCAAGCGCATCATAGTGAGGTGCCGCCCTAGAGAACGCTTTGGCGACCCGCGCAGACCAGTTATCTTCGCTCATCAGCGTGAGTTCAGTCACACAACCTCCACGCGGGCGTTAGTCATCTTAGCGGCATGGCGGCTAATCTCAGCGGTTAAGGCGTGGGGCTGCGATAGCATCGGGCAATGGCCAACGCCTTTTAAGCGTTCGCCCGCCCGGCGTTGGTCAGGGCTCATTAATGGATCATGCTCGCCGATGAGCGTGACGATCGGGCAGCTGGCAGCGGCTAAGCACGCCTGGTTATTGAGCGTTGCCAACCAGTCAAGCCCTTGGGAAAGCGTTTCGTGGTCGGCACTGGGTGACTCGCCCAGCAGTTCTGCCAGCCGCTGGTAAGCCTTTCGTGGATCGGGTTCACCCTGGGCCTGCCAGCGCAAAAAATGCCGCCAGGTGGCCTCCGGGTCGCGGCGAAAGGCACGCTGAAAGCTGGCAAGCTGGGCATGGCTAACACCCTCATCACTGCAGAACGTAGCCCCCGCGCCCAGCAAAATAAGCCCCCTAGGCGGTGGTAGGTAGTCGAGCAGGGCGGTGGCAAGCAACCCACCCAGGGACCAGCCTACCCATACGGCATCGCTGGGTAATGAGTTGGCCATGGATGCCGCTAACTGAGCGAGTGTTGGGTCGGTGGGTAGTGCGGGCATGTCAGCATACCCCGGCCACTCCACCGGCCGGGCGTCTATTTCGCTTGGCCAGCTTCCCTCAAGCAGCTGCCAAATACGCTGATCAATGCCCCAGCCGGAAAGTAGCGCTAGGCGTGGGTAAGACACACAGCCCCCTCACGTTGGCACTTTGCCAGCGCCTCAAGTAGACGGTCAATGTGGTCGCGGGTGTGGCGTGCGCTCAAGGTGATGCGCAGCCTGGCTTCACCGTTAGGCACCGTGGGCGGGCGAATCGCCCCTACGTGAATACCTAGCGTCTGCAATTGAGCAGCCCAGCGCAGCGTGCGCGCTTCATCCCCCAAAACCAGCGGCTGAATGGGTGTTTCAGAGGCGCTTAGCGGCAGACCCAAGTGCCGCGCTGCCTGGCGAAAGTAAGCGATATTGGCGTTGAGATGATCGCGGTGTTCGGGTTCACCCTGAACAATCGCCAGCGCTTTCAGCGTGGCGGCGGCAATCGCCGGAGGCTGGGCGGTAGTGTAAATATAGCTGCGCGAAAACTGGATCAGGTGTTCAATCAGCGCGGCATCTCCCGCCACAAAGGCGCCGGCGGTACCCAGCGCTTTGCCCAGAGTGCCGACGAGAATCGGCACTTCGGTATCTTCCCAATCACTGCCTGCGCAGCCGCTGCCGTTGTTGCCAAGCACACCCATGCCGTGGGCGTCGTCAATCATCAACCAGGCGTTACGTTGTTGGCTGACCTGGGCCAGTGAAGCGATATCGGCCACGTCGCCATCCATACTGAAAACGCCATCACTGACAACGAGTTTATGGGCGCACTCACTGCGCGCTAGTAGGCTATCGAGGTCGTGGGTATCGCGGTGATGAAAACGCCGCGAGCGGGCGCCACTAAGGGCAGCGCCATCGATGAGCGAGGCGTGGTTGAGGCGATCCTGGAAGATAGCCGTGTCGCGGTCGGCAAGTGCCTGCAATACGCCAAGATTAGCCATATAGCCGGTGGAAAACAGCAATGCACGTTCACGGCCCGTCCATTCGGCGAGGGCCTCTTCTAGCGCCTCGTGCACTTCCAAGTGGCCGCTGACCAGATGCGACGCCCCCGCACCGGCGCCGTAAAGCCGTGCGCCTGCCGCCTGAGCCTCGCTCACACGGGGGTCCTGAGCGAGGCCCAAATAGTCGTTACCGGCAAAGTCGAGGGTGTTGCTTTTGGCTACCTGCCGAGTTCGCCAGCGTTGCGTCTGTTGGCGATGCGTTCGGGCCTCGGCCAAGCGCTCTCGCCACGCTTTAGACACTGGCGTCTACCGCTAGCTCGGCAACGCGCTCGGTGTGTGCCTGCTGCTGAGCCTGTTGGGCAAGGCGCGCCGCCTGGGTGTCTTCACTTTCGCAGGTCTCGCGTTTTTCCGGATGCAGGCCCAGCTTGGCAAACAGCGCGCGGTCACGATCTACTTGGGGATTGCCGGTGGTCAGCAGTTTGTCACCGTAGAAGATCGAGTTGGCGCCGGCCAAAAATGCTAGCGCCTGGGTCGATTCGTTCATCTGCTCACGGCCAGCGGAGAGCCGTACATGGCTTTGCGGCATCATAATGCGGGCCACCGCAATGGCGCGGATAAACTCAATCGGGTCGAGGTCTTCAACGTTTTCCAGCGGCGTGCCGGGTACCTTTACCAGCATATTGATCGGCACGGATTCAGGGTGCGGAGAGAGCTTGGCCAATTGCTGTAGCAGGGCGCTGCGATCCCGGGCGTCTTCGCCCATACCCAGAATGCCGCCGGAGCACACTTTCATGCCTGCATCACGCACGTTGGAAAGCGTTTCCAAGCGGTCGCTGTAGGTGCGTGTGGTGATAATTTCGCCGTAGAACTCCGGCGAAGTATCCAGGTTATGGTTATAGTAATCGAGTCCCGCCGTGGCCAGACGGCTAGCCTGTTCGCCGTCGACCATGCCCAGCGTCATACAGGTTTCAAGGCCCGCCGCTTTCACCTGACGGACCATCTCTTCTACCAGCAGTAAATCTTTATCGCGGGGGCTGCGCCACGCCGCGCCCATGCAAAAACGGCTGGCACCGGCTTCTTTGGCGGCCTTGGCTTGTTCGACGACTTTTTCAATTTCCAGCAGCTTCTCTTTTTCCAGCTGGGTGTTGTAGTGGCCGGACTGGGGGCAGTATTTGCAATCCTCCGGGCAGGCGCCGGTTTTGATCGACAGCAGCGTAGAAACCTGCACCGCGTTGGCATCAAAGTGGGCGCGGTGAACCTGCTGGGCTTGAAACAGCAGGTCATTGAACGGCAGCGCGAAAAGCGCGTTAATCTCGTCTAGCGTCCAGTCGTGACGCTGCATATCGGTCGCGGTCATCATGTAAACCTTTTAACTTTTAATAGTTGACGAGACTTTAGCGGCGTTGCACTAAAGGTGTCAACGTTGGAAAGTTGTTAGGTTGACGGTGGGACATTCGTCAAAAGACAGTGCGCTCATTTATACTCTGCGCCTTTGCCACCTTTTGGAGCGCGGATGTCTGCTTTTGATAGCGCTGTTGGTAATGACTTGGACGCTGAGCGGCCAGCGAGGCGGGAGTTTAAAGCGCGGGGTAGCTTTGTAACCCGCTGCGAGCGTTGCCAACTGCCGGCGCTAAATTGCTTATGCCCGTATCAAGTGAAGGCGGAAAGCGGTGCTCAGGTATGGCTGCTGACGCACCGGATGGAGCATTATAAACCGACCAATACCGGGCGTTTGATTCGCGATGTGATCACGACGACCCAGGTATTTACCTGGTACCGCACGGCGCCTGATGCTCAATTGGCTGTACTGTTAGAAGACCCCCGCTACGCGCCCTTTGTGGTTTTCCCCGATGACCAGCCCGACTACGCGGACCGCGTGGTGGGTATAGAGGCGGTTCTCGCGGCAAAGCACGAGGCGCGTATCCCGGTGTTTATCATTTTGGACGGCACCTGGCGTCAGGCGCGGCGTATGTTCCGCAAAAGCCCTTACCTGGATGCGTTGCCGGTGCTGCCGCTGCGCACTGAGCGGGAAACCCGCTATCGGTTGCGTAAACCGGCGTCAAAATCACATCTTTGTACTGCGGAAGTGGCGATTGAGCTGCTGCGTCAGGGCGGGGATACGGTTGCTGCGGACGTACTGGATGACTACTTTGAGGTATTTAATGATAGCTACGCGGCGAGCCGATTGCATCACAAAATCGACCCGCCGACTGCAGCGATGCGGCGCCTAGCCGCCAAACAGAGCGCCAGCGATTCTGAATCCGGCCACCCAGGTGCCCACCGCAGAGCCTAGCGTGGCGAGAATAAACACCAAAAGGGTGCGCGATACGCGGTTTTGCCACCAGCCTTTCAGCTGCGTGACATCTTGGCGTAACGATGAAAAATCGCGCACTTTAGGTTTGCGCATATAAAGCTCAACCCCAGCGGCCACAAAGCCCGCGCCGATGGTGGGATTTAGCGAGGTCAAGGGGGCGGCAAAGAAGGTGGCGATGACCGTCACCGGGTGCGCCATGGCGATAATCGTCGCACCGCCGGAAAGAATGCCGTTAATCAAGAACCACTCAAGCACCAATTGCCAGCCAAGGTCGGTGTTGCGCGAAAAACCAATCGCAAAGCCGGTGAGTACCAAGGCGGTAATCAGCCAGGGCAGCGCTTTCCAAAGCTTAGACGGCGGCGGAGTGGCTTCTAGTGATTCACGCTCTTCCTTCGGGTCCGCAGGCAGTGGGACTTCAAGGTGTTCGCCGGTGCCTTTTAGGTGACCGGCGCCCAGCACTACGAGCACGTGTCGGTAACGTCCCGGCGGCGCTTCTTCGGCTAAGCGTAGCGCCATGTAGCGGTCGCGTTCACGAATCAGTGGGGTATACAGCGCTTCGGATTCGGCGGCAAACTCGCTGAAGGTGGCTTCCAGCATATCACCCTCTTTGAGCTTTTCGATGTCCTCTTTAGAGACATCCTGGCGGGAAAGCACGCTGCCGATAAGCCCTGAAAATAGTGAAAAACGCTGCCACCAGGGCACATTGCGGTAGATGCGTTTCAGCGTTACGCCTACATCGCGGTCAATCAGCAGAAGTGGTAGTTGGCGGCGGCTAGCTTCTTCAACGGCGGCGCGCATTTCGGCGCCAGGCTGAATGCCGGACTGGTCGGCAATGCGCTGCTGAAACGCGCCCAGCGCCAGGCTTGCGGCAACCATGCCCGCTTTGCCTTCTTTAAAGACTTGAAAAAGATCCTGCTCGCCCATGGCATCGGGATTGGACAAGCTGTGGTGGCGGGCGTCACATAACTCAATGGCCACCGCATCAAAGGTATCGTTATTCAAAAGCGCACGAACATCGTCGGCACTTTCGGCGGACACATGAGCCGTGCCTAGCAGGGTGTAGCGAGTCTCACCGATAGTGAACGTTTTTAACGGCCCGCTGGTGGTCGGTAGCGAAGTCGGGGTTTCAGCCGGCGACCCCGCTTCTGCGTTGGGCGTTTCGTCGTGAGATGTATCTTCGTGGTTCATTAACAGCTCTCAAATCGATCAATAAGGGGGGCAGGCTTGAAGTGCTTAACGCCGCCAGAAAGCAGGGGTAAACAGCACGAGCACCGTAAAAATTTCCAGGCGACCGAGCAGCATGGCCATCACCAGGATCCACTTCGCCAAGCTGGGCATGTCGCCATAGTGGGTGCTGGCTTCGCCTAGGGCGGGGCCAAGGTTGTTGAGCGCAGACCCCACCGTCGACCAGGCGGTTACCTGATCAACCCCGGTCGCCATGACGCCCACCAGCATTAAAAAGAACAGCATCACGTAGACCGAAAAAAAACCCCATACGGCTTGAGCAATGCTGTCGGGGACACTGACTTTGCCCACTTTAACCGCAATCACCGCGTTGGGGTGGATCAGCCGCATGATTTCGCGCATGCCCTGTTTGATGATCAAAATAATCCGTATCACCTTCATGCCCCCACCGGTCGAGCCTGAACAGCCCCCCACGAACGCGGCCATGAACAGCAAAAAGGGCAGCGCGCCGGGCCACATGGAGAAGTCGGCGACGCCAAAGCCTGCGGTTGTTGCCACCGAAACGACCTGGAAGACCCCGTGGCGTAGGCCGCGCATTGTGTCGTAAGTGTCGGTTAACCACAGGGAGAGCACCGTGACCACGGACAGCGCGAGCAGAAATAGCATTAAAAAACACGCTTCTGAGTCGTGGAAGTAATGCAACAAGCTTTTTTCACGCCAGGCGATAAAGTGCAGGCTAAAGCTGAATGCTGAAATCAACATAAAGCCTACGCAGATCATCTCGATGGTGGCGCTGTCGAAATAGCCGATGCTGGCATCGTAGGTGGAAAAGCCGCCGTTGGCGATGGTGGAAAAACTATGGCTTAAGGCATCGAACCAGCTCATGCCCGCTAGCATATAGGCGATCATGCAGGCCAGGGTGAGCGCGGCGTAGATGTACCACAGCGCCTTGGCAGTTTCGGTAATGCGCGGCGTGAGCTTGGAGTCTTTTAGTGGCCCAGGAATCTCGGTGCGATACAGCGCCATACCACCAACGCCTAGGGTGGGCAAAATGGCAACGGCCAAAACGACGATCCCCATGCCACCCAGCCATTGGAGCTGCTGGCGATAGTAGAGAATCGACTCGGGTAAAAAATCGATGCCAGTAATCACCGTGGCACCGGTGGTGGTCAAACCGGAAAACGACTCAAAGACTGCATCGGTCATGCCCAGCGAGCCGTCGCCGAACAGCATCAGCGGCAGCGAGCCGAACAGCGCCAGCACGGTCCAGAACATCGCGGCAATAATAAAGCCATCGCGGATGCGCAGCTCTTTTTGCGAGTGACGATTAGGTAGATACAGCAGTAGCCCTGTGGCGACGGAAATCGCCATGCCGCTAATAAAGGCGTTCCATACGCCATCCCGGAACCACAGTGAAATCAACGTGGGGGGGAGCATGGTCAGGCTGAACAGTATTAGCAACAGCCCCAAAATGCGTAAAATAACCCGCAGACTCATGGTTGCCGCATGCTCCTGTTATTAGCAGCCGGTGGCCGTGATTCGAGGGTGATCAAAAGAACGTCAAGCCGACTTGGAACAGGCGCTCCACGTCGCGAATACGGCGCTTGTCGATCACGAATAAAATCACGTGGTCGCCGCTCTCCACCATCACATCACCATGGGCGATGATGACCTCCTTGCCGCGCACAATCGCGCCGATGGTCGTGCCGTCGGGTAGGCCGATCTCGCGGATGGTACGCCCGACCACCTTGGAGGACTGCTTGTCGCCGTGGGCGATGGCTTCAATGGCCTCGGCAGCGCCCCGGCGCAGCGAGTGAACGTTGACAATATCGCCGCGCCGCACGTGGGTGAGCAGGCTGCCGATGGTCGCCTGCTGAGGCGAAATGGCGATGTCGATCTCGCCGCCTTGCACCAAATCCACGTAGGCGGCGTTGTTAATCAGCGTCAGCACCTTCTTGGCGCCTAAGCGCTTGGCGAGCAGCGACGACATGATATTGACCTCATCGTCGTTGGTCAGCGCGCAGAAGATATCGCACTCTTCGATATTCTCTTCTTCCAGTAGCCGCTTGCTGGTGGCGCTACCGTGGAGCACCACGGTGCGATCCAAGCGCTCAGAGAGGGTGGTGCAGCGTTCCAGGCTATGCTCAATGATCTTGACCTGATGGCTGTGTTCCAGGTGCTCGGCCAGCCGCTCGCCGATGTTGCCACCCCCGGCGATCACGACGCGACGGAAATCCCGTTCGACACGGCGCAGCTCGCTCATTACCGCACGTATATCGCGCCGGGCAGCAAGGAAGAATACCTCGTCGTCAGCTTCAATGACCGTATCGCCGCGAGGGATAATCGGCCGGTTGCGGCGGTAAATCGCCGCCACCCGGGTATCCACGTTGGGCATATGGCGACGCAAAAAGGCCAAGTCCTGACCTACCAGCGGGCCGCCGTAGAAGGCTTTCACCGCCACCAGCTGTACCAGGCCACCGGCAAACTCCAATACCTGTAGGGCACCGGGGTGCTCAATCAGGCGGCGTACGTGGTCGGTGACCACCTGCTCGGGGCTGATCAGTACATCAATAGGGATCGCTTCGTG
>NZ_JAWJUW020000008.1:0-171608 GCF_033052795.2 Halovibrio sp. HP20-59
GCGCCCGTAGCTCAGCTGGATAGAGTACCTGACTACGAATCAGGGGGTCGGAGGTTCGAATCCTCCCGGGCGCACCACTTTTAGTTAGTAGTGAATAGCTAGCAGTTTGCACTAAACGTTATTAGTCAACGTTGTCAATTATGCGCCCGTAGCTCAGCTGGATAGAGTACCTGACTACGAATCAGGGGGTCGGAGGTTCGAATCCTCCCGGGCGCACCAGATTCCAAAACCCGCCTTCTCATTGAGGGCGGGTTTTCTGTTTGTAGTCTGATCGCCTGTTCTTAGCTTGATCGCCTATTTCTGGCTTGACCGGAAGTGGCTCGCGCCCCGGTCATGTGATCGTGTTTAACGCCCCCGCTTCGCGGTAGGGCGTTTTTTTTGGCTATGAGGGTGGGGTTGGTAGATAGAGAGGTTTAAGCCAGCGCAGCGTGCGGCTCATCCTCTGCCACAAGGCTGTCGAGCAGTTGATCTAGCTCTGTGAGGCGCTTTACGCGCTGAAAGTTCTGCTCAGCTTCGCTACTGCCTTGGCGCATTTGCGCAAGCCACTGCTTTACCAGCGACACCACGACGCGGTCAGGCAGCTGTTGGCGCTGTCGTGCAGCGTATTCTTTGAGCACGTTGGCGCGCATCGCCCAGCTACTTTCAGGTAGCCGCTCGCCGGTTTGCAACCAGTGGCGAATGCGTGGCGCCAGCCACGGGTCCGCAAGCGCGCTACGCCCTAGCATCACATCGCGACACCCCGAAAGCGTACGGGCTTTCCAATAATCTTCCAGCGTCCAGATATCGCCATTAGCCACTACCGGGATGCTGACGTGGCGGCGAATTTTACCGATCCATTCCCAGTGCGCCGGTGGGCGGTAGCCTTCGTCTCTGGTGCGTGCATGCACCACCAGCTGTGCGGCGCCGCCTGCTTCAGTCGCTTGAGCGCAGGCCACCGCCAAGCGGCGATTGGCGAAGCCCAGGCGAATTTTGGCGGTCACCGGAATTTCGCCATCCAGCGCCTCATGAACGGCTTTAACCGCTTGATAAACACGGTCGGGTTGGCGTAGCAGTGAGGCGCCGCCGTCGTGGCGGTTAACCAGTTTGGCTGGGCAGCCAAAATTAAGGTCAACGCTTACCGCGCCCAGGCTAAGCGCTTGGCGTGCGTTAGCCGCCAGCGTGGCTGGGTCAGCGCCGAGCAGCTGTAAATGCACGGGAATGCCGCTCGGCGTTGCCACCTGGGAGTGCGCTAGCTCCGGGCAGTGCTTATAAAATACCCGGGGAGGCAGGCGAGCATCGACAACACGCACAAACTCCGTGACCGTCCAGTCGAACCCCGCATGGCGGGTCAACAGGTCGCGGGTCAGTGCATCAATCACCCCCTCCATGGGGGCTAGGCCGATTCTGCCGTTTTGTAGTAAATTAACAACCATGACTTCCACTATCGCGCCATTGCATTCTATTCTGGGTGTGGCAGGTTAGTGGATTACCTTCACTGCGCCAAGCGCCTTTCAATATCGTAGGCGTAATGAGGCGCGTATAAGCCATACGTATGAATCAAGGAGAGCGCCGTATGCAAGATCCAGGGTTGTTGCAAGACGGGCTAGAGTTAATGACGCTCGGAATGGGTTTTGTGTTTGTTTTTCTTACTGTTTTGGTTATTAGCGTTACGCTAATGTCCAGGTTGATCGGCCGCTATCAGCCGGTTCCGGCTGCGCTAAGCACGGATAAAAACATGCATAAGCCTGCTGCTACCTCCTCTCAAGACGACGAGGTGATGGCGGTGATCAGTGCTGCAGTGCATCGTTACCGAACGACACGACGTAGTTAACTTTCTCAATTTTGTCTATTTCAGTCATCTATTGGCTGTTTTTTTGTTATTTTTACTACAGACTTATAATTCTCTACGGTGAGCTAAGACCATGAACGAAATAAAACGCCCCCTAGGCATTACCGATGTCGTGCTGCGCGATGCTCATCAATCGCTTTTTGCCACGCGTATGCGGCTTGACGATATGTTGCCGATTGCCGAAAAGCTGGATCGCGTCGGCTACTGGTCACTAGAAACCTGGGGCGGTGCTACCTACGACGCCTGTATTCGTTATCTGGGTGAAGACCCCTGGGAGCGTATTCGTGCGCTGAAAGAAGCCATGCCCAATACGCCTCAGGCCATGCTGTTGCGTGGCCAAAACCTGCTGGGTTACCGCCACTACGCCGACGACGTGGTGGACAAGTTCGTTGAGCGGGCTAAAACCAACGGCGTAGACGTCTTTCGTGTCTTCGATGCTATGAATGACCCGCGTAATCTTGAGCGCGCCATTCAAGCCGTACGTAACGTAGAGGGCCACGCCCAGGGCACGATTTCATACACGGTAAGCCCGGTGCATACCCTGGATAGCTGGGTCGATCTCGCCAAAACAATTGCTGGTTTGGGCGCGGATTCTTTGGCTATCAAGGATATGGCGGGGCTGCTGACGCCCTACACAGCGTTTGATCTAGTCACCCGGCTGAAGAAAGAACTGTCGATTCCGGTGCACCTTCACTGTCATGCCACCACTGGCCTCTCCACGTCGACCATTTTGAAGGCGGTAGAGGCGGGCATCGATAACGTCGATACCTCGATCTCATCCATGTCGATGACCTATGGCCACAGCCCCACCGAGTCCGTGGTGGCCATGCTGAAAGACACCGGCCGTGATACCGGTCTGGATCTTGAGCTGCTGGAAGATATTGCCGGTTACTTTCGCGAAGTACGTAAGAAGTACGCCGCCTTTGAAGGTTCGCTGCGCGGTATTGATTCGCGCATCCTGATTGCTCAGGTGCCCGGCGGCATGCTGACCAATATGGAAGGTCAGCTGAAAGAGCAGGGCGCGGGCGATAAGCTGGACGACGTACTGAGTGAGATCCCCCGTGTGCGTGAAGATCTTGGCTTTATTCCGTTGGTGACGCCCACCTCGCAAATCGTCGGCACCCAGGCGGTCATGAACGTGATGATGGGCGAGCGCTACAAATCGATCTCCAAGGAAGTCCAGGCGCTGCTCAAAGGTGAATATGGTGCTGCCCCTGCGCCCTTCAACGCCGAGCTGCAAAATCGTGTGTTGGAAGGCGGCGAGCCGATTACCTGTCGCCCGGCGGATAACCTTTCGCCGGAAATGGATCGATTGGCCACCGAACTCAAAGAGAAAGCCGACGCTGAAGGTATTCGTTTAGCCGAAGGCAAGCGCGAAGTCGATGACGTGCTGACCTATGCGCTGTTCCCACAGATTGGTTTGAAGTTCCTTAAGAACCGCGATAATCCCGATGCCTTTGAGCCTGTACCCCAAGCAGCTGAATCAAGCGCTGAAGTGCCGGCTAAGACGGAAGACAAAGCGCCCGTGGCCAGCAGTGGCCCCGAGACCTATACCGTTAAGCTCAACGGCAAGTCCTTCGTGGTGGAGGTGTCTGAAGGCGGTGAGTTGGGCGAAGTGCAGGAGCAAACAGCCAGCAGTAACGCCCCGAAAGAGGGAGCGTCTGCACCCAGTGGTGAAGGTAGTGGAGGGAGCATTGATGCACCGCTGGCCGGCAATATCTTCAAAGTCAATGTAAGCCCTGGCAAGCAAGTCGCTGAAGGGGATGTGGTGATCATCCTTGAAGCGATGAAAATGGAAACCGAAGTGCGCGCCAGCAGCGCAGGCACTGTCTCGAAGGTCAATGTTAGCGAGGGCGACAGCGTAGCCGTGGGCGATACGCTGATCGAGCTCTAAGGGCATCCAATGGATAATTTAGTAACGCTATGGGAAGGCTCTGGGCTGTATAACCTTGAGCTTGGCCAGTTTGTCATGATTATGGTGGGGCTACTGCTGCTCTACCTGGCCATCAACAAGAAATTTGAGCCGCTGCTGCTAGTGCCGATTGGTTTTGGCGGCATCCTTGCCAATATCCCTGAAGCGGGGCTAGCTATTTCAGCGCTCGAACAAGCGATTGAGGTGGCGAAACCTGCGGTGCTGCAGCAGATGGCGGCAGCGCTGGGCGCGACGCTTGATCCGCTAGCGAATGCGGAAGCCTGGCGTGAATCGTTAAAAGCGATTGCCCACGATGGCGCCGCACCGGATCAACTGCGCGCCGCACGGGATGTTGCGGTGGGCGTTGGTTACAGCGACGGTATGCTTTACAACTTTTACAAAGTAGCGATTGGCTCGGGTGTTGCGCCACTGATTATCTTTATGGGCGTGGGCGCCATGACCGACTTTGGCCCTCTGCTTGCCAACCCACGAACGCTGTTTTTAGGGGCCGCCGCTCAGTTTGGTATTTTTGCCACGCTGTTTGGCGCGGTGGCGCTGTCGTCGCTGGGGATAATGGATTTCTCGCTCAATCAGGCCGCTGCCATCGGTATTATCGGCGGCGCGGATGGCCCAACCTCGATTTACGTTTCCAGCGTGCTAGCGCCTGAACTGCTAGGGGCAATTGCCGTTGCTGCCTACGCCTATATGGCGTTGGTGCCGCTGATCCAGCCGCCAATTATGCGTTTGTTGACGACCCAGAAAGAGCGTCAAATCAAGATGACTCAACTGCGGCCGGTGTCCAAGCTGGAAAAGATCGTCTTCCCGCTGATGCTGCTGATTCTGGTGGCGCTGTTTCTGCCCGATGCGGCGCCGCTATTGGGCATGTTCTGCTTCGGTAACCTGATGCGCGAGTGCGGTGTGGTTGAGCGGTTATCAGACACAGCGCAGAACTCGTTGATCAATATCGTGACGATTATCCTGGGTCTGTCGGTGGGCTCCAAGCTAATGGCCGGGAGTTTTTTGACTTTTGAGACGCTGGGAATATTAGGCTTAGGGATTGTGGCATTCGGGATCGGCACCGCCGCCGGGGTGTTAATGGCTAAGCTGATGAACCTGGTGAGCAATATGCCCATCAATCCCTTGATCGGAGCCGCAGGCGTTTCCGCAGTGCCCATGGCAGCACGGGTGGCGAACAAGGTGGGCCTCGAGTCCAACCCTCATAACTTCCTGCTGATGCATGCCATGGGCCCCAACGTGGCCGGGGTCATTGGCTCGGCAGTTGCGGCTGGGGTAATGATTAAATACCTGGGTTAACTAGCCCCATGCCATCAACGACATGGGAGTCCCTACACGCAATGACCGGTGAGTGTCATCGCGAAGCGAAGCGCGGCGATCTCGGTTTTGTTTGCCACCGCAGGACGAGGTTGCCGCGTCGCAGGCTCCTCGCAACGACATGGGAGTGTCATTGCGAACGCAGTGAAGCAATCTGGGGTTGGCTCCCACGGTAGGCCGAGATTGCTTCGTCGCAGGCTCCTCGCAACGACATGGATACGTTACTAAGATTTTGGCGCTGCTGCGTCATGCCTTTGGTGCAGAGAGAACCTCAATAGCGCTCTTCAAGCGGTTTTCTAACGGGGCAAGGTCAAACGTGCAGTCCCGTGGCCAGCCAATGGTTAGGCGCACGCCATCGCCATCATAGTCGGCTTGCTCAATAGGGATATCACGTTCTTCGCACCAGGTGCGGGCAATCGCTTCATTGGCAAAGTTGATCCGTAGCGTAAAGCTGTCGCGCTCAACCACTTCGCGAGTAGGTAGCGTCTCAAGGGCATGGCTAACCGCCTGAGCGTAGGCGCGGGCTAAGCCGCCGGTGCCAAGTTTCGTGCCGCCAAAATAACGGATGACCACACAGCCGATATGGCCTAGTTGACTACCCTCGAGCACTTGATACATCGGTCGGCCAGCGGTGCCGCCAGGCTCGCCATCATCAGAAAAGCCAATCAACGTTTGCTCGCCGGGTGGCCCGGCAATATAGGCAGTGCAGTGGTGGCTGGCATTGGGGTGCGCGGCTTTCGCAGCATTTAGCATGGCAGTGAACGCGCCGATATCGTAGGCACGGCAGAGCCAGGTGAGAAATTGGCTCTTTTCTACTTCGGTGTCAGCCGTATGCCATGATGCAGAGGGTAGGTCGGGAACCCGATAGCGCATTAATGCTCCGTGAAGGTATGCTTACTTTTCTGATAAGCGCTTGTATGTGGTTCAACTCCCATCACCATGCCAAGTACCTGAATATCCTGATTGTGCAAAAATAGCGCCGGCTGAAGAGTGTCTTCTGGCCAGAGTTCCACGCCAAAGCGACTGATAGAGAGCTGCTTCAAGGCAATTGTTTGCTGATTAATTTCGGCAACGGCGGTTTCGGTTTGGGTATCGTGCTGATAGCGCCGAATAATAATGACATCGCCATCGAATAAGTTGCAATCGCACATCCGGTTGCCGCGTACTTTTAACGCATAGGTATTGCGCCGTGTCACACTAGGCGTCATTACGTAGGGGCGGATAGCCGGTTGCCCACGATTGAGTGAAGCGGTAGGTGCGGTCATCGATAGTGTCATTGGTTAAGCTCCATTGCATGTTCTTTCATACAGTGGTTTTCAGTATAGACCTGTTATTGCATACAGTGCTACCCATGATTTGTTTTAATGCTTGCTGATCTGGATCACGCTGCGACCCACCGTCGCATCGTCTGAGTAGCGAGAAAGTGGCTTTCCGTGTAGAGTTCGACGCGAAATCAACGTGCCTGGAGAGCCTCTTGAGCCTGTGTCTACAAGCCCGACAGTTGGCCTGTGAACGTGATGACCGCTGGCTTTTCCAGGGGCTCGACCTCGACATTCGCAGCGGTGAAATCGTACGTATTGAAGGGCCCAATGGCAGTGGCAAAACCAGCCTGCTCAAAATCCTTTCTGGACAGCTCAGCGACTACCAGGGCGAACTCTTCTGGAATGGCGCTGTAATGAAAGATGTACGTGAACATTTTCTTGCCAATTTACTCTATTTGGGACACGCCCCAGGTATAAAGTCAGGGCTGTCAGCATTAGAGAATTTAGCTTGGTATCAGGCGTTAAGCGGGGAGAGCGGTAACGAAGAGCAGCGCTTGGATGCCCTTGAACGCGTTGGTTTGGCGGGCTTTGAAGACGCCCCAGCGGGCCAGCTCTCAGCAGGCCAACAGCGTCGCGTGGCCCTGGCGCGCTTAACGTTAACGCCACGTGCCCTCTGGGTATTGGATGAACCCTTCACCGCCATAGACCGCCATGGCGTCGCCGATCTAGAAAAACAGCTTGTTGCCCACGCCCAGGCGGGCGGCTGCGTGCTAGTAACGACACACCACGCGTTAACCGCATCCCCGCTGCTAAGACATATCGCGCTGGGGTAGAAGGAGACAGGGTTGCAAAACTCTTTAAATAGCTCTTCACAACAGAGCCCTTCACATTGTTCAGACATCAGCCAACAGGTTTCCGCAGTGTCATTGCGTGAGTACACAGGTGGCTTGATGATCGCAGTGAAGGCCACGCTCGTGCGTGATTTAACGCTGTTGTTGAGACACCGTGGCGAAGTGCTCAACCCGCTGGTGTTTTTTGCCTTGGTGATAACGCTGTTCCCGATCGCTATTTCGCCCGACCCTGAGCTTTTAGCGGTGATTGCGCCGGGCCTGTTATGGGTGGCGGCGCTGCTAGCCGCACTGCTGTCATTAGACAGCTTGTTTCGCAGCGATTATGACGACGGCAGTCTTGAGCAGCTGCTACTGGCACCGCAGCCGTTAGCCGCGTTGAGTTTGGCCAAAGTGACCGTGCATTGGCTACTAACAGGGTTGCCGTTGGCGCTGATGGCGCCGTTATTAGGTATCATGCTGGCGCTGCCAGCGGGCAGCTACGCCGTATTGGCGCTGTCATTAGCATTGGGCACGGCCAGCTTGAGTTTGATTGGCGCCATTGGGGCAGCATTAACTGTCGGCCTGGCCCGGGGCGGGGTACTGCTTTCACTGCTCGTACTGCCGCTTTATATCCCAGTCCTCATTTTTGGCGCGGGGGCGGTTCAGGCGGCTATTTTGGGCGATGGTGTCAGCGCCCATTTGGCTATTTTGGGCGCGCTACTCGCGGCCTCGCTGATGTTGGCGCCGTGGGCGATTGCCGCATCACTGCGGATCAGTATTAACGGTTAAAGGATAGGACACGCTATGTGGGCCTTTATACACAAACTGGGATCACCCAAGTGGTTCTATGGCATTAGTGCCAAGCTACAGCCCTGGTTTTGGGCCGCGGCGGCGCTATTGATCGTTACCGGATCGCTGTGGGGCCTGGCGTTTGCCCCGGCGGATTACCAACAGGGTAATAGCTTCCGGATTATTTATGTCCATGTGCCAGCGGCCTTTTTGGCCCAGTCGATTTTCATCGCCATGGCGGTTTCCGGGCTGGTGTTTATGGTTTGGAAAATTAAAGTAGCCGATATGGCGGCGGCGGTGATGGCGCCTTTAGGTGCGGCCATGACCTTTGTGGCGCTATTTTCCGGCGCAGTGTGGGGCGTGCCCACATGGGGAACCTGGTGGATGTGGGATGCACGGTTAACGTCAATGTTGATCCTGCTGTTTTTGTACTTGGGCGTCATTGCTCTGCGGGGGGCTTTTACCAGCCGCGATAGCGCCTCGCGGGCAGCCTCGGTGCTGGCCATGGTGGGAGTGATCAATATTCCCATTATCAAATACTCGGTGGACTGGTGGTACACCCTGCACCAGCCCGCTTCATTTACGCTGACCTCGCGACCAGCCATGCCTACCGAAATGTGGCTGCCTTTGGTCATTATGGTGCTGGGTTTCTACAGCTTTTTCATTGCCTTAACGCTGATGCGTACGCGCAGCGAGATTCTGCGTCGCGAAGCGAATAAACGCTGGGTACAGGAACTGGTCACTGGCCAAGCAGAGGAGGCCCGCTAATGGCATTTGACTCATTTTACGAATTTCTCGCCATGGGTGGTCACGCGCCTTATGTTTGGTCGGCTTGGGGCGTGACCGCACTGCTGCTGATCACCACCGTTTGGCATGCGCGTGTTGAACAGCGCCAACTGCTCAAAGGCTTGAAACGCCGCGCAAGGCGCGCAAACAGTGCAAGGGGGAGCACCCAATGACACCTAAACGTAAACAGAAACTGTTTGTTATTTTGGGCTTGGTGTCGCTGGCAGCCGTTGCTGTGGGGCTGACGCTTTACGCGCTACGCGCCAACATCAATTTGTTTTTTAGCCCGGTACAGATCGCTCAGGGCGACGCGCCGATGGAACGACAAATTCGCGCTGGCGGCATGGTAAAAGAGGGCTCGGTCTCCCGCGACAAGCAGAGCCTGGACGTCGAATTTACCGTCACCGATTACGTCGATGACCTGGAAGTTTATTACAGTGGAATTCTGCCCGACCTGTTCCGGGAAGGCCAGGGCGTGGTAGTGGTCGGTGAGCTTCAGGCCGATGGTCGTTTGTATGCCGATAAAGTACTCGCCCGCCACGACGAAAACTATATGCCCCCTGAAGTTGCTCAGGCGCTGGAAGAAGCCGGCTATTCGCCTGCCGACTATCAGGCCAAAGCCGCCGAAGTCGGCCAGCGCCTTGATGAAGAAGGCGTGCCCCAGGCAAGCGAATACTAGTTCTTGTCCCACCAGGGTTGGCAACAAAGCCTTATGCGGAGCACACATGCTTATAAAATTGATCCCTGAAATTGGCCACTTCGCCCTGATTGTTGCGCTATTGATGGCGGCAGTGCAGGCGGTGATGCCGCTGGCCGGTGCGGCGACTCGGCGCCCGCTGTGGATGGCCTATGGTCAGCCCATGGCGGTGGGGCAGTTTGTGTTTATTGCCGTTGCCTACGCCTGTTTGACCGCCAGCTATATGCTGGACGACTTTAGCGTGGCGAACGTGGCCAACAACTCCAACTCGCTGCTGCCCTGGTACTACAAGTTCAGCGCGGTGTGGGGCAACCATGAAGGGTCGGTGCTGCTTTGGAGCTTTATGCTCGCGGGCTGGGGGTTTGCGGCCAGCCTATTTACCGGCAACCTGCCGCGGGATATGGTCGCGCGAGTAATGGGCGTGATGGGCATGGTCTGCGTGGGCTTTTTACTGTTTATTCTGGTCACGTCCAATCCCTTCGAGCGACTGCTGCCCAATATGCCACAGGATGGCGCCGATCTTAACCCGCTGCTGCAAGACTTCGGGCTAGTGGTGCATCCGCCAATGCTCTACATGGGCTACGTGGGCTTTTCCGTGGTTTTTGCGTTTGCTATTGCGGCGCTGATTGGCGGGCGTTTAGACGCCGCCTGGACACGCTGGGCGCGGCCCTGGACGAACTTAGCCTGGGCGTTTCTAACCGTGGGTATCGCGCTGGGCAGCTGGTGGGCCTATTACGAACTTGGCTGGGGTGGCTGGTGGTTCTGGGATCCGGTCGAAAACGCTTCACTGCTGCCCTGGCTGACAGGCACGGCGCTGGTGCACTCGCTGGCGGTCACCGAGAAACGCGGCTCATTTAAAAGCTGGACCGTGCTGCTGGCGATTTCAACCTTTTCGCTGTCACTGATGGGCACTTTCCTGGTGCGTTCCGGTGTACTGACCTCGGTGCATGCGTTTGCCAACGACCCCGCCCGTGGCTTCTTTATCCTGATGCTGCTGGCCATTACGGTAACGCTGTCGCTGCTGGTGTTTGCCCTGCGTGCCCCGCGGGTAAGTCATAAAGTAGGCTTTAACTGGCTCTCCCGGGATGCGTTGCTGCTGGTTAATAATATCTTTTTGGTGATTATGACTGTCACCGTATTGCTGGGTACCGTTTACCCGCTGATTCTGGATTCTCTGGGGCTGGGGAAAATCAGCGTGGGCCCGCCTTACTTTAACGCCCTGTTTGTGCCGCTTACCGTGTTGATGTGTATTTTTATGGGGCTTGGCTCGGTAACACGCTGGAAGAGCATGGTGGCACGCGACCTGGTCCGTAAACTGTGGTTAGCAGGTGTGGCCGCATTAGTGATCGGCATATTAATGCCGCTGCTGTACCGCGGAGAGTGGAACCTGTTTGTCTCCCTGGGCATTGTCTCCGCACTATGGATTGTGCTGCCGATGGTGCGCGATGTATTCGATAAAACCCGCCATGCCAGCTCGTTTTTCACCGGTGTCCGCAAGCTATCGCTGGCGTATTGGGGCATGGTGCTGGGGCACTTGGGCGTTGCGGTTACCATTGTCGGCGTGACGGTCGTTTCCAACTACAACATTGAGCGCAATGTGCGTATGTCGCCAGGCACCACGGTCGAAGTGGCAGGGTATCAGTTCACCATGACTGAGCTGGTTGAACGTCGCGGGGGCAACTTCTTGGCGGACACCTCGATTCTACAAGTGCATCGCGGCGATAGTGGTAGCAGCTTTACCATGCGGCCCGAAAAGCGTCTTTACCTGGCCACCGGTATGCCGATGACCCAAGTGGCGCTGCGGCCGGGACTCTTCCGTGATCTTTATGTGGCCATGGGCGAAGACCTGGGCGATGGCAGCTGGGCGATGCGCGTTCAATACAAGCCGTTTGTACGCTGGTTGTGGCTAGGTGCCTTGCTAATGGCCGCAGGTGGTGTGCTTGCCGTGCTTGATAAGCGCTACCGGCGCGCCACGGTAACCCGTGATTCGAAGGTGGCTGCCAATCGTGAGACGGCACGGGAGGTGGCGGTATGAAACGACGGTTATTATTGCTACTGCTACCGGTGTGTTTTTTGGGGCTGGCGCTGTTCTTTTATCAAGGGTTGGCGCTGGACCCTTCTCAGCGCGACTCTGCCCTGATGGCACGCGAATTTCCGGCCTTTGAAGCTACCAGGCTGCGCGATGAAAATCAGCGTGTTGATCAATCACTGCTCACAGGTGAGGTGACTTTGGTCAACGTCTGGGGTGAATGGTGCCCGGCGTGCAAGCAGGAAATGCCTCAGCTGTTGGAACTGGCCGACCACGGTATACGCATGGTGGGGGTTAACTACCGCGACAGCCGCGAGAAAGGCTTGGAGTTTCTCAGCGAGTTTGGCGACCCCTTTGAAATCAATATTTTTGATCCGGAAGGCGAGCTGGGTTTTGATCTGGGCGTGTATGGAGCCCCAGAAACCTTTCTGGTCGATGCCGATGGGGTGATTCGCTATCACCATAAAGGGTACGTGTCGCCTGAGGACGTTCGCGAACGGATTTTGCCGGAGGTGGAAAAATGGCGTTGATTCGCTTAATCCTAGCGTTAACGATGCTAGTCATGGCGTCAGGTGCCGTCGCAGCGGGTATTGAGCTGCGTGAGTTTGACGACCCGGTGAAGGAGAAGCGCTATCACGATTTGACTTCCTCCATGCGCTGCCCGCTATGTGAAAATCAAGCCATCGATGATTCCGACGCACCCATTTCGGCAGATATGCGCGAGCGGGTTTACCGCTTGATAGAAGACGGCCAGTCGGATACCGAAATTATCAACCACATGGTCCAGCGGTTCGGCGAATACATCCTCTACAACCCGCGTTTAGAGAACCGCACCTATCTGCTTTGGGGGTTGCCCTTTGCGTTGGTATTACTAGGCGTCGTTATCGTTGTGTTGATGATCCGCGCCCGCCGCCATGCCTCTGCTAAAGCGCTGAGCGCAGAAGAGCGCCAGCGCATTGATGCGCTGATTAACCGTAAGGGGTCTTCATGACGCTGCTCTGGATTGCGATTGCCGTACTGCTACTACCTGCGCTCTGGCTGTTGGCGTCACCATTAAGGAACGCACGTAAGCTGCACGACCAGCAATACCGCTTTGAAGCCAATGACACCTCCGCCGAACAGAACGTGGCGATTTTTCAGCGTCGTTTGGCATCGCTAGAGGCGGCTAAAGAGCGTGGCGAGATCGACGCTAGCCGCTTTGACGAAGACCGCCTGGAGCTCGAGCGCAGCCTGCTGGAAGACACCGCAGTGACTGCCCGGCGCCCGCTCAAGCCGGCTGGCGCTGGGCGGTTTGTGGTGCCGGTGGTGATGGTCGGCGTGGTGGTGATCAGCGTGCTTTGGTACCAGCAAGAAGGCGCCGAAGGGGATCTGACACTGCTAGCGGTGCAGCAAGAAGTGCGCAATGACCCTGACGGATCGCTTGCCATGTACATTGAGCGCATGGAAGAGCAGGCCGAGCGCCAGCCGGACAATCCTAATGTGTGGAGTTCTCTGTTTCCGCTTTATCGCGAGACCGGTCAAATGGATCAGGCGGTGGATGCCCTCGAACGCCTGATCGCCATTGAAGGCCGTATTCCACCCCTGCTCGCCCAGCTGGCGCAAATTCGTTTCTTTATGGCCGAGCGTGAACTCACCGACGAGGTGCAGGCGCTAGTTGATGAGACATTAGAACAGGACCCGCGTCAGCCGACAGTATTAGGGATGTTGGGCATTCACGCCTTTGATAATGGCGATTATGAACAAGCCATTGATCGTTGGCGGCGAGCAGTGGCTAATATTGAAGACCCTGACACGGCGGCTTCACTACGCGACGGTATTCGCGTAGCTCAGGAGCGCATGGGCATTGAACCCGAAGAGGCCGCTGTAGAAGCTGCCGAGAGCAGCGGTATTCGCGTGCGTGTTTCGCTAGACGAGGAGCTCGCCGGGCGCGTCGACGGCGACGATACGGTGTTTATTACTGCCCGCGATATCGAAGGTGAGCTGCCGCCTTTGGCCGTGGTTCAGGCGCAGGTATCCGAGTTACCCATGACCGTGGTGCTGGATAATAGCGTGGCTATGTCGCCCCAGGCGCAAATATCCCAGGTGCAGGAAGCGCGCATCGTGGTGCGTGTTTCTCCTTCTGGCCAAGCCACCCCGCAGCCGGGTGATCTGTTTGGCGACCTTGAGAGCGTCAGTGTAGGGCCGATTGAGCAAGATAACGCCGTCGACGTGGTGATTAACCGTGTCTTTGAATAATCGCAACGGGAACGCCGTCTAGGTATGCGCTTAACGTCGATTCGCTTAGTCGGTTTCAAGTCCTTTGTAGATCCAGTGACGGTGCCCTTCGATGGCAACATGACCGCCATCGTGGGCCCTAACGGCTGCGGTAAATCCAACATTATTGACGCCGTTCGCTGGGTGATGGGGGAGTCCTCCGCCAAAACCCTGCGCGGCGAATCCATGGCCGACGTTATCTTTAACGGCTCCACCGGTCGTAAACCCATCAGCCAGGCGTCCATAGAGCTCAAGTTCGACAACCGCGACGGCAGCATGGGCGGTGTTTACGCCCAATACGCCGAAATCGTGGTTAGGCGTTTAGTCACCCGGGACGGGCAGTCGAACTACTTCTTTAATGGCCAAAAGTGTCGGCGCCGCGATATCGCCGACCTGTTTATGGGCACCGGCTTAGGGCCGCGTTCCTACGCCATTATCGGCCAAGGCATGATTTCGCGGCTGATCGAAGCCCGCCCGGATGACCTGCGCTCGACACTGGAAGAAGCTGCGGGTATCTCCAAGTACAAAGAGCGCCGCCGGGAAACCGAAAATCGCATGCGGCGAACCCAGGAAAACCTGGAGCGTCTGGACGATATTCGCGAAGAACTGGATAAGCAGCTAGAGCGCCTCAAGCGTCAGGCCGAAGCCGCCAAGCGCTATCAAGATCTCAAGGAGCAGGAGTATCGGCTCAAGGGCGAGCTGGCGCTGCTGCGTGGCCGCACCTTGCGCGTCGAGCAGTCGCACCAGGAGGGCCGCGTTCGCGAGTTGGAAATCGCGGTCGAAAAAGATGTCTTCGGCGTCCGCCAGTGCGAAACCCGCCTGGAGCAGGCCCGCGAGCAGCACGACGAGCTGTCTGAAGTGCTCGATCGCCACCAACAGCAGTTCTTTGAAACCACCACGCGCATCGCTCGTTTAGAGCAGGATCAGGCCCACCGGCGCAGCCGTGAAACCCAGCTAGCCAGCGACATCGCCACGGCCCGGCGCGAGTTGGACGAGCAGCGCCGCGTCAGCGAAGGTGATCAGGAACGTTTAGCCGCGATTGACGAGCGCTTTGACGATCTGCTCCCCGAACACGAAGCCCTCGAAGAGCAGCTTGAAAACCTTGAGCAGGCGTTGGCCGACGCTTCCCCCGCGCTGGAAGCCGCCGAGCAGCAGTGGGCCGATGCCGAAACCCGCTGGCGGGATGCCAGCCGCGATGCAGATCGCAGCCAGGATCAATTGCGCGACCTTGAGCAGCGCATCCAGCGCCTGCAGGCGGAAAACCAGCGCCGCCGTCAGCAGCGCAGCGAGGTAGCCGACCTCACTGCGCTGCGCGAAGAGCACGCCGTGTGCCAAGCGCAGTTGACCGAAGCCGAGGAGCAGGCAGAAGGTTTTCAAACCCAGCGCGATCAATGGCAGCAGCGCTACGGCGATGCTAAAGCAGCCTACCAGCAGGCCACTCAGACGCGGGACAATCAGCGCGCTGAACTCAGTCAGCGCCAGGGTGAGTTGGCTTCACTTCAGGCGTTAATTGACGCTGCCCTGGTGGATCACGATCCTGCTATTGGCACGACCTTAGAAGCGCATGGCTTAGCGGATGCTCCGCAGCTGGGTGAAGTACTGCACGTCGAGCCCGGCTGGGAAACGCTGGTGTCCTGGCTGCTCGCACCCTGGCTCAATGCCCGCCTGGTGGATCGCCACCAACTGGCCGCTTTGCCTGAAGCCCTAGCCACGGAGTGGCGGCTGATTGAACAGACGCCGCCCGCCGCCTCAACCTCTGGCCAGCGATTGGATAGTTTGGTTAAAGGTGCTGGTGCGTTAGGTGAATGGTTAGCAAGTATTCACTATACGCAAACGGCAGAAGAAGCACAGGCGCAGGTAGCGCACCTTGCCCCCGGCGAAAGTGTGGTAAGCCAGGATGGCGTTTGGCTGGGCCGCGGCTGGCTGCACCAACAGGCCAACGGCGAAGGTATCGACGGACTGCTATTAACGCGCCGCCGTTACGCCGAACTGACCGCCCAGCGCGAAAGTGAAGAAGAGGCGCTGGCGTTGGCAGAAGCGCAGTGTGAGGCGGCCAGCGAGACCATTGAAACCCTGGAGCAGGCCCGCGAGCAGCAGGCCGAACAGGAGCGCGCCCACGCCGCTACCTTGCAGCAGTTGGCGGTAAAAGAGCGCAGCCTGGGCCAGCGCTTGGAACATCTGGAGAGTCGCGCCACTGAACTCGATGAAGAGCTTGCCCAGCTGCAAGAGGATGAAGCGGAGTTAGCGCTTACCATCGATGAGCAGCGTGCCCGCTGGCATGTGGCGATGGAACAGTTGGAAAGCGCGGCACAAGCGCGGGAAGCCAGTGCTGAGCAGCGCAATCGGCAGCGTGAAGCGCGTGACCAGTTGACTCAGCAGCATGCCCCGCTCAAAGCGCAGCAGCAGGCGCTGGCACTTGAGCGCGAACGCTTAATCGCCGAACGCGATAGCCTGCGTTCCCAGCAGTCGCGCTCAAGCGACAGTGAAGAACGCTTGTCACTACGTATAGCCGAGCTGGAAGAGTCGCGAGAAATGCTGCTCGAACCTGACGAATTGGCCGGGGAAGAGCTGGAAGAGCTGCTGCACCAGCGCGAACAGCAGGAAGGGCGCTTAAACGCTACTCGCCAGCAGGCCCAGGCGCTGGCAGAACAGCTGCGTAACGATGAGCTGGCCCGTCAGCAGCACGAACGCAATCTGGAGCAGAGCCGTGAGCAGCTGCAGCAGCGACGTATGGACGTTCAGGCGCTGGCGCTAAAAGCCGCTACTCAAGACGAACAGTTGGAAGAGCTGGGCCATAACGTCGAAACCCTCACCGAACAGCTGCCCCAGGAAGCCACGGAAACGCATTGGCAGGAACGCCTGGAAAGCACCACGGATAAGATTCGCCGTTTGGGGGCAATTAACCTCGCTGCCATCGAAGAGTACGATCAGCAGGCCGAGCGGCGTAACTATTTAGAAGCGCAGCACGCCGAGTTAACCGAAGCGCTGGAAACGCTTGAGCGGGCAATTAAGCGTATCGACCAAGAAACCCGCGTGCGCTTCCGGGAAACCTTTGATCAGGTGAATGCCGGGCTGCAGGCCCTGTTCCCCCGCGTGTTTGGCGGCGGTGCGGCATGGCTAACGCTGACCGGCGATGATCTGCTGGAAACCGGCGTGGCAATCATGGCCCGCCCGCCGGGTAAAAAGAACAGCACCATTCACCTGCTTTCGGGCGGTGAGAAAGCGCTGACCGCGCTGTCGTTGGTCTTTGCTATCTTTCAACTTAATCCTGCGCCCTTTTGTATGTTGGATGAAGTTGATGCGCCATTGGATGATGCCAACGTGGGCCGTTACGCCAGGTTAGTAAAAGAGATGTCGGAGAACGTGCAGTTTATCTATATCACCCACAACAAGATTGCCATGGAAGCCGCCGAACGCTTAATGGGAGTTACCATGCAAGAGCCAGGCGTGTCGCGTTTAGTATCGGTGGGTATCGAAGAAGCGGCGGCGCTTATCGATTAAGGCTATTCGCCCTCGTTTAGCAAAACTAGAGCAATAAAAGCCAATGGATTATCTTTTATTGGCTAAAAGCGCAAAAAGATGGGCTTAAGCGTTCAACTTAACTATATTAGTCCTATTAATAAAAGCCTAGCCCTTATGCGAGGGTGCCACTTTTGTTTGAAGCCAAGGGCGAATTTTTCGCCTTTAACAGTGTCGATATTTCGCTCAGGTGTGAAAATCGCGTTAAATACGGTGAAAACTGGTCATTTTCCTAGCAATCGCGCTATGCTAATGGTTAATATTTGTTCAATAGCCGTTACCGTTTTCCAAATTCAGGCATGATTTTCAATCACCGTGCCTTAGCAACCGGCAAGACGACCATGGAACTTTCAACATGGAATTAAGAGAGTGGTTAATTATTTTAGGGCTGGCGTTGGTATCGCTCATCGTTATTGACGGTGTTCGAAGACTGCAACGACAGCGACGTGTACCCCGCTTGGATCAAGCGGACAAGGATACTGACAGCCAGTTTGAAGATCCCGAAGAGGCTGCCAAGGCAGCGGAAATCAATTGGGAACTGCCGAATGGTGGCGCGCGAGTCGTTAAGCCAGCCGATTACAGCGGTTTAGGCAATAAGCCAAAGTTAGAGCGTCAGGAGCACCCCGGGCCTTCCAGAGTGCTGGCTGAGTTTAGACGCTCTGCGTCGGAGAAGTCGGCCAAACGCAAAGCGATTAAAGCCGAAAAAGCCGATGCGATAGCAAACTCTCGATCCAACACGGCAACATCGCAGCAGCGAGTTGATGCCGAGCCTGCCTCCGTAAGTGCGGAGACTCATGACGCAGCAAGTGACTCAGTCGCATCAGCGAGTCATCAACAACCACCGGTTAGTAGTGAACATGAGCGTCGCGAGCCGAGTATTTCCTTGTCTCCTCAACAAATGTCCTCGCCGCAAACCGAGCAGCCTCTGCCTACTGAAACTGCGCCCGAAACCGATCCTCCAATGACGCCTAATGCTAATGCAGCGGAAACACCGGCGCCATCCCCGTATGAACAGCAGGAACCTGTGCTGCGCGCCGAGCCAGAAGATGCCGTATTCGCTAAACACGCCAATGAAAATTCGCCGAAACGGCGTCAGTTGCGCTCTGATACAGCGGGCGAGTACGACGAGTTGGATGATGACGAAATTGATGAGTATCGCTTAGTCGACTTTGAAGGCATGGGGCGCTCACTGAAGCGTCGTTTGATTGCGCGGCGCAAAGAGAAACAGCGTAAGAAAGCTGAGAAAGCGGTGCGTGATCAAGCCTTGGCCAAGCAGAAGGCTGAACGCAAAGCGCTAGAAGCAGAGCAGAAACGTGAAGCCAAAGAAGCCGCTGATGCAGAGCGTGCCCGCCTTGCTCAAGAGCAGGCCCAAGCTCGTGAAGAAGCTGCGGCTAGCGCGGCCGCTGCCGACAGGCTTGCTGCTCAGCAGCGTGCTGCTGACGAAGAGGCGCGTCGCTACGAAAGCAATGAGGTTGCAGCCCACGAAGAGGGTTTTGAGGAAAGCTTCGAGGCTGACGCTTACGACAGTCAAGCTGACGACGAACATGGGGCGAATGAACGGGTTCACCCAACGTTAGAAAAAGCACTGCGCCATGATGTGAACGGCGAACATGCCAAAGAAACGCTGACTAATGCCGAAGAAGTCGTGGTGATTAGCGTTCTCTCCAGAGACCCTGAAGGTTTCGACGGCACCAAGCTGCTTGACCTGATGATGGTGTGCGGTTTGCGCTACAGCCGCACGATGGGCGTTTTCCACCGCTTTGAAACCGAGAGCGACGATAGCGAGCTTCAGTTCTCGATGTTGAATGTGGTTAAGCCGGGCACTTTCCCCATTGAAGAGATGGGTGAGTTTATGACACCCGGCATCACGCTGCTAATGCCGCTACCTGGCGCCGTCGATAGTAGCGCTGCCTTTGAGGCGATGGTAGAAACCGCCATGGTGGTGGTTCGTCACATGGGCGGCGAGCTTAAAGACGAAAACCGCAGCGTCATGACCGCACAGACAATCGAATTCGCCCGTCAGCGGGTGCGTGAGTTTGAACGTCGCCACCGCCTGCATCGTCAACTGCAAGCGCGCTAATCGTGCTCAACTAACCGACGAAGTAGCACTTGCCGTGAAACACCCGCCTTCTTGCCAAAGGCGGGTGTTTCTGTTCAATACGAAGCACATTTTGTATTTTCAAATTTTTGCACTTTATGCTGCGAGTCTGGAACCCATTCAAATGAGTCAGTCTGATTCTCAAACGCTGGAAGAGATTACCCAACTGCGGGCCGAGCTGGACGAGGCTAACTACCGCTATTATATATTGGACGAGCCAACGCTGACGGATGCCGACTACGATCGTAAATTTCAGCGTTTACAGCGGTTAGAGTCTGAGCACCCGGAGTTGGTCACTCCTGATTCACCCACCCAGCGTGTAGGCGCCGCCCCTGCGGAGGGCTTTCCGTCGGTAGCCCACGCTATCCCCATGCTGTCGTTGGATAACGCCTTTAGCCGTGACGATATCCTCGCTTTTGCTGAGCGAGTGGCCGAACGCCTCGAATGCACGGCGGACGACGTTGAGTTTACCTGCGAGCCAAAGTTGGACGGCGCGGCCGTCTCGTTAGTCTATGAGCAGGGCATGCTGGTGAGCGGTGCGACCCGCGGCGATGGCCGCACCGGCGAAGGCATTACCTCTAACCTGCGCACGTTGCGCTCGGTACCGCTCAAGCTGATGGGAAAAAACGCGCCCGCGCTGTTAGAAGTACGTGGCGAGGTAATAATGCGCCATGCGGGCTTTGAGGCGCTGAACGAGCGCGCCCGGGAAGAAGGCAGCAAGGTCTTTGCCAACCCGCGTAACGCAGCGGCAGGCAGCCTGCGTCAGCTCGACCCGCGTATTACCGCCAAGCGCCCGCTAGAGTTTCATGCTTACCAGGCAGCGCGTTTGGAGCCAGACTTAGGGGATACGACTCACAGCGAATTAATGCAGCGTTTGTCCACATTAGGCTTTCGCGCCAGTTCAGAATTGAAGGTGGTCAAAGGCCCGCAGGCCGTTGCCGATTACTGTGAACAGTTGGGCGAAAAGCGCGATGGCTTAGGTTTCGATATCGACGGCGTGGTGATCAAGGTGAACGATCTGCGCCACCAGCGTGAACTTGGCTTTGTTGCCCGCGCGCCGCGCTGGGCGGTGGCATTTAAGTATCCGGCTCAGGAAGAGATCACTACGCTTAACGACGTGGAATTCCAGGTCGGCCGTACCGGGGCGATTACGCCCGTGGCGCGTCTTGAACCTGTCACGGTGGCCGGTGTGACGGTGTCTAACGCGACGCTGCACAACGCCGATGAGATCAAACGCTTGGATGTAATGATCGGCGATACGGTGTCGATACGCCGCGCTGGTGATGTGATTCCCCAAGTAGTGAGCGTGCATGCCGAGCAGCGGCCAGCGGATGCCAGGGCGATCATTTTTCCCGAACACTGTCCGGTGTGCGGTTCGGATATCGAGCGTATTGAAGGTGAAGCGGTCGCTCGCTGTTCGGGGGGGCTTTACTGCGCAGCGCAGCGCAAAGAGGCGCTCAAGCATTTCGCCAGTCGCAAAGCGCTGGATATTGACGGCTTGGGCGAAAAGCTGATCGTCCAGTTAGTTGATTTGGGCTGGGTGGAAACACCGGCGGCGCTGTTTCATCTGACAGTAGAGCAGCTTAAAAGCCTGCCGCGTATGGGCGAGAAGTCAGCCACCAACTTGGTCAACGCGCTTGAAACCGCTAAATCGACTACGCTGGCGCGGTTTATTTATGCGTTAGGTATTCGTGAAGTAGGTGAGGCCACAGCGGCCAATCTCGCCAACCACTTTGGTACCCTTGAAGCTATTCAAGCCGCGGAGTTGCAAGCGCTGGAAGCGGTCAACGATGTCGGCCCGATTGTGGCCGCCCATGTGCATACTTTCTTCCGCCAACCGCACAACCAGGAAACCATTGCCGCACTGATTGATGCAGGCATTACCTGGCAAGAGGCGGAAGTCACCCAAGGCCCGACGCCGCTGGAAGGCCAGACCTGGGTGCTCACCGGCTCAATGGAGAGTATGACCCGCGATGAGGGCAAAGCACGTTTGCAGGCGTTGGGTGCTAAGGTAGCGGGCAGCGTATCGAAGAAGACGACTTGCCTGGTTGCAGGCGAAGCGGCGGGCAGTAAACTTACCAAAGCCGAACAGATGGGCGTGGAAGTCGTGGATGAAGCCACTTTTATTGAACGTTTGGCAGAGTGGGAGAAACAGAGTTAATGAGCCGTTTTATTGAAGTACCCACCCGAATGCTGCCACCGGACACCCTCAATGCCCTGCTGGAGGCGTTTGTGACCCGCCAGGGCTACGACACTACCGATACAACGGGCGAGGGCATGCACGGCTGGGTAGTCGAGCTGAAAAAGCAGCTTGAGCGCAATGAGCTGATTATCGCCCACGACCTTGAGCTAGAGATGACCGAAGTGATGACCCTAGCTCAATGGCGTTCGTTTGGGCGCGATGTCGCCGACGACGAAGAAGAGGGGGATATTTAGCCTCATCTTGCGAAAAGCCTCCCAAAATGTCGTTGCGAGGAGCGCAGCGACGCGGCAATCTTTGCTGGCATTGGCAGGCAAACCCGAGATCGCCGCGCTTCGCTCGCGATGACACCCCTATGTCATTGCGAGGAGCGCAGCGACGCGGCAATCTTTGCTGGCATTGGCAGGCAACCCCGAGATCGCCGCGCTTCGCTCGCGATTACACCCCTATGTCGTTGCGAGGAGCGCAGCGACGCGGCAATCTTTGCTGGCATTGGCAGGCAACTCCGAGATCGCCGCGCTTCGCTCGCGATGACACCCCTATGTCATTGCGAGGAGTGCAGCGACGCGGCAATCTTTGCTGGCATTGGCAGGCAACCCCGAGATCGCCGCGCTTCGCTCGCGATGACACCCCTATGTCATTGCGAGGAGTGAAACGACGAAGCAATCTCAGCCTATCGGTGCACCCTCCCCAGATTGCTTTACTCCGTTCGCAATAACGCCAAATGTCATTGCGAGGAGCCTGCGACGAAGCAATCTTTGCTGGCAGTGGCAGGCAAACCCGAGATCGCCGCGCGTCGCTCGCGATGACAAGAGAGTGTTATGGTCAGGTGCGCACCCAATATGTCGTTGCGAGGAGCGCAGCGACGCGGCAATCTCAAGCTTGTCTATTAAGTCTCTCCCCGAATAATCGCACTAATAATCCGCCGCCCTGTGTGTAAATGGTCTACCAACGGTGCTTCCAGCGGCATTGGCTCGTCGCAGATTCGTGAGGCGATTACCTCGGCACAGAGCGGAGCGCTGGCGAGTCCCCGCGAGCCGTGGGCGGTGGATATCCACAGGCCTGGGTAGTGCCTGCCAGCTACTTCTGCGATACGAGTAGCATCCTTGCTCAGCAGCGAATAGTCCGCCCGCCATGCTTCTGCCACCGGCACGGGCCCTGCGTAAGGGGTTTTGTCGGGGCTTGCTGCGCGCACGGCGGTACGGCCCTTAAGGTTCTCAGGGCTCAGCTCAATGCCTGCCTGTTCCAACGCCTCTATCAGCGTGGGCAGCGTCTGGCGTAGCTCATCGATATTGCGCTGATGGTCGTTGTCCGTCACATCAGTGGTCGCATTGTTGGGTACAAAGCTAGCGCCGAAAGTCAGCACGCCATCTAAAGCAGGTGCCACATAGCCTCCGGCACATACCACGCGTTTAGGGCCCTCCACCTCATCGGGTAGCGTTAGCTCGCTAATCTGGCCGCGCACCGACTGCAGCGGCAGCTCAGCCGTTTGCGAAAAACGGTTGGCCAAATGCGCGCTGGCAATCACCACCTGATCCGCCTCCAATGCGCTGCCATCAGCCAAGTTGAGCTGCCAACCGGTCTCTCGTTGTGTAAGGGAGCGAACCTCGCCTTGCTGCATGCGAATGCCTGGCTGGCCAAGCAAGTGCTCGCACAGTGCCTTAGGCCTTACCCAGCCTGCCTGTGGATAATAAAGCCCGTGAGGAGCGTTGACAGTGATTGCCGCTGTCTCGGTTAACGCCGGGTTCTCCATGCCAGTGACGATTTCAGATGGCAGCGGGTGTTGCTCGATAAAACGCTGCTGGCGGCGCGCCTCTTTATCGCTGCTTGCCAACTGCACCACGCCGCTGGGCTGCCATAAGGTTTGATTAGCATGTTGCTGCGTTAGCCAGCGCTGGCTGTACAGCAGCCCCGCGAGGTAAACCCGGCTTTGATGGTTGGTTTCAGCAGCGAGCTTTACATACAGCGCGCCCTGGCGATTACCCGAACCGCCCGCACCGGGGGCTTCGCGCTCTACCACCGTTACCTTAATGCCCCGCTTTGAAAGCGCTGCCGCGACAGTGCTACCCGCTAATCCCGCGCCGACTATCACAACGTGCCTAGCCTGTGCCGCAGGTGGTGGGGTAAACCAGGGCGTGGCCTGGCGGCGGTGATCCACAGGCGGAGTTTCGATACTGCCCGCTAGCATTTCCCGCTTGCGCCCATAGCCCGGCACTTTCTTCCAGTTAAAGCCCGCCGCTTTCAGGCCCCGCTTGACGATGCCCGCGCAGGTAAACGTGGCGAAAGTCGCGCCAGGGCGTGAACGGGCGGCCATGGCGTTAAACAATTCAGGCTGCCACATATCGGGATTTTTAGAGGGCGCAAAGCCGTCTAAAAACCAGGCGTCGACCTGACCATCCAACTGCTCCAGGCGCTCAGTGGTATCGCCGAAATGCAGATCAAGGATGACGCGATCGGTTAAGTGCAGGCGGTGAATACCGCTAACGGCGGCTGGCCATTGAGCGCACAGCACCTGTGCATAAGTGGCCAGCGAGGGCCAGCTCGCTAATGCTTGTTCAAGGGCACCTAGCTCAAGGGGAAACTTCTCTGTGGATAACAGGTGCAGTCGTGCAGAAGAAGGGGCATGTTGTTCAAAACAGGCCCAGGCGCAGAGCATATTGAGCCCGGTGCCAAAGCCGGTTTCGCCAATCACAAAGGGCCGCGCGGCTTCCCAGACGGCAAAGCGTTCGGGGAGGTGGTTGGCACCCAGAAAGACATGCTCGGTCTCTGCGCGCCCATCGCCACGGGTGAAATAGATGTCATCAAACGCTGTTGCGTGGGGGGCTCCCTCGTTCCAGGTAAGGGTTGGCGTCGTTAATGCCGCAAGCGGTGGCAAAGCGTTTGAACGTTGGGTCACGCAGGTATCCTTATTGATGAACAGGTGGTTAAAAAATGATCAATTTGTCAGCGCTGGCGTTATCTCTGGCTTAGCGCAAAGCGTCCGCCGGGTTTGCACAGAGTTTTCCACAGGCTCTGTGAAAAAGCCGACGGACCCTCCACACTCGCCTATTGGCGTCAAGGCATAACTTTCTTGAACGGCTTAACAATTACCTTGGCATACACACCTGCAATCATGTATGGGTCGGCGTCGGCCCAGGCCTGGGCATCTTCCAGGCTGTCGAATTCCGCCACTACCAAGCTGCCGGAAAAGCCTGCATCACCAGGATTTTCAGCATCAATGGCAGGGTGAGGGCCGGCCAGTACCACGCGGCCTTCATCGCGCAGCGCTTCCAGGCGCGCCAAATGGTCGGGTCGAGCCGCTAAGCGGCGTTCTAAGCTATTGGGTACATCTTCACTCATAATGGCATACAGCATTTGGGGTTAACTCCTTGATAAGACGAGGATGCAAAGTGACCGTTAATTGACCGCAATGGCATAAGCGCGCACCATATCTTAACCATTACGAACGTTTTATTCACAGCTGAAAAAGCGCATTCTGACAAACTGGCCACACGGCGTCATTTATGTCCCGACTTCCTAATACCTTTGATGCCGATCAGCGCTACCCAGTTGATTTGCACATGCACTCAACCGCTTCCGATGGTGCGTTAACGCCCACCGAGCTGGTAACCCTGTGTGCCGAACGCGGGCTGACGCACATGTCGCTCACCGATCACGATACCATGGACGGCATTGAAGAAGCGGGCCACGCAGCGGAGAAAGCAGGGCTGTGTCTTATCCCCGGCTGTGAGTTATCCACACGCTGGCAGGGCGTCAATATCCATGTGGTGGCGCTGATGCCCGGCGGCTTACAGGGGGCAATGGTGGAGGGCCTGATTCAGCAGCGTGAAGCGCGGATACAGCGTGCAGTAGTGATCGCCGAAAGACTGGAAAAAGTCGGTTTATCCAACGCGCTGGAAAAAGCCCGACTGCACGCAGGCAGCGACCGCCCGCTAGGCCGCCCGGACTTTGCCCGCGCGCTGGTGGCAGAAGGCGTGGTGCCGGACTGGGCCAGCGCCTTCAAGCGCTATTTAGGCAGCGGTAAAAAGGGCGATGTTAAAGCCCACTGGCCGGAAATCAGCGAAGCCGTGAGCTGGATCGTCGATTCCGGTGGTGTGGCCGTGATTGCCCATCCACTGCGCCACGGCTTAACCCGGCGCAAGCGTGGCCTGTTGATGGATACTTTTCAGGCGGCGGGCGGCCAAGCGGTTGAACTGGTCAGCGGCCAGCAAAACCCGGATAGCACCCGTGATCTGGCGCGTCAGCTAGTGGAGCGCGACCTATACGCCTCCATGGGCAGCGATTTTCACTTCCCTGGCAGTCATGCGGCGCCCGGCAGCATGAGCCTAGTGCCGCGCACGGCGGCGCGCCCCATATGGCAGCACCCTCGTTTGGTGCATCTGCGCGATGCGTTACCCGGCCTACTGGCGGTCGGTTAAATCACAGCCGGGTCATTTCAGAAGCCGGTCAGTTAAAAGCCAAGTCGGCTATGCTGTATACGCAGTGTCTACGGATAGGAGTTACCAATGAGCCAATATTTTCAGATTCACCCGGAAAACCCCCAAAAGCGCCTCATCGATCAGTCGATTGCGATCATTCGTAAAGGCGGTGTGGTCGCGTATCCAACAGATTCGGGCTATGCCCTTGGCTGCCACCTGGGTGAGAAGAAAGCCATCGAGAAGATTAAATGGCTACGTTCACTGGACGATAAACACAACTTCACCCTGGTGTGCTCCGACCTCTCGGAAATTGGCACCTACGCCAAGGTGGATAACGATGTATTTCGGTTGCTGAAAGCCCATACCCCCGGCCCTTACACCTATATTCTGGATGCCACCTCAGAAGTACCGCGCTTACTGCTGCATCCCAAGCGTCGCTCGATTGGCGTGCGTGTGCCGGATCATCGTATTACCCACGCATTACTGGCCGCATTAGGCGAGCCGTTGATGAGCGTCACGCTGATTCCGGTGGGCGATGACCTGCCCATGAACGACCCGGAAGAGATCCGCGAGCGTTTTGGCGCCCACCTGGATGCCATTATCGACGGCGGCGCCTGCCATTTAGACCCCACCAGCGTCATCGACCTGCGCGAACTGCCGCCGAAAATCATCCGTGAAGGGCGCGGCGATATCACGCCTTTTCAGGCTTAGCGCTAGGCGTAAGCTAGTCAGCCGCCGGTTCTTCTTGCGCGTCTTTTTACGTGGCTCGTCGCTATTGTCGTCTAGCTGAAATGAATCCCGATACAGCCCTGAAACGAGCATCCAATGGCTAGCGCAGCGCGGTTTGGTGCGCCAAACGATGCGCGAGCGCTAACGCCGCTTTACCGTAGGCCGTATTGGGCTGGCCGTACTCATCGAGCGCGCCGGGAAGTGCCTGGGCATAGCGGCGAGCGGTGGTATCCAGTTCGGGATGGTCGGCGAGGGTGGCCAGTGCCTGCTTGGCGTCGCTTAGAAAACTGGCTTGTTGGCTGTCGTGGTAGGCGTCCAGCGCCAGCGTAGCGCGGTGCAGCCACTCGGCAGGGGAATGAGCCTCGGGCAACGGCCAATACTGGTTGCTCAGTGCATTGCCGCGAGACGCCTTACTGCTGTCCGAAGGGCGCAGCGGCACCTGTTCGGCAAGCATGAGAGCTAGCGTCCATAACGCTTCAGGTTCGCCGCTCTTTAATTCCAGTTCCAACTCGCGAATCGGCGTACGGTAGCCATCGCTAATAATTTCGCCCTCATCCAATACCAACTCGATATGACTCTCCTGACCTTGTACGCCCTCTTTTAGCTGCCAGCTACGCCGTGTGAAATCGGTGCTGAGTTGGGGGGCGAGGGCCTCTAGCACACCGCTGAGTTCGCCTTGGAAAGGAGGGAGTTTTGCAATTGAAGCGAGATCCAGCTGTGGGCTAGACACCTGCCATTCCCACTCTTCGCGTTGTGAGAGTCCACCACCGCCTTGGCCTGCGGTTTTCACCGTTTGTAGCACTTGGTTGTCTACCTGGCGTAGGCGTAGCGCAATGCGTGCCTCGGCTAAATCGCCCTGTGGGGTATCAAAGTAAGTGTTGGTCAGCGATTGCTGATGTTCGGGGTGTGCAGCGAGATGCGGGTGTTGAGTAAGCGCCGCAGGCCCTGTAGGGGCGAGGGCCAGTTTAAGTTCCACTTCCATGGGGTTTAGGCTTTTCATGACGCTAGCCACCTCGTTATCGTGACATTTAGATGAATATTTGATGACATTTGTGAACTTTTCATGACGGCGGCGGACGCACTCTTTATACTGGCGCCGCCATTTCCAGGCTCCCCGAAAACAGGCTAAAAGGCATTATGGTTACCTCCAATCCTTTTTCTTCGATGTTTGGCCGCTCGCCATTCCAGCCGTTATTGGCGCATATCGTCAAGACGAATGAATGTGCTGATCAGCTGTTGCCGTTTTTTGAAGCAACCCTTGCCAATGACTGGGACACCGCGGCAAAACTGCGCGAAAACGTCACCCATCTAGAACATGACGCCGATACGCTGAAAACCGAGCTGCGGTTGAACCTGCCCAACACCATGTTCCTGCCGGTCTCGCGTTCTGACCTGCTCGACCTGATCAGCGTACAGGACAAAATTGCCAATAAGGTACGCGACATTACCGGCATTATGCTGGGGCGTAAAATGCGCGTGCCGGATGAGCTGGCTGATCCCATGCGTGACTATATCCGAACCAGCGTTGCCTGTGTGGCACAAGCACGCCAAGCGTTGGAAGAGCTCAAGGATCTACTTGAGTCCGGCTTTGGTAAAAACGTCTCTGATGTGATGCAGAAGATGATCCGTGAACTGCATACCCTAGAACACCAAGCCGATGACCAGCAGGTGATTATTCGTCGTCAGCTGTTCTCCCTTGAGAGCCAGTTGCCCCCCGTCGATGTGATGTTTCTCTACAAGATCATTGAATGGGTTGGCGAACTATCCGACCGCGCCGAGCGCGTGGGTAGCCGTCTGCAGATTCTGACTGCCCGCTAAGGGGACTTACATGCTGATTATTGCCCAGTACGGTGAAATCTTCATTATTCTGGCCTGTTTGTTTGGCTTCTTTATGGCCTGGGGCGTTGGCGCGAACGACGTGGCCAATGCAATGGGCACCTCGGTGGGGTCGAAAGCGATCACCATCAAACAAGCGATCTTGATCGCTGTTGTTTTTGAATTTCTAGGGGCCTGGTTAGCCGGGGGCGAGGTTACCAATACGATTCGTAAAGGTATTATCGACCCTGAGCTACTGCAGGAGGACCCGCAGCTGCTGGTATACGGCATGCTGGCAGCACTGCTGGCCGCGGGAACATGGCTGCTAGTGGCTTCCATGAAAGGTTGGCCGGTTTCCACGACGCACTCGATTGTCGGCGCGATTGTGGGCTTTGCGGTCGCCGGGCTAGGCCCCGCAATGGTCGATTGGGGTGCAGTTGGCAAGATTGCCGCCAGTTGGGTGGTCTCACCCTTGTTGGCAGGCACCATCGGTTTCGTGCTGTTTAAATCGGTACACCACTTGATTTTCGAGGATGCCAACCCGTTCACGGCCGCCAAACGCTATGTGCCGGGCTATGTGTTTCTGGTGGGCTTTATCGTTTCGATGGTCACGCTGACCAAAGGGTTATCCCACGTAGGGCTCGATCTAACCTTTAATCAGAGCCTGCTGCTGTCGATTCTGCTGGGTCTGGTGATTATGGGCATCGGCCTGATCATGCAGCGGCGTATCAAGTTCGAGCACAATGCTAACGACCACTTCGGCTATGCCAACGTAGAGCGCGTGTTCGGCGTGTTGATGATCTTCACCGCCTGCGCCATGGCCTTTGCCCACGGCTCCAACGACGTGGCGAATGCGGTTGGCCCACTGGCGGCAGTGATCAGCGTGGTGCAAACCGGTGGTGAAATTGGCAGCTCTGCACTGGTGCCTTGGTGGGTGCTGGTACTTGGCGGCGGCGGTATCGTGGTGGGCCTGGTCACCTACGGTCATAAGGTCATCGCGACCGTAGGCACCGGGATTACCGAATTGACTCCCAGCCGTGGCTTTGCCGCTACCCTGGCGGCAGCCACGACGGTGGTGTTGGCCTCGGGCACTGGCCTGCCGATTTCTACTACCCACACTCTGGTCGGCGCGATTCTTGGGGTAGGGCTGGCGCGCGGCATGGCGGCATTGAACCTGCGGGTTATCGGCACAATTGCGGCGTCCTGGCTGATTACGCTGCCCGCAGGGGCAGGTCTCGCAATTCTGTTCTTCTTTATGTTCAAGGGCATGTTCGGCTAAATTTAGGCTCGAACGCTTTTAGACACCGTTAAGCGATACCATCACAGCGGCATCTTCATGTTTATCTGCATTAGATTGAGCAGATTGGCATTTGAAGGTGCCGCTGTTTTTCGTGCTCTGGTAAAGTAACCGGAGTCTGTTTTTGAGATTGTTTTTGAGATTGTTTTGAGACTGTTTTGAGACTGTTTCTTTCACCTGCTGCCGGAGAGCGGCCCTTGGATACGCGCTTCCCCTTTGTTGATTGGTTTCGTAACGCTTCCCCCTATATTAATGCCCACCGGGGACGAACCTTTGTCATCTTAATTGAAGGCGAAGCCATGGCGTCTGGCCGCGGGGAGCAGCTGATTCAGGACTTGGCCCTGCTGCATACCTTGGGCGTTCGCCTGGTGGTGGTGTTTGGCATTCGTCCCCAGGTGCATGAAGCGCTGACCGCTGCGGGCGTCGAGCCCACGCGCATCGAGGGCCGCTGGGTGGCCGACCGTGCGGTGATGGCCCATGTAGAACAGGTCGCCGCCCGCCAGCGTTTGTGGCTGGAAGCGCGGCTCTCCCTTGGCTTGCCCAGCACGCCGTTGCATGGGGTGGAGCTAAGCGTGATTTCTGGCAACCTGGTGACTGCCAAGCCGCTAGGCGTGCGCGAAGGTGTTGATTTTGATCACAGCGGCGAAGTGCGCCGGGTGCGCGCCAGCGCCATTGAAGGCCTGCTGGAAAAAGGCTCGCTGGTGCTACTGCCACCGCTGGGCTTTTCCAGCACTGGCGAAGTGTTTGACCTGGACGCCTCCGAAGTTGCCCAGCACGCCGCCGTGGCGCTAAAAGCCGACAAGCTGATTCTGCTCGGTGAATCCGAAGGGCTGGAAGACGAACAGGGCGCACTGCTGCGCCAGCTATCACCGGCGGAAGCCGAACCGCGCTTAACCCACGCCGTACCAGGTAGCGAGTTAGCCCGCCACTTGCAGGCTGCCTGCACCGCCGCACGGGAAGGGGTGGCGCGTACGCACCTGTTGTCCTGGCACAACCACGATGCCCTGCTGGGCGAGCTGTTCACCCGTGACGGTGTAGGTACCATGATCACCCAGCACCGCTACGAACAACTGCGCCCGGCCACGCTCAACGATGTGGCGGGCCTGCTGGAACTGCTGGAGCCGCTTGAGCGCCGCGGCATGCTTGTGGCGCGCTCCCGCGAGCGCCTTGAGTATGAGATTGACGACTATATGGTGATCGAGCGTGACGGCATGGTGATTGGCTGCGCCGCGCTACACGTCTTCCCAGACACCAGCATTGCCGAGCTTGCCTGCGTGGCGGTACACGACAACTACCGTGGCGGCGAGCGCGGCGAGCGTTTGGTGGAAGCCTTGGAGCGCCGCGCCCGCCAGCGTGGGCTTCAGGAAATGTTCGTGCTCACCACCCACACCGCCCACTGGTTTGTAGAGCGCGGCTTCCGCGCTGCCAGCCTGGAAGACCTACCGCCGTTGAAACGCGAAACCTACAATCACGCCCGTAAATCGAAGGTGTTGGTCAAGCAACTGGCGTAATTCGCTTATTAGCAGATCCGGATTAGCGGTTTAACGCGGGATTAGCGAAAACAGCGCCGGCTGTTGTCGCGCTTCTTGCTCAATAGCATCGTCAATCGGTGTGTCGTAGGTGTTGAGTAGATAGCCCAGCACCGAATAGAAACCCACCATGGCGATCAGGTCGATTACCGCCTTGCGCCCGATCGCTTCCGCCAGTTCTGCTTCCTGCTCCTGGGCCAGCCTGCGCTCATCGAATAACGCATCCACGGCGTTGACGATAAGGCCGTCAACGCCTTCGGGCATACCGCGAATCGCATTAACCCGGTGTGCGGAGAATCCCAGGGCGAGTGCACGACTAACATGATGGGCCCACTCGTAGGCAGAGCCCATACGCAAACCCGCACGTAAAATCACCACTTCGGTCAGTTCCGGGCCTAACGCATTCTCCTTAACAACGTGTTGGCGCAAAGGTGCCCACGCTTCGAGCAGGGCCGGGTGATGGGCCATGGTGCGATAAACGTTGAGTGCGCCAGCAAAGCCCTCGCGTAAATCGGTGATCTCCTCAGGCCAGTCGGCGTCGGCAATAGGCGGGCAGGGAGAAGAGGGCATGGGTGGTCTCCTTTCACATAGTTATTCGGGTCGTAATTCAGATCGTTGTTGAGTGTGCGATCACTCTGCGATGGCGGCGTCTATGGCCTCGGCAATGCGTTCAACGATCAGGTCTACTTCGTCAGGCTCAATGATATAGGGTGGCGCCAGCAAGATGTGGTCACCGTTAATACCATCGATGGTGCCGCCCATCGGGTAGCTGATCAGGCCTCGCGCCATGGCTTGCCGCTTGATCTTGGCGTGAAGCTTGCGAGCCGGATCGAAAGGCGTTTTGCTCTCTCTGTCCGCCACCAGCTCAATGCCGCGAAACAAGCCTCTTCCACGAATATCGCCCACATGGGGCGATGCGCCGAGTGCCGTTTCAAGGCCGCTCTGCAGTCTGGCTCCCATGGCGTTAACGTTTGCCAGCGTCTCTGGCCGTGCAATGATCTCAACCACTTTGTTGGCGGCCGCGGCGGCCACTGGGTGGCCAAGATAGGTATGGCCATGCTGAAACAGCCCAGATCCATTGGCGAAACTGGCGTAGATGTTGGCCGACAGCATCACCGCGCCGATAGGCTGATAGCCGCCGCCCAAACCCTTGGCGATCGTAACGATATCCGGCGTTATCCCATCTTGTTCGCAGGCGAAGACGGTGCCGGTTCTTCCCATGCCGCACATCACTTCGTCGAGAATCAGCAGTACGCCGTATTTATCGCAAATGCCACGCACGCGCTTGAAGTAATCCGCCTCCGAGGCAACCGCCCCTAAGGTGGCGCCGACGACGGGCTCGGCAACGAAGGCCATGACGTCTTCAGGGCCAAGTTCCAGAATCTTTGCCTCAAGCTCCTCGGCAAGCCGGGCCGCGTAGGTCTCGGGCGTCTCATAGGTGGCCTTGTCGCGATACGCATAGCAGGGCGATACATGGTGGGTTTCTGGCAGGATGGGCTGAAACTGCTGGCGCCGCATGGCATTGCCACCGGTGGCAAGCGCCCCGATGGTATTGCCGTGGTAGCTCTGGCGTCTGGCAATGATGTGCCGCCGTTGGGGCTGATTAATCTCGACAAAGTACTGCCGGGCCATTTTAAGCGCCGCTTCAACGGCTTCTGATCCCCCCGACACCAAGTAGACATAATCCAGCCCAGCGGGGGCTAAAGCCACAAGCTTTTCGGCAAGCTCCTCGGCAGCATCGGTAGTGAAGAATGAGGTGTGGGCGTAACAGAGGCTATCGATCTGCGCGCGCATCGCCGCCAGCACTTCCGGGTGGGCGTGCCCGACGCTGGTGACCGCTGCGCCTCCCGACCCATCCAGATAGCGACGCCCCGTGGTGTCCGTTATATAGACACCCTGTGCCGACGCAGCACGAGGCAGTTTCCCGCCGATACCGCGATGAAGAATACGTGTCATGGACTCTTTCCCTCATTATTAAAAGCAGTGTGTTACTGGTAAGGAAGTGTAAGGGTGAGTCGTTAACCAAGCGACGATGTTCCATTGCCCTGCACGTTTTAGGCGGTTTAAATGTTAGGCAGTCAAGCCGCCCTCGCCAATGCCGCTAACCAGTCAATCATTGGCACCGGGTAAATACCCAGCAGCAGTATGAGAACGGCAATCACCATGAGCGTCAATTCGCCTACCCGTTTTTGCTTGCCTTCAAGGCTATCACGCGGTTGGCTGCCGGGTTCGGGTAAATACAGCGTGACCATTACCCGCAGGTAATAAAACAGACCGATAGCGCTTCCGGCAACCACGCCGCCCACCAGCCACCAACGGCTGTCCGCTACGCCCAGAGCGATGATGTAGAACTTGCCGATGAAGCCAGCGGTCAGGGGAATGCCCGCCAGCGAGAGCAGGCTGAGCGTCATTACCGCCGCCAGCCAGGGGCTGCGCCAAAACAGTCCCCGGTAATGGTGCAGCTCGGCGGCGTCCTCGCCATGGGGAGAACAGGACACGTGCATGATCACGCCAAACGCGCCGAGGGTGGCAACGACATAAGTGAACAGGTAAACACCGCTGGTTTCGACCGACAGCGGGCCTTCCACCGCAATGGCGATCAGCAGGTAGCCAAGATGCGCGATGGAGGAATAGCCTAGCAGCCGTTTCAGGTTGAGCTGAAAGAGCGCCAGCAAATTGCCCCCCAACATGCTGATGAATGCCAGCAGGCTAACCAGATTTCTGAGCCACTCACTCTCAACGGCGGGTACCGCCATCATCAAGCGCAGCAGCACCAGAAATACCGCCAGCTTGCTGATCGTCGCCAGCACCAGAGTCGCCGGTGCTATCCCGCCCTGGTACACATCCGGTGTCCAGAGATGGAAGGGCATGATGGAAAGCTTAAAGCCCAAACCGACAACGATCAGCACGGCACCGCCGAGGATCCACGGGTCTGGGCCGCCACTAAGCCCTGAGGTAAACGCTGAGGTAAGCCCTGCGGTAAACGCGCCGAATTCCAGCTGGCCGGTGCGGGCATAGAGCAATGCCATGCCGAACAGTAAAAAGGCGGTGGCCGCCGCAGACAAGACCAGGTACTTGATACCCGCCTCCAGCGAGCGTTCTGTCCGAAAACGGTAAGCCACCATGCCGTACAGTGGCATTGAGAGTAACTCCAAGCTGATGAACAGCATGGCCATATGGCTGCTGGCCACCAGGCCCAGCGCACCGGTCACCGCACACAGTAATAACAGGTAAAACTCTTCTTGCGGCCCCGTGTAGCTTGCCAAGTAATGAGGGCTCATGGCGGCAATGGCCAGGGCGCTGGCAAGCACCAACACGCTGCCCATGAGCGCAATGCCGTCCAGCGTCATCAGCGGGGGCGAAGCGGCGGCGTTTGACGCCAGCGGCAGGCTCATTAGTGCCAAGACCAGGCCGCCGACGGTCAGCGCCGCCGTACCGTTGTGATGACGCTGCCAAGCGATGCCGAGCATGACCAAGATGGCCGTCGCGGCAACGATGACCAGCGGTAGCAGCCCGATGAGATCCGTCAGTGTCAGCATTAATCTACCTCCTCTGCCTGGACGGCTAAGCCTGCGCTATCGGAAAATAGTGCCGCCACCGGCTGGACCATGGAGGACGTGGTATCCAGCAGAGGTTGTGGGTTAAGGCCTACGGCCAGGGTCAGGCCGAGCAACAGCAGCATCATGGCGTATTCGCGGGCATCGGGACCTGCCAGCTGACCCTGGGAAGTTTCACGCCCAAAATGTACCCGTTGCATCAGCAACAGTGAATAAATAGCGGCCAGCACCAGCCCGCCGCTGGCGATGACGACCACCACCGGGGCGCTTGGGAACGTGCCAAACAGCACCATAAACTCACCGATGAAATTGGCCGTGGCCGGCATGCCCAGGGACGCTGCGACAAAGAACATAGTGAATCCAGGCAGCGTGGGTATCCGCCCCCATAAGCCGCCCATCTGACGCATGTCCCGGGTCTTGACGCGCTCGTAGAGCTGGCCGCTGAGAATGAACAGACCGGCGCTCGAAAAGGCGTGCGCCACCATGATCACGATGGCGCCTTGCATCGCCAGCTCCGACCCGGAGTAAAGCGCAATCAGTACGAAGCCCATGTGGGAGATGCTGGTGTAAGCAATCAACCGTTTGATGTCCTGCTGGCCGCAGGCGAGAATCGCGCCGTAAAAAATACCCACCAGCCCCAGGGTCATGGCCACCGGCGCAAAGGCTTGCGACTGCTCTGGAAACAGGGGAATCGCAAAGCGCAGGATGCCGTAGGCAGCAGTTTTCAGCAAAATGCCCGCGAGATCCACGCTGCCCGCGGTAGGCGCCTGGGCATGCGCATCGGGCAGCCAGCCATGCAAAGGCACCACGGGCAGCTTCACCGCAAAGGCAATAAAAAACCCCAGCATCAACCAGAAGGCCAAACCGTCGGGCACATCGGCATCCAGCAGGGCGTTATAGCTGAAGGTCATGACACCGGTGTTGGAATAATTGACGAACACCAACGCTAGGATGGCCACCAGCATCAGTAGGCCGCTGGCCTGGGTATAGATAAAGAAACGGGTGGCGGCGCGGATGCGGGTTTGCCCAGGAGAGCCGCTGTGCCCCCACAGGGCAATCAGAAAATACATGGGCACTAGCATTGCTTCCCAGAACAGGAAAAACAGGAACAGGTCCAGGGCTAGGAAGACACCCACGACGCCACTCATGATAAACAGCAGATTCAGGTGGAAAAAACCCACCCGCTGAACAATCTCGTTCCAGGAGCAAAGTACCGCCAAGGCGCCCAGCAAACCCGCCAACGCCACTAAAATCAGCGATAAGCCGTCCATGGCCAGGTGAATCTCAATACCAAAACGCGGAATCCACGGCACTCGCCACTCTAGTAGCCAGGGGCTTTCGCTAACGCCTGGCGGGCTGAAATCCCCGCCTACCCAAAGCACCAGGCTGGTGACCAGCACCAATAGCATGGTGCCCAGGGCAATCCAGCGCGGTGCCTGTTGGTTCCATCGCTCTGCTTGCCAGCACAGCAGGCTGCCGAAGAAGGGAATCAAAATCAGCCAGAGTAGTATCATCTGCCTCCTCCACTCGTCAGCACCAGGCTGATCAGGATGACCGTGACCCCTAACACCATCACGCAGGCATAGGTTCGCACGCGGCCGTTCTGAGTGCGCACCAGGCCGGCGTTGCCAGCGCGCGCGATCAGCGCCAACAGGTTCATGCCTCGGTTGATGAAGTCAAAACGCAGCCCACGCACCAGCCACTGCCAGGGCCGAACCAGCCCCCATTTGAACAATGCATCAAAGCCCCAGGCGCGGTTCAACAGCGCCCAGCAGCGTGCGCCAGCGCCCTTGCCAGCGATGCTGTGAAGCCATTGCCGACGCATCACGAACAGCCAGCCAGCCAGGGCCAGCCCGGCGATGACCGCGCCTGTCGCCAATACCTGCAGCAGGGTATGGCTGGTGTCGCTAGTCTCGCCCGGTGCTGCCGGGAATAGCTCGCCAAGCCCAGGGTAGAGCCAGGCACCGAGGAAGGTGGACAGCACTGCAAGGACGATGAGGGGCAGGTGGTGGGTGAAGGGGTTTCTGCCAGGCTCGGGGTGGCGTGCGTGGTCGCTGCCCGGTTCACCATGAAAGGTGCCCAGGATCAGCCGCACCGTATACAGGCCGGTCAGCACCGCGCCCAACAAACCGGCGATCAGCAAACCGGTCTGGTCGGCGGCCATGGCCTGCCACAAAATCTCATCCTTACTGAAGAAGCCTGCAGATATCAGCGGTAGGGCCACCAGCGCCGCGCCGCCGACGATAAAGCCCGCATAGGCCACCGGCAGCTTCCGCCAAAGCCCGCCCAGTTTGTCCATCTCCTGTTCATGGTGGCAGCTAATGATCACCGACCCGGCGGAGAGAAACAGTAGCGCCTTGAAGAAAGCGTGCGTCGTCAGGTGGAAAATAGCCGCATCAAAGGCCCCAACCCCCAAGGCGACAAACATGTAGCCGATCTGGCTCATCGTTGAGTAAGCCAGCACGCGTTTGATGTCGGTTTGGGCCAAGGCAGCAAACGCCGCCAGCAGCAGCGACACCGCCCCGATAACGCCGACCAGCAGCAGCACGTCCGGTGCCAGCAGAAACAGCCCGTTCAGGCGGGCAATCAGGTAGACCCCGGCGGTGACCATGGTGGCCGCGTGGATGAGCGCCGAGACCGGCGTGGGGCCGGCCATGGCATCCGGCAGCCAGGTATGTAACGGCACCTGCGCCGACTTGCCCAGTGCACCGCCGAGAATCAGCAGCGCCGCAATATTGGCCGTCGTGCTGCCCTCGGCCCAGACGCGTGGCGCCTGCTCCAACACCTGCCCGATATCCAGGGTGCCGAGTTCGACGAAGATTAAAAACATTCCCAGGGCGAGAAAAACATCGCCGATACGCGTGACGATAAACGCTTTGAAGGCCGCCCAGTTATTGGCTTCATGCTGATAGTAATAGCCGATCAGCCCGTAGCTGCACAGGCCGACGCCCTCCCAACCCAGAAACAGCAGCAGGAGGTTATCCGCCAGCACCAGGGTCAGCATGCTGAACACAAATAGGTTCATCCAGGCATAGAAGCGGGTGATCCCCGCCTCGCCAGCCATGTACCAGGCGGCAAACAAGTGGATCAGAAAACCCACGCCGGTGATTACCGCCATCATCAATAGTGACAGGCGGTCCACCGTGAGCCCCATGGTGGGCTGAAAATCGCCTACCGCAACCCATGTCCAGAGGGTGACGCCTTGGCTTGCGCCCGAATACGCCAGCAGCGCCCAGGCGGTCGCCAGGGCGGCCAGCCCGACGCTGCCCACGCCAATGAACGTGCTACCGCGTGGGCCCAGCCGCTCACCGGAAAAAGCCAGCATCACCGTGCCCGCCAGTGGCAATAGGAACGAGAGTATGGTCGCTGCTGTCATCATCCACGCATCCTGCTGACGTTATCGAGCTTGAGTGAATGGAAACGTTGGTAGAGCTGTATCATCAACGCCAACCCCACGCTGGCTTCAGCGGCCGCGAGCGTAATCACCAGCAGGAACATGGCCTGCCCATCCGGTTGATTCCAGGCGGTACTGCCCACGATAAACGCCAGCCCGGCGGCGTTGAGCATGATTTCCAGGCTCATGAGAATAAACAGCATGCTGCGCCGAAGCATCAGTCCTGCCAGCCCTAGGGCGAACAGAATGGCGGCCAGCATCAGGCCATGCTCCATCGGGATCCCGTTCATGGCGTATCTCCACGGTCAGGGGCTTGCCGCGACGCTGGGGTGGTGTGCCCTGGGTCGTTGCGCCGCCCCACGTGAGAGGCCGTCACCAGTGCGGCCAGCAGCAGAAGGGCGGACAGTTCCACCACCATGAGCCAGGGGCCGAACAGCGTCAGGCCGATACCCCGGGCGGTGATGAGCTCGCCGTCAATGGTCATATCGACCTCTCCCGATGCGATGAGCACCACCAGTACCGCGAGTAACGCTAAGGCCAGCAGGGATGGCCCTACCCAGTAGAGCGGTTGCCGCCACTGGGGCGCGCGTTCTTCATCCCCGCGCAGGTTAAGCATCATGACCACGAACACGAACAGCACCATGATCGCCCCGGCGTAGATGATAATCTCCAGGGCGCCGGCAAACGGCGCCCCCAGGGCGAAGAACACCAGCGCCACGGCGATCAGCGAGACAATCAAATAGACCACCGAATGCACCGGGCTGGTGCCGGTGATCACGCCCACGGTGGCCAGCACCGCCACCAGGCTGCTGAGATAGAAAGCCAGTTCCATCAGTGCCTCCTTGTTCGGTTAGGGGAGCAGGGTACGAACATCTTCCGGCGCCTCCTCGTCCTTTGCCTGGCCTTTGTCTTTACCCCCAATGGCCATGCCGGCCACCTTGTAGAAATGGTAGTCGTGGTCCTTGCCGGGGCCGTTGATCAGCAAGTCTTCCTTCTCGTACACCAACTGCTGGCGGTCGTATTCGCCCATCTCGAAATCCGGTGTTAGTTGGATGGCGGAGGTGGGGCAGGCCTCTTCACACATGCCGCAGTAAATGCAGCGGGAAAAGTTGATGCGGAACCACTCCGGGTACCAGCGGCCGTCGTCCATTTCCCCCTTCTGCAGGGAGATGCAGTCCACCGGACAGGCTACCGCGCACAGGTTGCACGCCACGCAGCGTTCTTCGCCGTCCGGGTCGCGGGTAAGTATGATTCGGCCCCGGTATCGGGGCGGCAGGTAGACCGACTCTTCCGGGTAGCTGACTGTCTCCCGCTTGCGAAAGCCGTGCATGAACACCGTGCCAAGCGTGCGTAACAGTGAGCCGGTGGCGGGCACCAGCCGGTATGCGGTGTCGATGATCGGATGCTTGTTTCTATCCATCATGTCTCCCTAGGCGCCTACCCAGAGCATTACCGCTCCGGTGGCCAGTAAGTTGATGAGGGTTAGCGGTAGGCAGACTTTCCAGCCAAAGCTCATTACCCGGTCATACCGGGGGCGCGGCAGTGCCGCGCGCAGCAGCATGAACAGCAACAGAAAGCCGCTGGTCTTGAGGGCAAACCACACAAACGGTGGCAACAAGGGGCCGTGCCAGCCGCCGAAAAACAGCGTGACGATCAGCGCCGAGACCAGCACCATGCCCACGTATTCGCCGATAAAAAACATGCCGAACTTCATGCCGGAATATTCTATATGGTAGCCATCCGCCAGCTCCTGCTCCGCCTCCGGCTGATCAAAGGGGTGCCGGTGAGTAACGGCAACGCCCGCGAAAAGAAAGGTGATAAAGCCAAAAAACTGGGGAATGATGAACCAGAGGTTTTCCTGGGCGGCGACGATGTCGCGCATGTTGAAGGAGCCGGCCATGGCCACCACGCCCATCAACGAAAGCCCCATGAAAACTTCATAGGACAAGGTTTGCGCCGAGGCCCTTAATGCCCCGAGCAGGGCGTACTTATTGCCACTGGCCCAGCCCCCCAGTAAGACCGAATACACATTGATGCCTGCCAGGGCGAAGAAAAACAGCAGCCCGATATGCATATCGGCAACGCCCCAGCCAGGGGTGATGGGAATAATCAGAAAACTCAGCAGCAGTGAAGCGAAGGCCAGAATGGGCGCCAGCAGGAATAGGCCACGGCTGGCAAAGGGGGGAATCCAGTCTTCCTTGAAGAAGATTTTCAGCATGTCGGCCACCAGCTGAAGCGTGCCGAATGGCCCTACCCGGTTGGGGCCGTAACGGTCCTGCCAAAGCCCCAGAAAGCGGCGCTCCACCACGGTCAAGACGGCGCCCAGCAGCACCACCCCTAGCAGAATGACCAGGGCCTGGAACATGCCCCAGAAAATTGCGGTTACCTGAGGTGTCCACCAGCTCATGCCTGACCTCCCGCAGATTTGTGCAGGGTGATGGATTCTCCTTGCAGTACTCCCGCCATCAGCCCGGCGGGCAGGCCCACCCAGCCGCTGGGCCAGTCTGGCTGCTCAAAGACCGGCAGCGTTGCCCCTTCACCGATGTTCACTGTGTCGCCGGTCTTTAGCGCTAGGCGTTGGGCATCATGAGCGCTGAGGATGACGCTGGGCTGTGTTGTTCGCTGCTGGATAGGCGGCGCCAAAGAGGAGGTTTCTTCACCACCGAACAGGCGCGGCAAAATCAGCGCCCGCAGGGCATTGGCGTCCCCAGCGCTTTGCACCGGCGGGTGATAGTGGCCCTGGTCAGGCGCTGGATGAATCAGGCGTACCCCGGGGTCGCCGCCACGCAGGTGTCCGCCTACCTCGTCGGTGAACTTGTTCCAGGCCTGCGGTGAGTTCCAGCCCGGCGCCCAGGCAAAAGGTACCTGCTGGCGTGGCCGGTCGAACCCGCTATACCCTTCCATCGAGTGCGCAAAGGGCGTATCCGGGTCTTGGGGAGGGCGCGGTTCATTGACATTGAGGTGGGCGCGCATGGCGGTGCGCCCGCTGTAGCGGTGAGGCTCCCGTGCCAGCGGCAGGCCCGCTATACGATAATCAGCCCCGGGGGCTGCCTGCGCCATGCCAGCTAGGCTTGGGTAAGCCTCGGCACAGGCCTGCGTGGCCTGATCCAGATGGATCTCGCTGGGGCTTTCTCCGTGGAGGCTGACGGCCAGGCTATGCAACCAGTGCCAGCTTGCGTGAATCCGTGCTTCGGGGCGCAGGTAGGCGGGCTCGTACACCTGGAAAAAACGCTGGGCGCGCCCTTCAAGATTAACCAGGGTGCCGCTTGTCTCGGCAAAACTGGCGGCGGGCAATAGGACGCTTGCCTTGTCGGTGGTTTGCGTTCGCTGATGGTCCACCACGATGCAGGTATCCACTCGTGCCAGCGCTGCATCCACCTGCTTTTCAGGCAAGCGCTGGTAGAGGTCATTTTCCAGCACCACCAGCGCATCGGCGTTGCCCTGGTTCAGTTCGTCCAGCGCCCAATCAAGGGGTTGGCCGCCCATCAGGGCAAGCCCGGTGCTGTTGGCCTCGCGGCGGATCAGCACCAGGCCAGCCTGTTTGGCGCGCTTGGCAAGCGCCTTGGCAATATTGCCGGCCGCCTCAAGGATCGCTTCGGAAGCCAAAGTGCCACCACTGACCACCAGTGGCCGTTCCGCTGCCATCAGCGCCGCCGCTATACGCTTAGCGGCCTCTTCAACACCGGCTGGCGCGCTTTCCACCGCCGGGGCCGCTGGGTCGATTGCATGGGCGACGGCAACACCGAGCTGGGCAATCCCCTCCGGGCCCAGGGCATGGCGAGCCTCGGCCACATCATCGAGCTCGGTGGGGGCGGGCCAGGCGATAAACAGCGGGTGATAAAGATCCTGCCCCAGGGTTTTCAGCGCCTCTGCGTTCCAGGCTGGTACATCAATCTTCTCGCCCATCGCCTCCCGCCGTGCCAGCGCCGCCTGGCGCAGGTTCAGCCCCAGGCGTCCAGCGCTTTGTACGGGGTCCTCCCCCAATATCAGGACGGCGTCGTGGCGCTCGATTTCGCGAGGCGTGGGAGTGGTCAGGCCGGTCGTACGCTGGAGGTCATTCATGCGTTCCAGGCAGGCCTGTTCGCGGGCCTCAATGCCGGTGGAAAAATTGTCTCCCCCCACCAGCTCGCGCAGCTGATGGTTGCTCTCCAGGCTTGCCCGTGGGGAGCCAATGCCGATCACCCGCCGGGCATAACGTAACGCATCGGTGATATGCGCCAGGGCGGTATCCACCTCTAGTGAGGTGGGGGGCTGGTCGGGCTGCGCTCGCCACTCCGGCACCTTGGGCCGGTCGCTGCGATTGACGTAGCCGTAACCAAACCGGCCACGGTCGCAGAGAAAGTAGCCATTTACGTCGCCGTGGTAGCGGTTCTCGATACGGCGGAGGCTGCCATAGCGTTCGCCGGGGCTGATGTTGCAGCCCATGGAACACTGGTGGCAGATGCTGGGTGCGAACTGCAGGTCCCACTTGCGCGTGTAGTGTTCAGAATGGCTCTTGTCGACGAATACCCCGGTAGGGCACACCTCGGTGAGATTCCCGGCGAAGGGGCTCTCCAGGGTGCCTTCTTCATAACGGCCGAAATAAACGTTGTCCTTGCTGCCAAAAGCGCCCAAGTCGGTGCCGCCGGCGTAGTCGTTATAAAAGCGCACGCAGCGGTAGCAGGTGATGCACCGGTTCATCTCATGACCGATAAACGGCCCCAGGTGCTGGTTGCGGCGGGTACGCTTGGCAAAACGATAGCGGCGGCGGTCGTGGCCGGTCATGACAGTCATGTCCTGCAGATGGCAGTGGCCGCCTTCTTCGCACACCGGGCAGTCATGGGGGTGATTAATCATTAACCACTCCACGACGCTGGCCCGAAATGCACGCGCCTCCTCGTCTTCGATATCAATCCGGGTGTTATCCTTCGCCGGCGTCATGCAGGACATGACCAGCATGCCCTGATCGTCATCTTCGTCTTTATACTGGCGCACAGCGCACTGGCGGCAAGCCCCGACACTGCCCATCGCGGGGTGCCAGCAGAAGTAGGGAATATCTAGGCCCAGGGACAGGCAGGCCTGAAGCAGGTTATGCGCCCCGTTCACCTCGTACGCTTGTCCGTCTACATGAATGATGGCCATGGCTAGTCCCGTTGGTTCCTGTTCTTACTGGTAATAGTCGTGCAAGTAATCGCCGTGCTGCTCATGTTGACCCCACTGGAAGCGAGCCCTCGTGAGTTTCGCTACGGCGTTGGCTAATCCCCTGTTCAAATTCGTGCCGGAAGTGTTTCAGCGCCGTCTGTAACGGCATGGCGGCACCCGGGGCATGGGCACAAAAGGTCAGGCTGGGGCCGCAGTCCGCGGCCAGTTTGTCGAGTAGCTCAATGTCGCCGGGCTCGCCTTCACCATGCTCCAAAGCCAGTAACAGCTTGACAGTCCAGGGCAGGCCGTCCCGGCAAGGCGTGCACCAGCCGCAGGATTCCCGGGCAAAGAATTCCTCCAGGTTACGCATCAGCGTCACCATGCTTTGCGCTTGTGGCACCACCGTTATCAGGCCGGTGCCCAAGCGGCTGCCTTCCTTGCCGACGGTGTCGAAATCCAGTGGCAGCGCTAGATGCTCCGGCAACAAAAAGCCGGTACTGGCGCCGCCGGGAAGCCAAGCCTTGAGCCGGTGTTTATCGCGCATGCCACCGGCTCGGTCGAGTAGCTCAGCACCCGTGGTGCCGATAGGCAGCTCCCACAGGCCGGGTTTTTCCACCAGGCCCGAAACGCCGTAGAGCTTGGTGCCGCCGTCGTCGGTGCGCTCACCGGAAAGGCCTTGATACCAGTCGGCGCCGTTTAAGATGACCCCTGGCGCGTTGCATAAGGTTTCCACATTGTTGACGACCGAGGGTTTGCCCCAGGCGCCCGATTGACCGGGAAACGGCGGCTTGGTCCGGGGGTTGGCACGCTTGCCTTCCAGGGCGTTGAGCAGGGCGGTTTCTTCACCGCAGATATAGCGCCCCGCCCCCGTATGGACGGCAATATCAAAGTCGAAACCGCTGCCGTTGATATCGGCACCCAACCAGCCCGCTTCCCTGGCTTCGCCGATGGCGCGTTTGAGTACCCTGGCGGCCTCAACGTATTCGCCCCGCAGGAAGATGTAGCCATAACGGCTGTTGTTGGCGTAGGCACCCAGGATCATGCCCTCGATCAACAGGTGGGGTTGCTGTTCGAGTAGCAACCGGTCTTTGAAGGTGCCGGGTTCCATCTCATCGGCGTTGCAGATCAGGTAGCCCCGGGGCATGTCATCCCCCTGCAGGGTTAGGCTCCACTTGAGCCCGGCGGAAAAGCCGGCGCCGCCGCGGCCTCGCACATTGGCCTCCTTCATGGTGGCGATGATGGTCTGGGGATCACCGTCGGCGAGTGCCTTGCGCACCGACTGGTAGCCGTCTTTTTCCAGGTATTCCTCAAACCAGACTGCCTCGCCGTCGTCGCGCAGCCGCCAGGTTAGGGGGTGCGTGTCGGCGTGGCGCTCCGCCTCTGGCTGCAGTAGGCGGCTGCGATAGCGCACTGAACTTCTCTGGTTAGCAATGGGTTGGTTGGCAATGGGCTGGCTCATGGGTAATTCTCCAGCAGGGCGGGCAGGTCGTCTGCCGTGACCGGCCCGTAAGTATCGTCGTCGATCATTAGCGCTGGGGCGCCGTCGCAGGCCCCCAGGCAGCACACCGGCAGCAGGGTGAAACGGTCGTCTTCGGTGGTCTGGCCATAATCAATTCCCAGCTGGTTCACCAGGGCCTGCCTGAGCTCGTCAAACCCGCTCAAAAAGCAGGCGCTGCTGTCGCAGACCAACACGATATGGCGCCCCACTGGCTGGCGAAAAATCAGGCTGTAGAAGGTGGCGACGCCTTCCACCTCCCCAGGGCCAATGCCAAGCACCCGGGCAATCGCGCCGATGGCTTTATCGGGCACCCAGCCGTGGCGGCGCTGGACAATCTTCAGAGCGTCGATGCAGGCGGCTTGGGGCTGCTCGTAATGGGCCATTTCCTGGCGCATCGCGGCTTCGTCCTCGGCGTGCAGTTCGAAGCCATCGCTGTCGATAATCCTGTTGGTTTGCGGTGTCGTTGCCATCATCAGCGGTCCACGTCTGCCATCACGAAGTCGATACTGCCCAGGTGGGCGATCAGGTCTGGCACAAAGCCGCCGCGCATCACCGAGGGTATCTGCTGCAAGTGCGGGAAGCTCGGTGTACGGATGCGGGTGCGGTAGCTCATGGTGTTGCCGTCACTGGTCAGGTAGTAGCTGTTAATACCCTTGGTGGCCTCTACCATTTGCAGGGATTCCTGCGGCTTGAGTACCGGCCCCCAGGACACCTGCAGGAAGTGGGTAATCAAGGTCTCGATGTGCTCCAGCATGCGCTCCCGGGGCGGGGGCGTGGTCAGCGGGTGATCCGCCTTGTAGTCGCCGGCGGGCATGTTATTGACGCACTGCTGGATGATGCGCAGGCTCTGGCGCATTTCATCAATGCGTAGCTGTCCTCGGTCGAACACATCGCCGTTGTGGCCGAGTGGCACCTCGAAGTCGAACTGTTCATAGCCCGAATAAGGCCGCTGCTTGCGCAGGTCGAAGTCGCAGCCGGTGGCCCTCAGGTTGGGCCCGGTCACTCCCCATTCCAGCGCCTCGGTGGTATTGAAGGCTGCTACGTGGCGAGTGCGGTCGCGCACGATGGCGTTTTCCATCATGGCCCGCTCGTACTCTTTTAGCCGTGGGGGCATCCAGTCGAGAAAGCCTTGTACCAGCTTCTCCCAACCCTGGGGCAAGTCCTGCATCACGCCACCAATGCGGTACCAAGCCGGGTGCATGCGAAAGCCGGTAATGCCTTCAATGACGTGATAACCGCGCTGCCGGTCGCTGAAGGTGTAAAACACCGGCGACATGGCGCCCAGGTCTTGCAGGTAAGTGCCCAAAAACAGCAGGTGACTGGTGATACGGAACATTTCCGCCATCATCACCCGGATCACTTTTACCCGGTCCGGCACCTCAATGCCCGCTAGCTTTTCAACCGCCAGCACGTAAGGCAGGTTGTTCATCACCCCGCCGGTGTAGTCGATGCGATCCGTGTAGGGAATGAAGCTGTGCCAAGACTGGCGCTCGGCCATTTTTTCAGCGCCGCGGTGGTGGTAACCGATATCCGGTACGCAGTCGACGACTTCTTCGCCATCCAGTTGCAGCACAACGCGAAAGGCACCGTGGGCCGAAGGATGGTTGGGCCCCAGGTTGAGGAACATGAACTCGGCGCCGTTTCGCTCCCGCTGCATACCCCAGGCTTCCGGGTCGAAGCGCATGGCTTCCTGCTCGGTCTCCTGACCTTCAACCGTCAGGGTGTAGGGGTCGAACTCAGTCGCCCTGGCAGGGTAGTCCTTACGCAGTGGGTGGCCGGTCCAGGTTGGTGGCATGAGGATCCGTGTCAGGTGCGGATGACCGGCAAAACTGATGCCGAACATGTCCCAAACTTCCCGCTCGTACCAGTTAGCCGCCGGGAAAACCTTAACCGCAGTGGGCACGCTCAGGTCATCGGCTGAGAGCGCCACTTTAAGCATGATGTCTGCGTTGCGGGTAACCGACAGCAACTGGTAAAACACCGTGAAATCAGCCGGCGGTAACCCTTGGCGATGCGTTCGCAGCCGTTCGTCGATGGCAGAAAGGTCGTAGAGCAGATCATAGGGTGCGGTCAGGTTCTTCAGATAATCCAGCAGCTTGGTCAATACGTCCCGTGTCACCCAGAGCACCGGCATACCGGTATAGGTGCTTTGCTCGTAAAGCACTTGGTCGCCAAACGTTTGTTTCAGGGCTTTGAGCAAGTGATCATCGGAGTTGTCTGAGAGGCTACCGGTATCCATAGTCATGGTCGTGGTTCATCTCCTGGCCATCGGTGGTGAAACGACGGAGAACGCCGTCAGAGTTTGTCCGGTGTTCTCAATTCCGTGGCTTGAATCCGTTGATCGCGATGTTTTTCCCGCTGGGAAGGCATATCGGCTTTATAAACACCTTGGTCCCCGACCACCCAGGAAAGCGGCCGACGCTCCTCTTGGATCGAGTCCTGCAGCAACTGCAAGCCCTGGAGGAAAGCTTCTGGCCGGGGCGGGCAACCGGGTACGTAGACATCCACAGGTAGGAATTTGTCGACGCCTTGCACCACCGAATAGATATCGTACATGCCGCCTGAGTTGGCGCAGGAGCCCATGGAAATAACCCATTTAGGTTCCAGCATCTGATCGTAGAGCTGCTGGATGACCGGTGCCATTTTGATGAAACAGGTGCCCGCAATGACCATGAAATCCGCTTGCCGCGGCGAGGCCCGAATAACTTCTGCACCGAAGCGGGAAATATCATGAGGCGCGGTAAACGCGGTGGTCATTTCCACATAGCAGCAGGACAAGCCAAAATTGTACGGCCACAGCGAGTTTTTACGCCCCCAGTTGACGGCGGAATTGAGTACCTCGCTGAGCTTTCCGGTGTACACATTGCGTTCGAGTTGGCGCTTCACCGGGTCCTCTGACGGCTCCCCTTTCTGGGTAGGGTAACGGCGGCTGCTTTCGGCGGGTTGATCGGCCCTGGTCAGGGTATAGCTCATTTTTCACCTCCAGATGAGCCCGGCGCCCAGTCCAGGGCACCGGTTCGGCTGTCGTACAACAGGCCTGTCAGCAGAATGAAAACAAAAACGGCCGCGCCCCAAAACCCTGTCCAGCCCGTGTCTTCAATGACAACAGCCCAGGAAAACAGGAACACGGCCTCAATATCAAAAATCACGAATAACATAGCAACCAGGTAAAACTTGACGGAAAAACGCTGGCGGGCATCACCCGTGCCGACAATGCCTGATTCAAAGGGAAGGTCTCTATTGACCCCTTGGCTGCGACCGCCCAGCAGGCTGGAAATGCCTACCATTAGGGCGCATAGCGCCAAGGCGGCGACCACAAAAAATCCTGTCGCCCAATAGCGGACTAGCAAGTCATTGACAGTCTCAGCCATACCTTTCCCTATTGAATGATCACGCTATCCATCGCGCCTGAGAAGAAACGCCAGGGCGATTAAAGCGGTTGCATTAACGTGGGTCTTTAAAAAAAGCGTAGCTCATTAATTAAGCTTTTGTGCAATAAATGCTCATTTAAGTGGTGAATAAAAATTAATCACACACTCATGCCGGTGAGTTCATCTTGTTGATTAACTTACGTATTCAGGATAACGCCGCCGTTTAAGTGCAGTGTTTGGCCGCTCATGTAGGACGATTCCTCGCAGGCGAGGTAAACATACGCAGGCGCTATTTCGCTGGGCTGACCGGCGCGTTTCATGGGAACTTGGTTGCCGAACGAGGCCACCTTCTCGTCTTCAAAACTGGCGGGAATCAGCGGTGTCCATATTGGCCCTGGCGCCACGGCGTTAACGCGAATACCTTGATCCATCAGCGACATGGCCAACGAGCGTACCAAGCCCTGAATGGCGCCTTTGGTCGCAGAGTAGTCGATCAAGGTGTTGTTGCCTTTAAAGGCATTGATCGAGGAGGTGGCAATAATTGTATCGCCCTTACTGAGATGCTTAACGGCCGCTTTGGTGAGATAAAAGTGGCTAAAAATATTGGTCTGGAAGGTGCGCTGTAGCTGGTCGTCGGGGATCTCGGTGATGTCGTCCCAGTCGTACTGTTCAGCGGCGTTGTTAATGACAATATTGATCTTGCCAAAGTGGTCGAGGGTTTGCTTAACAATCTCGCGACAAAAAGCCGGGTCAGCCACATCGCCTTTCAACACTAAGCAGCGGCGCCCTTCGGCTTCCACTAGCCGCTTGGTTTCTTTGGCATCTTCATCTTCTTGCAAGTGCACGATTGCGCTGTCAGCGCCTTCGCGAGCGTAGTGCACCGCCACTGCACGGCCAATCCCACTGTCGCCGCCGGTGATAATCGCGACTTTATCAAGCAGCTTTTCAGCGCCGCGGTAGCTGTCGCGAATGTACTCGGGTTCCGGGCGCATGGCGTGTTCATCGCCCGGCTGCTTGTCTTGATGCTGGGGAGGTTGCTGTTGATCGCTCATGTGCGGTCACTCCTTTGCTAACGCACTGCTATAAACCATCATTAACGTAGAACAAGGTAGTAACAACGGCAAACCACGCTGCGAGCGCTTAGCAACAAAGCGGCAGGTAAAAAATGCAAGTGATAGTGGCAAGCTATGAGTATTATCGGCATTGCTAATATATGGTTTGTTTGATTTTAATTTATTGTTTATGAAAGGTTTTTATTTTAAATGTATCGCCAAGGCCCATGGGCATAAATTGCAAGTTGAAAGAGAGGAGCTACAATTATTTGGGTCTAGAAGTTAATGCATTGACTACTTTTTCTACCCACTTCAGGGAGCCCTGTGGCCGTTGCGCCAAGGGATTGGAGAAGCTAAGACCACCAAGACAAGGATGAAACGATGACTCAACCTTCTGAACACGATAAGAAACCTCAAAAAGATCGGGACGATCATTTTCATGAAGGGAATCCAATGCCGGATACCCACCACGTCAATCCCAAATCCGATGACCCTAAAAAGTCGCACAAAGACGATAAAAACAAGCGTTGAGAAACACTGTTTAGCCCGGCGCTAAACGGTCAAGGCGTTACTGATGAGTAGCGCCTTTTTTCATTTAACGCTAAACCTCTATGTTGATAGAGGGCGTGGCTACGGAAACATCACCTAGCGAGGTAGGCAGCAACTGCCCTAATGAGGAGTAGAGGGCGTCTGAGGTTGATGCTGCAACCGCTTGATCCGTCTTGTCCATGACGCCTTCAGCTTTCTTCAGCTCACGGCGGGCTTCTTTATCCTCTTCGTTCAGCCTAACCTTGAGTGCGTTAACGACTTCGCGCAGCTCTTTCTGAGCATCCGTCAGCACGCCGCGTAGTATGTGTTCACTAGCGCTGGGTCCATTGGATGTTGAGCGGTTGTCTTCATTCTGGATGAGGTTGGGCAGGCTGGGTAATAAGCCGAGCTCAGTGGCTTGATCGCCTTCATCGCCTGCTGATTTTTCGGCTTCTTGCTCAGCTTTTTCCTCAGTGCTTTCTTCAGTACTTTCCTCAGTACTTTTCTCAGCATCATCTTTGGCTGTTTGTGCACTGGCTTCGGCTTGCTGCGCGTCACTCGACACCGTTGGCTGGGCGTTCTCGTCGCCGCCTGCCTGAGCCGCGGCTGAATCAGCTCCGCTGGTTTGAGTCACGGCCGGTTGAGCTGCTGTCGTTGCAACCACGGACGGGATAGCGGTCATGCCTGCACCACCGCCACCTTGATTGTTCAGTAGCTTAGCTGCACCGGCAAGCTCACGGGCGATGCTCTTGAGCTCCTTGGCCATGTTTTTAAGCTGTTCAGGGGAGGCAAAGGCCATCATGGCTTTCAGCATTTCAAGCCGCTGGCGCAGGAAGCCCACTTTATCAGTGGCCTGCTGCTGGGAGGCTTCCTTTGGCGTCGGTAGCGACGCCAAGCTCTCCAACGCTTCCTGCTGCTTTTTAAGCCGCTTTGTGAACGGGTCGTCTTCAGCAGGCTCGCTCTTTTGGGGGGCGACACGGGTAGAGATCAAAAACTGCGGCTTATCTTGGCGCTGATTAATCAGCGTCAATGACGAAAATCCAATCTTCATGGCGGTACCCTCTCCTTATTGTTATAAGGTATCGGCCATTTTACTTCTGTCTTTAACCCCCGGTCTTTAACCCCGGACTTTAACCCCCGGACTTTAGACGTCGCTTAACTTCCACGCTTAGCCTGCCTTTACCCAGCTTCAGTTTCAGCTTCTGGCCGGGCTGGGTATCTTCCGCGCGGCGAATGACCTGACCCTGCTCATCCTGGGCAATCGCATAGCCCCGGCCTAGAACTGCCAACGGACTGACCGCGTTTAATTCCCGCGCTGCCGCTTTTAAGCGGGCCTGTCGGCTCTCCAACTGGCGCTGCATCGCACTCCCCAAACGGCGTTGTAACTGGCTCACGCGTTCGCTTTCCGCGCTGTGCAACCGGGTCATGTCCTGGCTGGCCAAGCGCCTGCTTAGTTGCGCTACCTGGGCTTTTTGCTGGCCGAGCGCTTGTTGTATAGCGCGATTCAAACGCTGATTGAGAGCGGTTAAGTGCTGGCGCTGGCGGTTGAGCTGTTCGCCGGGGTGGCGCAGTTTGGCGCGCAGGGTATCCAGCCGCTGGCTATCGCGCTCCAGGCGCGCTTGCATTGCCCGCTGCAGGCGGCTGTGTTGATGATCAAGTTGACGCTTGAAGGTGTTCTGGTCCGGCACCAAACGTTCAGCGGCCGCCGATGGAGTGGGGGCGCGCATATCGGCGGCGAAATCCGCTAGGGTGATATCCACTTCGTGGCCTACTGCTGACATGACCGGCAGCCGGGAGTGGAAAATCGCCCGCGCTAGGTGCTCATTATTAAACGCCCACAGGTCTTCCAGGCTGCCGCCGCCGCGGGTGATCAAAATCACGTCCCGCTCTGGGTCTAGCCGCGCCTGACGGTTAAGCAATGCCAGCGCCGAGATCATCGCAGGCGCCGCTTCGGCGCCTTGCACCGGTACCGGAATCAGCGTGACGTCCGCCAGCGGCCAGCGCGCTTCCAGCACCGCCAGCACATCGCGAATAGCCGCCCCGGTGGCCGAGCTTAAAATCAGCAGCTTGCGGGGCGGGAAGGGTAGCGGCCGGGCGTTGGCAAACACTCCTTCGCCTTCCAGTTGGGCTTTTAAACGCTCAAAAGCGGCCAGCAGTTCACCCAGGCCCGCGGCCTGAACGGCCTCGGCAATCAGTTGATAGTCGCCCCGCGGCTCAAACAGCGACACCCGCCCGCGCAGCTTGACCTGATCGCCGTCGCGCATTGGCGCCGAGACAAACCGCGCCCGCTGACGAAACAGCGCACAACGGATCTGCGCCCGGTCATCCTTCAACGTGAAATAAACATGCCCTGATGCCGGACGCGAAACGTTAGAGAGCTCGCCCTCCACCCACACCTCGCCCACATCGCGCTCAAGGGTTTGCTTGGCGCGCTGGTTGAGTTGGCTGACGGAGAGTGCCTGGGGAGTGGGGGAGGCCATAGAATTAACCGCGCTCGATCAGAAAACGTTTGAGGGCGGCGGGGTCGGGTACGCCCTGAATCACTTCGCCATCGATGACCAAGGTAGGCACCGACTGAATGCGTGCCTCTTCCATCGCGTGGCGCAGCGCCGCTTGATGCTGCTCGCGGTAGCGGCCTTCGGCCAAGGCATCAAGAACCGCCTGGCGTTCAAGGCCCACCGACTCACCAATATCCGCCAGCTCTTCCGGATCGCCGATATCGCGCTCTTGCTGGAAAAACGCTTTTAAGGCCGCCATTGAGTAGGCGTGGCCCAGGCCTTGCTCTTCGGCCATGGCGAACACTTCAAAGGCTTTGTCGGTACGTGGCTGCGGCGAGATATTGGGTAGCTTGATGGGCACACCGAGCTTTTTAGCCATGGGGTAGACCGAATCCTGCCATATTTTAGGCAAGTAAGGGTCTTCCACCTTCAGTGTGGGCACCGGGGCAGGGCGCAGCTCGAAGGGCCGCCAGCGGATTTCCACATCCATACCCTCGGTTGCCTGAACAATGGCCTCTTCGGCTAGTAGGCAGAAGGGGCAAACGTAATCGGTGTAGACAATAATCTGTTGAGACAAAAGGCCCCCTTTAAATAAAAAATAACCCACTAACAGCCTACCAGCATACGTCATTAGCATTTGGTATAAGCACAACAGCGTGACTGCATTGCTGGAAAGGCCCTCAAAACGCTATAATAGGGGATTAACCTTTCACGCCCCACTTCCTCTCAATCAGGGTGTTGCCGCTATGCTACGTATGGCCCAAGAAGCACTAACGTTCGATGACGTACTCCTCGTTCCCGGCTTCTCCGATGTCTTACCCAAGGATGTCAGCCTCAAAACCCGCTTGACCCGCAATATTTCGCTCAACATTCCGCTACTTTCTGCCGCGATGGACACCGTTACCGAAGCGCGTCTAGCGATTGCGATGGCTCAGGAAGGCGGCATCGGCATCATCCATAAAAGCATGGCCATGACCCAGCAAGCCGCTGAGGTGCGCAAGGTCAAAAAGCACGAAAGCGTGATTGTCAAAGACCCGGTCACCGTTAGCCCCAAGGCCAAGCTCGAAGACCTGCTCACCATGGCGCGTGAAAACGGCTTCTCCGGGTTCCCCGTGGTGGAAGGCGAAACCCTGGTGGGCATTGTGACCGAGCGTGACATGCGCTTTCAGCCTAATCACGGCGACAGCGTCTCGGACATCATGACCCCCCGCGATCGGCTGATTACCGTCAAGGAAGGCACCGACCTCGAAACCAGCAAAGCCAAAATGCGCGAACACCGCATTGAGAAAATGCTGATCGTCGATGACGAGTTCCACCTGCGCGGCCTGGTGACCTTTCAGGATATCGAAAAAGCCCGCACCTACCCCATGGCCGCCAAAGACAGTGACGGCCGTTTGCTAGTTGGCGCAGCGGTCGGCACCGGCCCGGAAACCCCGGACCGCGTCGCGGCGCTGGCTGAAGCAGGCGTAGACGTGATCATTGTCGATACCGCCCACGGCCACTCTAAAGGTGTTATCGACCGCGTTCGCTGGATCAAAGAACACTTCCCACAGATTCAGGTGATTGGCGGCAACATCGCCACCGCCGCCGCCGCCCGAGCGCTAGCCGAAGCGGGTGCCGATGCCGTAAAAGTGGGTATTGGCCCGGGTTCAATCTGCACCACGCGCATCGTCACAGGCGTTGGCGTGCCGCAAATTACCGCGGTTTCCAACGTGGCCGAAGCACTCAAAGAGTTTGATATTCCGCTGATTGCCGACGGCGGTATTCGCTTCTCCGGCGACCTTTCAAAAGCCATTGCCGCAGGCGCGAGTGCCGTGATGGTCGGTGGCCTGCTGGCCGGTACCGAAGAAGCACCGGGCGAAGTAGAGCTTTACCAGGGCCGTACTTACAAAGCTTACCGCGGCATGGGCTCCATGGGCGCTATGTCTGAGAACCAGGGCAGCGCCGACCGCTACTTCCAGGATAAAAGTGAAGGCGCCGAGAAGCTGGTGCCGGAAGGCATTGAAGGCCGCGTTCCCTATAAAGGCATGATGGGCGCCATCGTCCACCAGCTAATGGGCGGGCTGCGCGCCTCCATGGGCTACACCGGCTGCCGCGATATTCAGGAAATGCGCACCAAGCCGGAGTTTGTACAGATCACTGGCGCTGGCTTTAATGAATCCCACGTACACAACGTGCAGATCACCAAAGAAGCTCCCAACTACCGGGTGAGCTAACCAGCGCTTTTAGTTAAAAACGGCGGCGGGCACAGCTCGCCGCTTGCTTTTTTGGCCTTACCAGCGGCACCCACACCGCTCAACTGAGACCCCGCCATGAGTGACATTCACGCCCATAAGATTCTGATTCTCGACTTCGGCTCGCAGTACACCCAGCTAATTGCCCGCCGGGTGCGCGAGATCGGTGTGTTTTCCGAAGTCCGCGCGTTTGATATCACCGAAGAAGAGATTCGTGAATATAACCCCAACGGCATCATCATGGCCGGTGGCCCGGAATCCGTCACCGAATTGGACTCCCCGCGCGCTCCCCAGTGCGTGTTTGAAATGGGCCTGCCGGTGTTTGGTATCTGCTACGGCATGCAGACCATGGCCGAGCAGCTGGGCGGTAAGGTAGAAGGCTCCAACCAGCGCGAGTTTGGCTACGCGCAGATTCAAATCGACGAAAATAACGCGCTGTTCAAAGACATCAAAGACCACGTAGACGCTAAAAGCGGCAAAACCCTGCTGGACGTATGGATGAGCCACGGCGACAAGGTGGCCGAAGCGCCCGCCGAGTTCACTGTGACCGCTTCCACGCCGAGCTGCCCAATTGCCGCCATGGCCTGGGAAGAGAAGCAGTTCTACGGTGTTCAGTTCCACCCGGAAGTGACTCACACCCTGCAAGGCCAGCGCATTCTTGAGCACTTCGTGCTGGATATCTGTAAAGCCGAAAAACTGTGGACGCCTGCACAGATCATCGAAGACCAGGTTCAGCGCGTGCGCGAGCAAGTGGGCGACCGCCACGTACTGCTGGGTCTCTCCGGCGGCGTGGATTCTTCTGTGGTTGCCGCATTGCTGCACAAAGCAATTGGCACCCAGCTGACCTGCGTGTTCGTCGACAACGGCCTGCTGCGTAAAGCGGAAGGCGACCAGGTAATGGAAACCTTCGCCAAGCACATGGGCGTGAAGGTGATTCGCGTAGACGCCGAAGACCTGTTCCTCGGCAAGCTGAAGGGCGAAAGCGACCCGGAGCTGAAGCGCAAAATCATCGGCAACACCTTTATCGACGTATTTGATGAAGAAGCCAGCAAGATCGACGGTGTCGATTTCCTCGCCCAAGGCACGATCTACCCGGACGTGATCGAATCCGCTGCCTCTAAAACTGGCAAAGCGCACGTGATCAAATCCCACCATAACGTAGGTGGCCTGCCGGAAACCATGAAGCTCAAGCTGGTCGAGCCGCTGCGCGAACTGTTTAAAGACGAAGTGCGCAAACTCGGCCTGGAACTCGGCTTGCCTTACGACATGGTCTACCGCCACCCATTCCCCGGCCCTGGCCTGGGCGTGCGTATTCTGGGCGAAGTGAAGAAAGAGTACGCCGACATCCTCCGCGACGCTGATGCCATCTTCATCGAAGAGTTACGCGCCTCCGGCTGGTACGAAAAAACCAGCCAAGCCTTCGCCGTGTTCCTGCCGGTGAAATCCGTAGGCGTAGTCGGCGACGGCCGCCGCTACGAATGGGTCATCGCGCTACGCGCGGTAGAAACCATCGACTTCATGACCGCCCGCTGGGCGCACCTGCCCTATGAGCTGTTGGAGAAGGTTTCCAACCGGATTATCAATGAGTTGGAAGGGGTTTCGCGGGTGACTTATGATGTTTCTAGCAAGCCGCCTGCTACTATTGAGTGGGAGTGATCGTCTCCACTTAGTGTGATGATTGGCTAGACTCATCAAGGCCGCTCGACGTATCGAGCGGCCTTTTGTATTTTGTGAGTATGCTCATTGTGAATTGCATGGCGAGCAAATTGAGAACAAACGGCATCGTGGGGAGCTGAGGCATGCGATATACAAAGAGGCGGCGGGTTAGGTCAGCCTTATGAGTCGCTATGTTGTTTCAGGTAGCGAAGGCGAATACCAACCCGGCTCGGAAAATAGGGTGCTGGGAAATCTCGTAGAAATCACTGACCCAACAGAGATGAATATTGCAGAAACGGAGCTGCTTGACGCTCTCTATATGCATGTTCTTGACGCCTTACCGGAAACGCTTACTTTCCAGTCAATTTGTCAGTGGCACAGAGCCTGGCTGGGCAATGTGTATCTTTGGGCGGGTGAGTATCGAACCGTTGATATGTCCAAACCAAATATTCGGTTTGCATCACCTATACAAATCGCAAGGCTGACAAAAGAGTTCGAGGAGCAGTATCTCTCACGTTTTGCAGAGCTACCGAAGATGGGCGACGAGCAACTGGTGGCCTTTCTTGCCGAAATGCATGTTGAGTTCATACTGATTCACCCTTTCCGAGAGGGCAACGGACGAATATCACGTTTGCTGCTGGATGTGATGGCTGTCAAAGCGGGTGCTCAACCGCTGGATTACACCCTATGGAATGAGCATAAAGACTACTATTTTAAAGCGATTCAGGCCGGGCGAGATGGTGGCTATCAGTTTATTGAACGCTTGGTTCGAGATGTTTTGGAGACGCAATAAGAAGGGTTAGAAAGTCTGCGTACAGTCTCAAAAAGCCAGGGTCAATTTAGCAAAACGACGCGAACGAGACTTGAGACGTTTCTCTACCACTGCCGTGCGCTCACCTGTTTCTATCGCGCTTGAGCTGGCGACTGCACGCAAAATACGCTCGCGGGAAACAGTGACTTTATCAGTTGGGGCCTTACGAACCATGACAACGCTCCTAGGCAAATCAATAGTTATTATTATAGCAGTAACCTTGCCGGTATGTCGTGCCTGTTACCTAGCCTTATAGGTGGTTAAAAAGGTGGTCAGGAGGTGCAGTCAACGCTCATAGAACGCATTTCGACGTGTTGGGTTCCTTTGATTCGCCTGTGTTTGATGTAAAGCCTGCCAATGGGTGTATTTGCCTAACGAAGCGCTGCCCCCATGTTAAGATGTCATATCTTAAATATTGCACTGGCTACTCTTTAAATTTTTTAATAAACAATAGGTTGTAATGATTTAATGAACTATTCTTCCCATAACAGCCTTGTCTCTTTTATTTGGAAAATTGCCGACGACTGCCTGCGCGACGTTTATGTCCGCGGCAAGTACCGTGATGTCATTCTGCCCATGGTGGTGTTGCGCCGTTTGGATACGCTTCTAGAGCCCACTAAGGAAGCTGTGCTCGAAGAAGTTCGTTATCAGAAGGAAGACCAAGACGCGCTAGAATTTGATGATGATCCGCTAGAAGCGGCGTCCGGCTATGTTTTTTACAACATCAGCCAGTGGACGCTAAAAAAGCTGCATAGCACCGCGACCAACAACCAACAAATCTTGCTAGCGAACATTGAGGACTACCTCGATGGTTTCAGCGACAACGTCAAAGAGATTATCACCCGCTTTAAACTTTTTGATCAGATGCGCCTCATGGCGAACAAGCAAGTGCTGCTGGACGTCATCGAGAATTTTGTCTCGCCCCGGATCAACCTAACACCTCATGATGCAGAAGACCCTGAAGGCAACGTCTTGCCGGGTTTGTCGAACCTTGGCATGGGCTATGTGTTTGAAGAGTTGATCCGTAAGTTCAACGAGGAGAACAATGAGGAAGCGGGGGAGCACTTTACCCCGCGCGAGGTTATTCACCTTATGACCCACCTCATGTTCGACCCGATCAAAGGTCAGCTCCCACCTGTCATGACGATCTACGACCCTGCCTGTGGGTCGGGCGGCATGCTGACTGAAGCGCAGAACTATATCAAAGACACTGAAGGGCAGATCCAGGCGAAAGGTGATGTCTATCTCTACGGTAAGGAGATCAATGACGAGACCTACGCGATCTGCAAATCGGACATGATGATCAAGGGCAACAACCCTGAAAACATCCGCGTCGGTTCCACGCTCTCCACCGATGAGTTTTCGGCCCATCGCTTCGACTTCATGCTCTCCAACCCGCCTTATGGGAAAAGCTGGAACAGCGAGGTCAAATATATCAAAGATGGCAAAGACGTCATCGATCCTCGCTTTCAGGTCGAACTGGCCGATTATTGGGGCAATAAAGAGACCGTAGACGCCACTCCGCGCTCTTCGGATGGCCAGCTTCTGTTCCTGATGGAGATGGTTAACAAGATGAAGCCTGCGGGCACCAGCCCGCTTGGCTCACGCATTGCCAGTGTTCACAACGGCTCCAGCCTGTTTACTGGGGATGCGGGTAGCGGTGAATCCAATATCCGCCGCTACATCATTGAAAACGATATGCTGGATACCATCATCCAGCTGCCGAATAACCTCTTTTACAACACTGGCATCACCACCTACATCTGGCTGTTGACCAACGCCAAACCCGAGGCACGCAAAGGTCGTGTTCAACTGATCGACGCCAATCTGCTCTACCGCAAGCTGCGCAAGAACCTGGGTGATAAGAACTGTGAGTTCTCAGACGAACACGTCCAGCAGATTACCAATGCCTACCTGAATTTTGCGCCCATTGAGCGTGAGGTTGATGCTAACAATGACCCGCTAGGCATCGCTGCTCAGGTCTTCGATAACGAAGATTTCGGCTATCACAAAGTCATCATCGAACGCCCCGACCGTCGCCGCGCTGGTTTCAGTATTGAGCGCATCGCGCCGCTACGTTTTGATAAGAGCCTGCGTGAACCGATGGAGTGGCTCTGGGCGGAACACGGAGAGAAAGTCTACGAAACGGGCTTTCTGAAGGGTGAAGCCAAGGCCATCACCGCCTGGTGCGAGGAGCAGGGCATTACCCTGAACGCCAAGCAGCGCGGCAAGCTCATTGATACGAAATACTGGGCGAAATTACGCGACCTGGTGAACATCGCTAACCAGCTTATGGATGATATCGGCACCGAGGAAACCGCCGACTTCAACGCCTTCCGTGACGATGTCAGCAAAGCGATCAAGGCTCGCAAGATGAAGGTCTCGGCAGCCGAGAAAAACGCCATTCTTAACGCCGTGAGCTGGTACGACGAAAAAGCGGAGAAGGTGATTGCCAAACGCTATCCGCTTTCAGAAGAGGGCGTGACAGATATTGCTGAACGCTTTGAATGTACCGTGGCACAACTGGCAGATTTTGGTTACTACCGGCAGCCCGATGGCAGCTATCTGACCTATGAGAGCGCAACCGACCTGCGCGATGCGGAAAGTGTGCCACTAAAAGACAGCATCCACCGTTACTTCCTGGCGGAGGTAAAGCCTCACGTAGAGGAGGCCTGGATCAATCTTGACTCAGTCAAAATCGGCTACGAGATCAGCTTTAATAAATATTTCTACCGCCACAAGCCGCTGCGTAGTCTGGAAGAAGTGACGCAGGATATTCTGGCGCTTGAGAAAAAAGCTGACGGATTGATTGCGGATATACTTGGAGTCGAAGTAGCGACGAAGTTGGAGTCGGTGGAATGAACGTCGCGGCTTATCCTAAGTATGAGAGTTACAAACATACGAGTATCAAATGGTCCCCTGAAATACCTAAGCATTGGGACATTATGCCGTTGAAGTCCATGGCAGGCCTGAAAAGCGGAGACACGATTACAGCCGAGCAATTCACAAGCGATGGTTTTCCTGTTTACGGAGGAAACGGATTCCGAGGTTTTACGGATAGAAAAACACACACCGGGAACTTTGTGTTGATTGGAAGACAAGGCGCGTTATGTGGGAATGTGAACTATGCGCATGATGACTTTTTTGCGACGGAGCACGCCATAGTTGTATCGCCCAAGAAATCACTTGAAACAATCTGGCTCGGAGAAGCCATACGTTGTGCGGATTTCAACCAGTTATCCCAATCTGCAGCTCAACCAGGCATCTCTACTGAAGTGATTGGCAACCAGCGCTTTCCATTTCCCCCACTCCCCGAACAACGCGCTATCGCGGCATTTCTGGATGGAAAATGCGCCAAGATCGACGAGGCGGTGCGGATCAAGGAGGAGCAGATCAAACTCTTGCGCGAGCGCAGGCAGATCCTGATTCAGGAGGCCGTCACCCGTGGTCTGAATCCTGATGTTCCCATGAAGAACAGCGGCATCGACTGGATTGGGGAGATTCCTGCGCATTGGGAGGTTCGGCGTGGAAAGTATCTTTTTCGAGAAGTAAATGAGCGGTCTGAAAGTGGCAATGAAGAGCTTCTTTCAGTCTCGCATACCAGCGGAGTGACGCCTCGGTCTGAAAAGAACGTCAATATGTTTTTGGCTGAAGACTACACCGGCTCCAAACTCTGCCGACCAGGCGATATCGTTATCAATACAATGTGGGCGTGGATGGGAGCCTTGGGAGTGTCAGACCTGAGAGGAATTATTAGTCCGTCTTACGGCGTTTATCGCTCATTGCAGAAAGGGGCTTTCAACCGGCGTTTTCTGGAATGGCTGTTGCGCACCACTCCTTTTATTGAGCAATACAATAAAATTTCGACAGGGCTACATTCGTCACGCCTGCGGCTATATCCGCACATGTTCTTAGGAATGCCCATAGCGTTTCCTAACCGTGATGAGCAGGATTCGATCGTTACACATGTCGAAGTCGAAGCCGAGAAAATCGACAAAGCTATTTCAATCAAACAAGACCAGATCACCACGCTCAAAGAATACAAAACCAGCCTGATCAATTCAGCGGTAACGGGCAAGATCAAAGTGATTTAAGGAGCAGTGATGAGCTATGCGGTCAGCAACACCAAGGAAATCGCGCTGGAACAGGCCATCGAAAAACACTTGGCTGGTACCACCACGGAAGCGCAGGCGCAGGGTATAACGGAAGCCGTGGCCTATGGCGTAGGCGCTTACCGCATTGGCCATACTGCCGACTTTGACCCCGCGCTGGCGCTGGATACCGTCAAGTTCTGGGCGTTTCTGGAGGCGACCCAAGGCAAAGCGCTTGAAAAGCTGCAAACCCGCAACCCCGCTGACTGGCAAGCTAAAATCCTCGGGCAGTTCGATAAGCTGGTGAAGCGCAAGGGCATATTGCATCTGTTAAAAAAGGGCCTGCCGGTTGAGGATGAACACTTCACGCTGATGTATCCCGCGCCGCTGGCTAGCTCCTCGCCCAAGGTTCACGATAACTTCGCCGCCAATATCTGGAGCGTGACCCGTCAGGTTCACCACTCGCTGTCGAACCCGAACGAATCCGTGGATATGGTGCTGTTCGTTAACGGACTGCCTATCGCCACGCTGGAATTGAAAAACGCCTGGACGAACCAGACGGCCCGTTATCATGGGCAGAAACAGTATCGTGACCGGGATGCCAGCCAGCCACTAATGCAGTTCGGTCGCGTGCTGGTACACATGACAGCCGATACAGATGAAGCCTGGATGGCAACTAAGCTGTCCGGTGATTCGACCTACTTTCTGCCTTTCAATAAGGGCCATAACGAGGGTGCAGGCAATCCGCTCAACCCCAACGGCCATAAGACCGCTTACTTGTGGGAAGAGGTCTTCCAGCCTAAAAGCCTCGCTGGCATTATTCAGCATTTTGTTCTACTGGAAGGCAAAAGCAGCGATCCGCTGGCAAAGAAGGCTCTTATCTTCCCGCGTTATCAACAGCTAGATGTGGTGCGCAAACTTCTGAATCACACCGCAACGCATGGCGTTGGGCACAGGTATCTTATCCAGCACTCTGCGGGCTCGGGCAAGTCGAATAGCATTACCTGGGCGGCCTATCAACTGATTGAAAGTTATCCCAAGCAGCTGGACTTGCCTGGCGCAAAAGCGCTTGATGCACCGCTATTTGATAGCGTGATTGTGGTGACCGACCGTCGCCTGCTGGATAAGCAGCTGCGCGATAACATCCGTGATTTTTCCGAAGTGAAAAACATCGTCGCCCCGGCGATGCGTTCGGCGGATCTCAAGGCAGCGCTGGAGAACGGTAAGAAGATCATCATCACGACGATTCAGAAGTTCCCCTTCATCATCGACGGTATTGAAGATCTAAGCGACAAGCGTTTTGCCGTGATTATCGATGAGGCTCATAGCGGGCAAACCAGTCACGCTCAAGGCAATATGAATAAAGCCATGGGCGGAAGTGCAGAAGAGGAGGAAGAGGATAATCAGGACAAGATTCTCAAGTCCATACAGGGACGTAAGCAGCGTAGCAACGCTTCCTACTTTGCGTTCACGGCCACACCCAAAAACAGTACGCTGGAAATGTTCGGTGAGGCGCAGCCGGATGGCAGCTTTAAACCTTTCCACCTCTACAGTATGAAGCAGGCCATCGAGGAGGGCTTTATCCTTGATGTGCTGGCTAACTACACCACCTACAAAGGTTATTACGAGATACAGAAGTCTATCGAAGGCAATCCCCAGTTCGACACCGCCAAGGCGCAGAAGCAGCTGCGTGCTTATGTTGAGCGCAGCCAACAGACGATCAACATCAAGGCTGAAGTCATGGTCGAGGACTTCGTCGATAACGTGGTGAACAAGAAGAAGCTGCGGGGAAAGGGTAAGGGAATGATCATCACGCAGAATATCGAGATGGCCATTCGCTACTACAAAGCCGTCCAGACCGAATTGGAAAAGCGTGGTAACCCATTCAAAGCGCTTATCGCCTTCTCGGGAGAGAAGGAGGTTGATGGGATCAAATATACGGAAGCGGAGATGAACGGCTTTCCGGAAGACAAAACTCGGAAGGCGTTCGACAAGGACGAATATCGTCTGCTTGTGGTGGCGAACAAATACCTGACGGGTTTCGACCAGCCGAAGCTCTGCGCCATGTATATCGACAAAAAGCTGCAATTCGTTCTTGCCGTACAGGCGCTATCCCGCTTGAACCGCTCCGCGCCGAAGTTGAACAAGCGCACTGAGGATCTGTTCGTGCTCGATTTCTTCAACTCGACCGAAGATATCAAGACCGCTTTCGACCCTTTCTTTACCGTTACCACGCTATCGCAGGCGACCGACGTCAATGTGCTGCATGAGCTGAAAGAGAGCCTTGATGATGAGGGCGTCTATGAATGGGCTGAGGTTGAGGATTTTTGTAAACGCTTCTTTGATCAAGAAGATGCGCAGCAGTTAAGTCCGCTCATTGATACGGCGGCTGAACGTTTTAATAACAGCCTGGAGCTCGAAGGTTCCGAGAAGATTGATTACAAAATCAAGGCCAAGCAGTTTGTAAAGATCTACGGGCAGATGGCGTCGATTATGCCCTTCGAGGTGCTGGCTTGGGAGCAGCTGTTCTGGCTCCTGAAGTTTCTTATCCCGAAGCTGAAGATCAAAGACCCAAATCAGGATGAGCTTGATGAGCTTCTTGAGTCAGTCGACCTATCGTCATACGGGTTAGGGCGCACTAGGCTAAATCACTCGATTGCGCTGGATGCTGAGGAAGCAACGCTAGATCCTCAAAACCCTAATCCACGCGGATACCGGGAAGACGAAGTTCAAAAAGATCCGCTGGAGGAAATCATTCGCAGCTTTAATGAGCGTTGGTTTCAAGGTTGGGGGGCAACGCCAGAGGAGCAGCGTGTGAAGTTCTTGAATATTCTTGAAAGTGTTCAGGCACATCCGGACTTTGAAGAGAAGTTTAACGAAAACCCCGACCCTTACTCCCGTGATCTCGCCTTTGAGCAGATCATGAGGGAAGTGATGTTAAAACGGCGCAAAGAGGAGATGGAGCTGTATAAACTTCATCAAGATCCAACGTTTAAGGCGTCTTTTTACCAAAGCATCAAAAATGCTCTTCCAAAGCCGGGGTTGGGTAACAATCTGTTCTAAGTGTGAGGTCAGCCCAAGGGCAAATGCGATCTCCATCAGGCTAAATTCTTTATTAATTTGGAGATCGCATGACACCTACTCAAGCCCGCCCAACCTCCATTCGTATCTTTCTCGCTGATGGCACGCCTGAAGGCTTGCGCTTAGTCGAGAAATCCAACTGGACGGGCAGGGCGGTGGTGGCTAACCGCTCCCAGCTTGAGCGTGCGCTGATGCGAGGCGAAATGGCACAACCCGGCGTGTATGTGCTCACCGGGCAAACGGAAGATGGTGTTTCCAAGCTTTACGTAGGCGAAGCCGATGCGCTGGGAGATCGTATCAAGCAGCATGTATCGGGTAAGGAGTTTTGGACGCGGGTGGTGGCGTTTACCAGCACCAACGAAGGCTTGAACAAAGCCAACGTGCGTTACCTGGAAGCAGGTTTACTGGCTCTGGCGAAGACCGCTAATCAGTGGGCGCTAGATAACGGGACCTTTCCTGCGCCGCCCCCACTTTCTGAAGCCGACCGTGCCGATGCCGAGTGGTTTTTAGCTGAAATGCTGGTGATTTTTCCGCTGTTGGGCATTGATGCGTTTGAAGCAGCTAGCAGCCAAGCCGCTGCGTCATCTTCAGAGCAAGTCGAGCCGCCGGTTACGCTTTATCTCAACGAACGTGGGGCCGAAGGTACCGGTAGAGAAGTCGCGGATGGCTTTGTGGTGTTAAAAGGCTCCCAGGCTCGCGCCGAAGAGATGGTTTCTATTCACGATTATATGCGCGAACAGCGCCAGCTTCTGCAAGAACGGGGCGTATTGGCGCCGCTAGATGGAAAGCTGGTCTTCACCCAAGATTTTCGTTTTTCGTCGCCATCAACCGCGGCGGGTGTGTTGGTCGGTGGCGCTTCAAACGGTCGGATTGCCTGGAAAGATGCGAGCGGTAAAACTTTGAGGGCCATACAGGATGAGCGCTTGGCGAGTATTTAATATGTGCTTACTGAGCTTCCCTCCGACCCAATAATATCCTCCACCTGATGCCGCTTTTGAGCAAACTCAGCGGGCGGCAGTTAATTGAGAAGGAGACTGAAACAACACTGCACTTGGTGCAAAAGAGGGCATCCGCCCCAGCCGCTATGTGCTTTACTATCTGCAACTGTTATTCACGGAGGAGTCACCCATGGCCATAGGCGGCTTGATAGGATTACTGGATGACATTGCCGCATTGGCGAAGTTGACCGCAGCATCATTGGACGATGTGAGTGCCGCCGCTGGGCGTGCGACGGCGAAGGCGGCTGGGGTGGTGGTCGATGATACGGCGGTGACGCCGCAATATCTGCAGGGGGTGGCAGCGGAGCGTGAACTGGCGATTGTGAAGCAGATCGCGCTGGGGTCTATCCGCAACAAGCTGATTTTTATCCTGCCGGTGGCGCTGCTGCTGAATCACTTTTTGCCCGCGCTATTGCCGATCATCCTGATGGTGGGCGGCACCTACCTGGCCTTTGAAGGCGCGGAGAAGGTTTGGCATAAGCTTTCCGGCAAACATGACGACGACAAACCGGCGGTAGAGAAGGGGCCGGAAGCCGAGAAAAAGATCGTGAGTGGTGCCATTCGTACCGACCTGATTCTGTCTGCTGAAATCATGGTGATCGCGCTGGCTACTGTCTCCCATCAAGGGTTCTGGTCACAGCTGGCGAGCCTGGTGGTGGTCGCGTTTTTCATCACACTTCTGGTGTATGGCGTGGTCGCACTGTTGATTAGGATGGATGATATCGGCCTGAAGCTCGCCCAGCGGGAGAGTTCGGGAGTTCAGACCCTGGGCCGTGGTCTGGTGACGGCCATGCCCAAGGTGCTAGCGACCATCTCGGTCGTGGGCACCGTCGCCATGCTCTGGGTGGGTGGGCATATCCTGATGGCCAATCTGGGGGCCGATGGCACGGGTTGGTTCAACGCACCCTATGCTTGGGTACACCATATCGAACAGGGCATTAGCGAGGCAACCGGTGCCTTGGGCGGTACGCTGGGCTGGAGCTTCAATACGCTGTGCTCTGCGGTGATTGGCTTTTTGGTGGGCTCGGTGGTGGTGGGGGCGTTGCACTTACTTCCCGTTAAGAAAACACAAAATATCTAAAATATTTAAGAATCAGATATTTTGTTAACTCAAAGTACACCATATTTAATTTTTTTAAAGAGCGCATGGTTAGCCCTTTAGTTAAGTTCTAATTTGTGAACCATGAGTACTCTTAAAGAAGAAAAGCTAAAGAAAGTGCTTGAAGCCTTACCTTCAGGGTTCATGGTCGATACCGCATGGCTTGAACGCTGCGGTGTCAGCCGTTTCCTTACTCGCAAATACGTCGATAGCGGTTGGCTGGAACGCGTTAACACCGCGGCGTCTTCCGACGCCCCGCGCCTCATGCAACAACGTCGGCCACCATCGATTGGAAAACCTGCCTGCTCTCCATGCAGCATATAATGCGCTATGACATCCATGTCGGCGGTACAACGGCGTTTGCCCAGCAGGGCTACGATCACTATCTGCGTCTGGGCAGCAATGCGCCTGTCTGGGTATATGGCGACGCCACACCCAACTGGCTCAGCAAGCTGCCACTAAACGCAACCGTCGAAACCCGTAGCACCTCGCTGTTCACCGACTCATCGCTTGGGTTAGCCAAGGACAACATCAACGACGAAGACACGCTGCCATGGGACTGGACGCTTAAAATGTCGGCACCCGAAAGGGCGATCATGGAAGCTATGGACGAGCTGCCCGACCATGAAAGTTTTCACAATCTCGATATGCTATTTGAGAGCCTGACAACGCTGCGCCCGAAACTACTGTCAGCTCTGCTGCAGAGTTGTAAGAAGATCAAGGTAAAGCGGCTGTTCTTTGTCTTTGCCGATCGCCACGACCACCCCTGGCGCAAGCGCCTTGATCCAACAGCATTCAATCTTGGGAGCGGCGACCGTGCACTGGTAAAAGGGGGGAAGATACATCCACGCTATCGCATCATGGTGCCTGAAGCGTTTGTAAGGGCGGAGACCAACGATGGCACGTGAAACATATGAAGCACAGGTCGCACTCCTTGTGCGTATTCTCCCGCATGTCGCCAAGGAAGATGTATTCGCGCTCAAGGGCGGCACGGCGATAAACCTGTTCTATCGTGATCTTCCGCGTTTGTCGGTCGATATAGACTTGACCTACCTGCCGGTGAAAGATCGAATCGATAGCCTTTCCGAGATCAGCAACGCGATGGATCGCATTGCGAGGGCCATTGAAGGCGGTATCGTTGGTGCCACTCGTATTCTGGCTCGCATGGGCTGCTGAATCCGAACCTAATCGACCTTGATAAGCCTTGGATCCAAGAATTTGAGGGAATGACCAGAACCGCCGTTAGCCTTGAAGAACTCTTGAATACACGCAAGCGATTGATTGCAGATATTCATTCTCGCTTCGATGAGAACACCAAGCGATTCCTACTGAGCCTGCATGACGGTTCACCCGATTTTGATGCCATTGATCGCCCACGGGCGGCGGCTCTGCCTGCCGTACGCTGGAAGCTTATCAATCTAGAAAAACTGAAAAACGAAAATGCCGCCAAGCATGCTGAGCAACATCATGAGCTGGAAGTATTGCTAGGGTAGGGAGGCTAAAGTGGCGCCATTGTTTTGCTTCTACTGAAAAGCTCTCCCTGTTCAATCATGGCCACTTCCAAAATGCCCCTTTGAGCCGAATACAGCACCTATTCGGCTCAATTTGTGATTCGAATAGGTTGTGAATACAGCCCCGCTCTCTTTTATAGCCCTGCCTCCATAGTGCTATTAGTGACCCACCTATCAGCGTTTCTTTTGGTAAGGCTAGAGCTGCTACTCGCACTTGCGCTGCCGTAAAGTATGGGATATGGCGTAAATCGATGAATACGGAATGTTTCGGAACTATCGTGCTGCGCCTGAACAAAGGCGGTGGGCTAGTGGCTCGGTATCCGCTTGGCGTCGACCTGGATCGGGCGCATCTCTGACCATCTTCATGTCAGGGTAATATTTTGCTGTATGAATAAACAGTTTTTGTGGTAAGGTTTACTTAACCTCTGATTGCGGGCGCGCTTGAGTCTCTCTTTTAGTATGGAAAGGTGACTACTGCCGTATTGAGTGCTGCTTGCTTGGGAGGTGCTTGTTCTGAAGACGTAAAGCGCTTTATGTAAACCTGGGAGGCAACACTCATGAATGATCAGCAAATACAGATATTCACCAGCGAAGATGGACAAGCACACCTTGAGGTGACGCTGGAGCAAGAGACTGTGTGGCTAAGCCAGGCGCAGATGGCAGAACTGTTTAACACCAAGCGCCCTGCAACAACCAAACACTTAAGTAATATTTATAAGAGTGGAGAGCTGGATGAAGACAGCACATGTTCCATTTTGGAACATATGGCTGAGCATGGGCAGCGATATCGCACCAAACACTACAACCTTGATGCTATTATTTCCGTTGGGTATCGGGTTAGCTCCAAGCGTGCCACCCAGTTCCGCAAGTGGGCAACTCATGTTCTTAAAGACCATTTGGTACAAGGCTATACCTTAAACCAACGCCGCCTAACCGAGCGTGGCATAGAATTTGAGCAAGCGGTGAGTTTGCTCAGCCGAACCCTGACCAATCAAGGCCTGGTTTCTACAGAAGGCGAAGCGGTTGCCCGCGTGATTAGCGATTACGCTCGCTCTTGGAGCTTGTTGCAGGGCTACGATGAGCAACAATTAGCTGAACTAAATATCAAGCAGCCCGGTATGCATTCGCTGGAGCTGGAAGAAGCCTTGAAAGCCATTGGTGAGTTAAAGCAAACCTTAATCGCTAAAGGCGAGGCAACTGAACTGTTCGGGCAGGTGCGGGGCGATGGTTTGACATCAGCCTTGGCTACCATTGAACAGGGTTTTGGCGACGAACTGTTTTACCCCAATGTGGCAACGCGGGCGGCGCATCTGCTTTATTTTGTGATTAAAAACCATCCTCTGGCCGATGGAAATAAGCGCTGTGGATCGTTTCTATTTCTATGGTACCTGCGCCGCAATGCGACCTTTTTGGCCCGGCCCGTCGAGCAATTAATCAACGACAATACGCTGGTGGCGTTAGCCCTGTTAGTGGCTGAAAGCCTACCTGATCAGAAAACGCTGATGATTCGGCTGATCGAACACTTCATCTTGCTGCGATAGCGGTTAACCCCCGCCGTTGAAAGCGGGGGATAACTGATTAAGCTTCTTCCATTCCCTCCACGATAAATACGCGTTAGTCGGCGCTTTGTATTAATCCGCCGACCATCGCTCAGGCATTTTTCGACAGTTGCTTAAAAGCCGTTGCTGCAATCTCTCCAGCAGCGTCTGCTCGGCGCCTTGATCAGCTATTGCGCTCAGTGTGTTAAGAGTGCTGTCGATAGCCGCCGGCATGCGTTCAGCAAGTTCGAATCCCTGTTTTAAGAAGTAACGTGGCTGGAACCGTAGTGAGCGGGCCAACGCCTCAAGGTGTGAGCGCTTGATACTACCGGGGCGAGACTCACCGGTGACACTCAGCGCAAAGTGGCTTGAAAGGCTGCTATAAAGCGCAGTACTCATCAAATCGTAGAACGGCGCCAATCGGGGGCCTTCATCGGTATAGAGGATAGCGAGATTCTTGGCGTGACTATCGTTGTTTCCAATCAACAGGTTGAAAAAGAGCCAGCCGATCAGACGCTGCAAGTCTTTAGCTGGTGCGCCTGATTGCTGCAGGAGTTCACGACAGCGAACCAGCCCCGGGCCGCCGTCGCTTTCGTATTTGATCAGCGAAGGTGTGCCAGCCAACTGGCAGAAATCGAGTTGATGCAGGCGCCGCAATCTACCTTGTGCGTCGGGAATTCGATCGTAGCGGCGCACTAGGCAGGCGCGGGTTTCGGGTTGGTAGCTAGCCTCGGCGACTTCGAGCCCGAGTTCAGCGGCCAGCTGCATGCAAAAGGTTTCGTTGAGGGCGGTGGCCCAGACACCTTTCAGGCCTTTGATATCCGGCTTGAGGATATGGCTGGAAGGCGCCGAACCCTCTGGTATGGCGGGGCTTCCATCTGGCTGTACCATCAACAGTAATTTGTCTTGAGCACCGGCCAGTGAGATCCGCGCTTCTTCGCCTTGTTGCGAGAACGGTTGCGAAAACAACGGGCCTCGTTCCCGATGTTGCAAGTGTTCAGCCACAGTTTCCCAATGAATAGGCCGGTAGTGCGGCGGCGCCGGTGACTCGCCCGGTGAAAGTAGGGTGAAGCCGCTGGCCGTATCGCCACCAATGGCTTTCAGCAACCCAAAAACGGTCGTGGTGTGATGGCGAAGTTCCAGGTGATGGAGAAGATCACCTTCCGGCAGCAGGTTCTCAAAATAAGCCAACACGTCATCGCCTGCGTGAACCTGCTGCGTGAGTGGTAATGAGGGTGATAGTCCCACTGCTTTAGAGTATTCCAACCACTCCGATGCGTACTCGAAGCGAAGTGGTTGGGTATCGTACAACCACCCGACATGCCTTTCCTCATGATAAACCGTTAGGGTGCCGTCACTCGCCATGACGGTTGCCTCCTTTGCGCTTCACGACCACCTCAAGTCCCATCAAGTCCAACACGTCCAGCACTTTTTGTAACTGAAGCGTCGGCTTGCCTCGTTCTAGGTCGACGATAAAGCGATTACCGGTGCCTGCAAGGCCCGCTAGATCAATCTGTAATAACCCTTGTTCGGCACGTAGCTGGCGCACCAGTTTGCCGAGGTCTTCGCTTTGGCGAATGGAAGTCGTCATTTGGGAGGGAGAATTATTGGTTGGCATAGGAACCTGCTTTTGATTACCGTCCGGTAATTTTAAACCCGATATCGGTGTCTCGCAATATAATAATTACCGAGCGGTAATTATTATATTAAAAAGCCCTAGAAGTCATTATAAATTACCGATCGGTAATTATGCGTGCTGCATTTTTTCTAAGGAACAAGCGCGCTTGAGTATTTGCTTTGGTATGTAAAGTTGAATACTGCTGCACCAGGGGCGGAACTGGAGAAAGAGGAAGCTACCCGGAAATTCCGGGTAGGGTACTAAGAGGAAAAGCGGCAGATTCGACGCCGGGCCAAGCAAGGCTTAGGTTTACAAGGCGAAGCCGTTAAGCTGGGGCATGTAAGCATTAGTGAAAATATAAAAAGGCCATTCGTTAATTAACAAATGACCTTTTTATTGCTAAACGGTGCGTAAAGAAAGCCTTTTACGCTTCTTCCATTCCATCCACGATAAACACGCGGTAGTCGGCACCCTGGAAGCGGTGCTTGCGGGCTTCCTGGTAGGCGGGGCTTTGGTACCACGCGCGGGCGGCGGCCATGTCAGGGAAGCGCAGAATCACCGCACCTTCCATGTCGCTGCCTTCCAGTACTTCAAAATCGCCGTAGAAGGCGAGCGGCTGCGGGTCGTGGCCTTCGCGGGCGGCTTTGGCCTTTTCGCCATAGCGCGAAAACTCCTCTGCATCGTGGGTGCGTTCACGGGTCATTACGACATAAGCGGGCATTGGATCTCCTCGTTGGTATAAAGTGTGTGTTTGGAGATCATACCTTTTATGGGCCCGGTCCTGCTTCATTTAAGAGGCTTGTTCCCACAAGGTTTTCAGCGAGCCACCGATGGGGTCGGCTTCGGGTAAGGCCACGGCAGCGACTCGCGCTTGGGCTGCCTCAAGCTGTGCGGGGTCGCCGCGCTCTATGTCCGGTTTTTGGCCTATGGGATAAGCGCCTACCATGCAGAAATCATCGTCCGCCTCTAGGCTGGCATGCCCGACTCCCGCTGGCAGCACCAGCACATCACCTGGGTAAAGCATCAGCTCCTGGCCGTTAGGGCCGCCGAGCCGCGCCCGGGCCTGCCCGCGGAAGATGCCTAGTGCCTCGTGGGCGGTGGAGTGAAAGTGGTCAAAATCATACAGGTGGTAGCGCCACGCAGGCGGCCAACCGTGGTGTTTGAACGTACTTTCAAAGGCCTCGGCCCGCTCTTCTGCATTGCTGATATCGAGAACCTGCCGATAAACCAGCACCGGTAGAGGGGAGTTGGGGTAGCCGGTCGCTGCATCGCTGTCGAGATGGAGTCGTTCGGGCTGGGGGGTAGACATCCTTGCCTCCTTATTTCTCGTTGGGGTGTGCTTTCAGCTTGGTTTTAAGCATGTTTTTAAGAATAGTTTTTAATGCATACCCGAGCAAACTGATAACAAACTGGCTAGGTGCTTAGCCGATTACCGCCCAGCAGCCTACCCCCTCATTTTCTATTCGATTGCCTTGATAGCATCAGTCGGTATCATATCGCTGATGCTGTCCATCATTACGCCCTTTTGCCGCGAGCTTCTATGACCCAATCTAAAACGCCCTTCATTGTGGTGCTGAGCCTAGCAATGACCATGATGTTGGGCCCGTTTTCCATGGATACGTACCTGCCGGCCTTTCCGGTTATCGGCGAATCGCTAGGGGTTTCTCAGCAGGCGGTATCGTTGAGTGTTTCGGTGTATGTATTCGCGATGGCGTTGGGGCAGTTAATCGGCGGTGCGCTTTCAGACCGATTCGGTCGCCAGCGGGTGTTGATGAGCGGGCTGGCGATTTTTGCGCTCTCAAGCATTGTCATTGGTATGGCGGATTCTTTAAACACGATGCTCGGCGGGCGCGCCGTTCAGGCCCTTGGCGCAGGCTTCACTCTGGTTTCAGTACCGGCGTTAGTGCGTGACCGAGTGGCGGGCCGCGATGCCGCTAAGCTGTTCTCGATGATGGGCTTTATCATGGTGCTGGCGCCGGGCATTGCGCCAAGCGTGGGCAGTGCGATTCTGGCGCTGGGTTCCTGGCACACTATCTTTTTTGCCTTGGCGGTATACGCGGTGCTGCTGGTGCCGTTGCTGGTGCGGGTGATTTTTACCGGCACGGGCAAGGTGTCTCGCGCGAAAAGCCCTAAAATGAGCCTGCTGGCGCGTTACAAGCTGGTACTGTCGACAAAACCGGCCCTGCCGTTCATCGTTTGGCAGGCCGCCTCGTTTTCTACCCTGATGATGTTCATTACTTATGCGTCATTTATCTATCAGGGGCATTTCGGCCAGTCGCCTTCAAGCTTTTCGATGCTGTTTGCGGCGAATATCGTCGCGATGCTTATCTTCAACATTCTCAATCGCGTGTTGCTTTCCAGGCTACCGTCACTGCGTATCCTGCAGTTGGCAACGGGCTGCCAGGCGGTTGGCATAGTATTGCTGGTGATGGCGGCTTTCATGGAGTGGCCGCTGTATGCCTTCCTGCCCGCCATGATGCTGACCATCGGTTCGATTGGGGCGATCTCGCCGAATATTCAGGCCTGCTTTTTGGAGTTCTTTCCCACCAGCAGTGGGACGGCCGCAGCGCTGCTGGGTGCCGCCCAGTTCGGCATCGCCGGGATTCTGAGTGGTTTATCTGCACTGCTACCGCATACGCTGGAAGCGGTCATCCTGGCCATGGCCGCCTGTGGCTCGGTGGCGTATGTGATGCTTGCCCGCTCTATCATCAAAGGGCGTGCCGCTGCCGAGGCACACTGAGCCAGGCCACACTCCTTTGTCAAAAGCCCCGTGTTTTGGATAACACGGGCTTTTTTTATTTGTTGATCAGATGCCGCTGGTACACGAGCGCTGCAGATATAGGACGGGTAGTCGGCTGGTGCATGACCTCATACGTGTATTGCAATCATGAACTAAAGTTAAAAATAAATGATTATGATTTGTGTTATTACTATTGACTAGGTGCTGCCACCCTTGGATACTCTCACGGCCTTTTAAAAGAAAACCATAAGGCGAGCAGGGCCGGTTTAATCATTTCAAGGGATCTTCAACATGACTGATAGCAGTAGCACAGTCCGGCGCGGCGCAAGCCGGTTACGGTGGCAGCAGACCACTACCGCCATTCTGTGCGGCACAACGCTGGTGACTATTCCCATGGATCGGGAGTGCACAGGAAACCGGCGAAGGCAGTGACAATAACGAGGGCTATCGCCTCGCCCCCATTATCGTCAATGCTCAGGCCTACGCTGATGATGATGCCAATTCGATAGTGGCTCAGGAGCTGTGGGTGGGTGGTAAGGTCGCCACCAGTCTTCTCGATACGCCGGCCTCTGTGTCAGTCATCACTGAGAAAGAGATTGAGCAGCGCAACGCCTCTACCACCGAGGAAGTACTGCAATATACGCCTGGGGTCATCACCGGGTATTACGGCTCAGATGATCGCAATGACTATTTCCAAATCCGCGGGTTCCAGGCGACCACTTATCGTGATGGACTGACGCTAGGCTCAATGCGCGGTGTTCGTGAAGAACCCTACGCCTATGAACGCGTCGAGGTGCTGCGAGGTGCTAACTCCACCCTGTTTGGCCCGGCGGATCCGGGTGGTTCGGTCAATTTCGTGAGTAAACGGCCAAGGTTTGAGCGATTTGGCGAAGGCTATCTCTCCTACGGCTCATTTGACGCAAAAGAGGCCGGTGTTGATGTGGGCGACACACTGAACGCTGACGAGACTGTGGCCTACCGTTTCACCGGCACGATCAGGGATAGTGATCGCGAGTACGATCACTCCAAAGACAACAATGGCTTCTTGATGGGCGGCCTGACTTGGGAGCCAACGGATTATACTTCAGCGAGTGTCATTTTTGATTACTTGAAGCGTGACGACACACCCAATAGCGGTGGTTATCCACTCGACCGGGAGTACGACCGCAACGAATTCTATGGTGAGCCGGACTATAACTTTCACGACGTCGAGCGTACCAGCCTCACCGGGCAGCTCACTCATGATTTCAACAACGGGCTGACGTTGCGGGGTAACCTGCGCTACAGCGATCTAACCGACGATTTCGGTTACGTCTATATCAATGACTCTGCGGCGCGCGTAGGCAGTGTGGTGGACCGCGACTACTTTGGTACTGACAAAGAAGCCCAGGAGTTGATCGGCAACGCTATTCTGCAGTACGACGCCAGTTTCGATCAGGTCGATAGCAGCACGCTCGTGGGTATCGAATATCGCGATGCCTCAACCGAAGACAGTTCGTTTTACGGCGATGCGACCTCCATTGATATCGCAAATCCTGTCTTTAGCGGTGCCCCCAGTAGCCTGAACGTCTATAGCAGCAACAAGCAGGACTTCACCACCGAGTCGGTCTTCCTGACCCAGAATTTGTCCTTCTATGACCGATTCATTGTGACAGCGGGTGTGCGCAACGACTCGATGGATGTCTCAAGCACCAACATGGCGGGCGTTACCGATTCCGATGACTTTTCTGAGACCTCACTTCGTGGGGCGCTGACCTATCGCGTCACCGACGAAATTTCCACCTATGTCAGCATGGTGGAGTCGGTTGCACCGCCCACGATTGGCGTCGATCCCGAACGGGGCGAGCAGTACGAAATTGGTGCGAAATATTCTCCCTTTGGTACGAATGCGCTGTTTTCGGCGGCCATCTATGACCTAACCAGAGACGACGTCACCATCTCGGTTGTGCAGGACAACGGCGTTGTCGAGCGGGAAACCGTAGGTGAGTCCCGCGTACGGGGTCTTGATCTGGAAGCGAAGGCTGAGTTGACCGATAGCTTTAGCGTGGCCGGTGGTTACTCCTATATGGAGTCGGAAGTGGTGCGCGACAGCAACGCAGCCAGAGAGGGTAACGAGTTCACCGCAGCACCCAAACATACGGCGTCGCTGTGGGGCTACTATACCTTGCCAAGCCAGGAGTTGAGTGTTGGCCTCGGTGCCCGTTACATTGGCTCCTACTACTTTGATGTCGCCAATACGTCAAAGAGCAGTGCGGCAACGCTTTTTGACGCGGCCTTCAGCTACCAGCTCACCAAAGATGCGGACCTAGCCGTCAATGTCAGCAACTTGCTTGATGAGCAGCATGTGGTCGGTTCGGCCACGGCCGACTACTACAATCCTGGCCGCGAAGTCGTGGCAAAAGTGAGCTATCGCTGGTAAGTCATCATATCGAAGTGCCAAGACCAGTCAGTTTACCCTGATTGGTCTTAGGCTCTTCGTACTCTGATTCTGGCGCTGGCTCAATGAGGATGGCTGTTTCAAACTTCTCGTTTTCCAGAGCCGCCAAGGCGATCTCATAACAGTCGTCGATATGGCTGTTACCCATGTATTTCATCGCGGTATAACTGATACTGCCCGCCACAGCGCTGCCCACAAAGGGCACAAACTTGGAAACATTCTTTGCAGCTACCTTGCCTGCCATCTTATTGAGTAGCAGCACAATCAGTTTTCGGGTGATGTATTTGCCCGCCATTTTACTGCCGGTATTTGAAATGGCGGTCATCACAAAGAGCTTGGATTGCGTATCCAGGCTATCGATTTGCTCAGGCGATAAGCCAAATTTTTCGTTAATTTTGGGAATTAGCCGCATCAATATAGCCACGTCTGAACCTATATCCAGGCCGGGTATAGGAATAATCGCGGCGCCCGCAGAAAAGCGAGAACTCTTCGTTACCATTGAACGGCACGATTCTTTTATGGCGTCGAGCTCTTCGATTGAGTCGATCATGTGAGATCCTTTTAGCTAGACAGGTGTTTTTATGGCTTACGTTCGGCGTTGAGCTGCGAGAAACCCACCCAGGTAGCCGTGCCTGCCAACAAAGTAACCACGATTGAGAGAGAAAAACCCGCAGGCATCATTGCCCAAGTATCCCGCGCGTGGGCCAACGTATTAACAAAACCAAGTACCCAGGTAAGCAATAACAGCGCTGGGTAAATCAGAAAAGGCAATTGGCGGTGCTGAGTACGAAAGAAGCCAATCATCGCGAATAAAAACGCCAGGCCGGTGAAAATAAGCCCACCTATGTTTAGCCAGTACGCAACGGTCGTCCACTGCGTTGCGTAGTTCGACGAGTAGGCGTAATCGCTTAACGTGGCGCCAAGAAAGAAGGGGGTCGTCCCTACAAGTAGCACGGTATGAAGTGGATGCAGCCTATTTTTATTAGTGTGGCCAGTAGTGTCTCTCACGGCAAACTCCTTATGCTGATCAAGGGGATAAATTCACTAGGATGGCGTGAGTCATAGGATAAGCCAGCCCAGGAAACGACATCATGTTCATAGGGCGGAGTATAGTTGACGTCTGGAATCTTTCCCAAAGCGACGCTAGGAAAATGAGCGGTGCGAATACCCAAGGCGATGAGACAAAGCGCCATCAATAACAGCTACTTATTTAGGTTTGCTGTTGACGTAATACCATTTTCTGAGAGCAGGGAATGGCGCCTGCCTAATTCGATATATCAAAATTTCTGCCGTAGCGTCTGGGTCAGCTGTCAGTATCCTATGTTCTGCTTCACTTTGGTCGGTAAAGCAGGGAGGGTGCCGGTGCTGGCCCTCCTGCTTCTACCTTGTGATCCAAAGTGCTGCGGTTATTCTATGAATCCTGCCAAGCTCAGTCGATTTTTTCGCCGTTCAGTCACCTGTTACCTCGCGGATATTATTGAGGAGTTCGAGAAAATAAGGATTCCAGGTTAAGCGAGCGTGGTATTTTTCCGCGTCGTGCTGGCCCCATGCGCTGAACCATAGGGTGTCTGGGTCATCGGGCGGGACGAGGTCGTCCTGGCCGTTTTCCAGCATGAGGTAGCTACCTTCCTCACCGTAATAGGTATTCTCCGGCGCAAACAGCACATTCATGTGGGAAAAGTTACTGATCCGCCGGTCGGGCAGGTGGCTGGTCAAGGGAGTAACACGCGGGTCGTCAAGGTGTTGTGGTGGATCGCCGTACCACACGAAGCGCGATGCGGGGTGGGGAAAGCGGGTTTGAAAGGCATCGAGCGTCGCGTCGGGGTCAAGGACGCTGTCGTGCTGGCTCATGGTCATCAGCACGGGTTTATCGAAGCGCTCGGCTGCGAGATTTTTTTGCACGGCACTGACCGAGCGATAATACAGCGAGGCACCGCGCGACGGCAGCGACTGGTAGGTGACGATATTGTCCTCGTCATCGATGTCGAGCCAGTCCCAAAAATGGGCAATGGTCGGGGCGAGAAACAGATAACTGCTCGCGGGGTAAAAACCAGGAGAAAACAGCAGCAGCCCATCGACATCGTCGTCGCTGAACGCTTGGGAGGTGACTAGGTTGCCCCCGGTTGAGAAACCCCCCAGCCACAGTTCATCGACCTCTGCTGCCAGCAGGCGGGCGTGATGGGCAACGGTATGTTCCCAATCATCGTTGTTCGGCAGCATCAGGTCGGCGGGGCGGGTGCCGTGACCGGGTAGCAGAATAGAGCGAACCAGCCAGCCGTCGTTCGTCATAGCGGTGGCTATATCCGAGAAATACCACGGGCTCGAGCCCAGCCCATGCACGAGCAGGATGCCGCGTTTTGCCGGTGTATCTGGGCGACGTTCAAACGGCGTGTTGAGCTTTATTTCAAGGTTACGGCCTTCACTGATAAAAGCGCGGTTATCCGCAATCCATGCGCGTGTTTCGCGCATGTACTGATCGAAGCTTGGTTGATCATGGCGCGGTAGGCTGCCCGAGGGCTGAAATCGCGGGGAGTCCGGCGGCAGGGCGCAAGAGGCCAGCAACACAAGGGTGGAAAGTAAAACACTAAGGCGGCGAAACATGGAAGTCTCCATCGATGGGTGCTTGCCTCTAACATAGAGCCACAAATGTGCTCCTCCTGACTTAGAGTGACCGGGCAGGTTGGGCGGATTTAGGGGCTTGCGTCTTAAAATTTGCATGGCCACCTCGTTGGTGAGTTCATGGAGTCGCTTGCAAGGATGATTGATCTGCGGGCAATGCTCTATTGGGTTAGCAATTACCGCCTCGTTGCCGGGAGCGGCCCCCGCCTTAATGGAGAACGAGGTTGCCCGGTGGATTAGCTACAGTGCCTTGAAGCACCAATGGCGGGAAAAGCACGGAGGTTCCATGAAGAAAGCCGCTACGCTGGACGCTGCCAGAGACCGCTAGGCCTTGGCGCTGGCTTTTGCCAGCGGGATGCCATTGCGTGAGCGAGTCCCAGACCCAGCAAGCGCGCCTTGTCCACCTTACTGGTCGAAATGCGCGCGTCCCAGGCCCGAGCACCGTGCGTTTTCACCTTGACCCCGATTTCTCGATAGACGCCGCGGGCGGTGGCGATGGCCCAGGCGCAGCGAGGCGGCAAGGCCGTCAATCCACCATAGGCGGAGTCATAGTAGGGTTCTGCCAGATCGATCAGTTGTTGGGCCAGGCCTGCCAGGGCCTCGCGATGCCTTGGCGCTGTCATCTCCTGGCGTGGAATGCCGGCTTCCTCCAGCCACTGTGCTGGCAGATAGCAGCGATCGATTTGTGCATCCTCGATGATGTCCCGGGCGATATTGGTCAGCTGAAAGGCCATCCCCAGGTCGCAGGCGCGATCCAGGGTCGCTTCATCCCTCGCGCCCATGATCCAGGCCATCATGATGCCCACCACGCCGGCCACGTGATAGCAGTAGTCCAGGGTATCGTCGAGGGTGACATAGCGCCGCTCTGCCACGTCCATGGCGAATCCGTCCAGATGAGCCAGGGGATAGCGCTCGGGAATCCCGTGGCCGAGCGTAACCTCCTGAAAGGCGGCGAAGGCCGGGCTTTGCATGGGCTCCCCGGCATAGGCGCGACGCGTCAGGTGTCGCAGCTCGTTCAGGCGCGTCTCGCTGCTTTCGCCCGTGGTTTCCTGAGCACGAAAGCCCAGCTGCTGGTCGTCGATCACGTCGTCGCAGTGGCGGCACCAGGCATAAAGCATCAGGGCGCTGCGCCGAGTGGCCGGATCGAACAACTTGGCGGCGGTGGCAAAACTCTTGGAGCCCACGGCTATCATCTGTGCGGCATGCTGTCCTAGCTTATCGGTCATTAAGTCGCTCCAGCATCAGGCCCGCGGTGGCCTTGGCGGAACCAATCACGCCGGGCACCCCGGCGCCGGGATGGGGCCAGCCCCCACGAGATAGAGGTTGTCGATCTTGGCATCCCGGTTGTGGGGTCGGAACCAGGCGCTCTGAGTGAGAATCGGCTCCAGGGAGAAGGCGGAACCCAGGTGGGCGTTGAGCTCCTCGCGAAAATCCAGGGGGGTGAAGTGACGACAGGTCACCAGGTGCTCCCGTAGCCCGGGAATATAGTGACGCTCCAGATAGTCGAGGATGCGGTCGCGGTATATCGGCCCCTGGGTTTCCCAGTCGATGTTCGCCTTACCCAGGTGCGGCACCGGTGCCAGGACATAGTGAGCGCTACAGCCTTCAGGTGCCATGCTTGGGTCGGTGACACAGGGGGAGTGCAGGTAGAGGGAGAAATCCTCCGCCAGGGTGTCCGCGTTGAAGATCTCGTCGATCAATTCCTTGTAGCGGGGGCCGAAGCACACCGTATGGTGCTCCAGGCCTTGCGGTGGCCTGTCCAGGCCGAAATAGATCACGAACAGTGACATGCTGAAGCGCTTGCGGCCCAGGGATTTGGCTTGGCGGGTGCCACGGGAATGCCCGCTCAACAGCCTGCTGTAGGTATGCATCACGTCCGCGTTGGAGGCCAGTGCATCGGTCGGAAGATGCCGGCCATCCGTCAGGGTGACGCCGCTTACCTGATCCCCTGCGGTCTCGATGCTTGCCACTTCCGCGTTCAGTTTGAGGGCGGCCTGGTCGTTGACGTAATCGAAGGCAGGGGCATCTTCCCAGCATAGCCGGTAGAAGGGCGTGACCGGCAGCAGTTCGACATAATCTGCCATGTGTTTGTCTGCCAGACGAAAGAACTCTTCCAGGGCGGAGGGGTCGGTAATCACCGTCGGACCGGCATCGAAGGTGAACCCCTGGTCTTCATAGACATAGGCGCGGCCACCGGGCTTGTCGCGCTTTTCCAGCAGGGTGGTCTGGTAGCCGCCGGACTGCAGGCGAATCGCCAGGGCCAGGCCGCCGAAGCCGGCGCCGATCACCAGGGCACGTTGAGGCTGGGTCATGAGCGTATTCCGAAGAAGGTGGATGAAATCTTTTGTGGGGAATTCGCCCGCACCGCCTTGAGCGCTTCGCCAAGCGGCACCGGCGGCTTGCCCATCAGGATGCGCACCTTGTCGGCACGGGTCAGGCGTCCGGCGTAGAAGCGTTCGATCAGCGGTTCCGAGAGGCCGTAGAAGCGTTGCATGACCTGCCAGCGCTGCTCCGGGCGGCCCGCCAGGAACAGCATGCGATTGAGCAGGCGAAAGTAGCCCTGGCGCCGCCATTCCCGGGCGGCGAAGGCATGGATGGCCTGGAATAGCGACTCTGCATCGAGCTTGCCAAGCTCGGCGATGCGCTCCGCCAGGCCCATCGCCTGGGGTAGGGAGTACCCGGTGGTGGGGTGGAACAGACCGGCGCGCAGGCCACTTCGCGGTTGGCCTTGGGCGTTCTGCCAGAAGGTATCGAACTCACCCGCCAGGATGATCGGCAGCACGCCGCTCTCTTCCCGCAGGGTTTCGACGATCTGCCAGTCGCAATCCCGCGCATAGACGTCAATATGCTCTTGCAATTGGGCCGCGTTCACCTCTGGACGATCCACATAGTGGGTATCCTCAATCAGCAGGGTATCGTGGCTGAAGGGCAGCACGTAGACGAACCGGTAGCCGTCCTGCTGGGGCACGCTGGCATCCATGAGGATCGGTTCTTCCAGGCCGTGGGGCTTGTCCAGGCGGACTTCCCGGCCGAGAAATGCCTGATAGCCCAGGGTCAGATGAGCGCTGTCGGCGGGGCCCCGGCCGTCGATTACTGCGTTGGCGTGCAGCACCCGACCATCCTCTAGTTCCACGCTATCCCTGGAAAGGCGGGCAACGCGCGTGTCGACCCACAGCCTATCGCCTAGGGCCTCTTCCAGAACGCGAGAGAAGTCCCGGGAGAAGATGCTGGCATAGCCCCCGTTCAACAGTCGCTCGCGCTGCGGGAAGATCACCCGGTGCCGCGGCCAGCGACGACCCACCAGGGGCGCCAGCCAGGCATGTTGGTCTGCGGAGAGATCGCCATCGTGAAACGACCAGGTGTGATGACCACCGGGGCGACTTTCGCTTTCCAGCATCAGCAGGCGCAACCCTGGCTGCGCCTGTATCAAGCGCAGGGCGATCAGGCCGTTGGCCAGGCCGCCCCCCACCAGTATCAGGTCATATCTTGGCGCGATCATCCAGCAGCACCGCCGCACGCAATGCATGCAGACCGGCACTCCCGAACACTGCCGATGCGTCGTAACTGCTTAGTTCGGCCATGATCGCTGCCAGACTGCAGGGCGACTCGCTCGGCAACGCCGGTCATGGAACTGATCAACAGCAGCGCATTCACTGTCTTATGGAAAAGTCGTGTGCTTAGATCAATATCGTCCAGTACGATGTAGAAATGATCATTCTTGCGTTTCACCATACTGTCATCGGTCATGTCGCGCTCCCGCTGAAGATGCAGCCCGTTGCTGCTTTAGGCGTTTTTTGAGTTTCCTGACATCTGGCGCGTAAAGGAAGCCGAAGGGCACAGCGCCCTCTCGAGTACGTACGGCATGATGTATTCGGTGAGCTTGGATCAGACGCTTCAAGTAGCCGCTCTTCGGCTGCCAGCGAATCGGCCAGCGTCGGTGAACCATACCGTCGTGAAACAGAGAGTAAACGACCATTTTGATCGCACCAAAGAAGGCAAATCCCCAGGCCACGCTGATGACAGCAACGCACAATGCAAAAGCAATGGCGACACGCTTGCGCAAGCTGTGCCGGTACATTACTGAGCATCCTCTGCGATTCGGTACCCGATACGATGCACGGTATGAATTAATGGGCTATCAAACGGCCTATCGATAGCCTGGCGCAGCTTGTACAAGTGCGAGCGAAGCGCATCGCCATCAGGGCGCTCGTCAGCCCACAACAACGTTTCGAGATCATCGCGAGCCACAACAGACGGCGCCTCTTCCATCAAGCGTTGAAGTAGTCTCATGCCGACAGGGGTGAGATTGATGCGCCGCCCCGCACGATGCACTTGCAGCGTGGACCTGTTCATCGTCAGATCACCAACTGTTAACAGATTGTCGGTCTTTCCGTGACTACGTTTGCACAGCGCCTGCAGTCGCGCATGTAGCTCTTGTAATGCGAATGGCTTGACCAAATAGTCATCGGCTCCCGCCTCAAAATACTCAGCGATGTTTTCGCAAATGTCGCGGTTGTCTTCGACAATCAACACTCTAATCGGTGTCGCTCCAAGCACGTTCCCCATCAGCTGATCTCCCTTGTCAGGCATAACCTAGTTGCAGGCCAAGCGGTGGCTCGGCCTCGCTGTCTTGATTAAGCATTGAGAGGTTAGCAAAGCTGATGTGGCTAAAACGTCGCTGAAATGTGAAAGCGACTATCTAGCGATAGTAGCAAATGCGAATAGGGCGGTGTAGGCTTCTTCTCCAGCTTTTCTGACCTTTTAATCGGCATGGATTGATCCTCGTCGCATGGGACGAGACTACCCGGTAATGCGACTTTCAGAAGTCTTACTGGGGGTCGGAACGCTCGAGAAGTATTGCGTAAGTTTTCAGTAAGTCAGCGGCTGCGACAGTCAACACTCTTTCTACCCAACGTCGATTGAAGGGCGTCTGGTCTTTGGAGAATTCGCGCGTGATCTATCGACTCCTGCACCGGTGGCGCTGGCTTGGCGCCTGGACCCTGGCCAACCTGCTGCTTGCCTGGATGATCTCGTTGCGCTATGTCGACTATATCCAGCCCGAGGGGGCCGAGCAGTGGAGCTACCTGCTGATGGTTTTCCTCGGCCATATCTCGCTGCTGGTATGGCTGGGCGCTTTGCCGATGTTCCTGCTGGCCACGTTTTTGCGCGGCATCGGGCTGTGGCTGATAACCACCCTGTGGGCGAGTGGCCTGCAGTTGTTGCTGCTGCTTGATACCTTCGTCTACGCTCAGTATCGCTTCCACCTGAGTGGCTTCATCCTCGACCTGCTGCTCAACGCCGGGGGAGACGTGTTCAGCTTCTCATGGGTCGCCTGGGCACTGGCCGTTGGTGGCGTGCTGGGCATGTTGGCGGCGCAGGGTGGTCTCGGGCTACTGTTCAAGCGACGTCCACCTTTACGGCCTGTGGCCGCGATGCTGGTAGTAAGCTTGTTGGCCCTGCTGGGGGTTCATGGTTGGCATGCCTGGGCGGATGCCCACTACGACCGCGACATCACCGGCATGACGCGTCATGTGCCGGTCTTTTATCCGGCCACTGCCAAGCGCTTCTTCGTCAAGCAAGGGTGGGTCGACCCCCAGGCGGTGCGCGATCGGGTGGATCTTGAGGCGACAGAGGGCGGGGCGCAGGATCTGATCTACCCCTCCGCGCCGCTGAGCTGCTCGCCGTCGGTGTCTTCCGACAACCTGCTGCTGGTACTGCTGGATACCCTGCGTCACGACATGCTCACTCCTGAAGTGATGCCGAATCTTTTCCGGTACGCCCATCAACCCGATTGGTTCAGGGCGCGTGAGCATATCAGTGGTGGCAACTCCACCAAGGCCGGTGTCTTCAGCCTCTTCTATGGCCTGCCAGTCACCTACTGGGATGCCTTTACTGCCAGCCAGACGCCTCCGGTGCTGATGGAGCGATTAGAGGCTGCCGATTACCGCTTCCAGGTTCTCTCTTCTGCGACGCTGGTGAGCCCTGCCTTTGACCGTAACGTTTTTGCGGGTCTTAAGGATGTCTCGCTGGAGTCAGCAAAAGGCGAGCCCTGGGAGCGCGACCAGCAGATCACCGATGACTGGCTAGCCTGGATGGACAAAGAAGAGGCAAGGTCAGATGCGCAGCCTTTTTTTGGTTTCCTGTTCTATGACGCCGTGCACGGCTTCAGCCATCCGCCAGACTTCCCGCGGTTCACGCCCTATTGGGAGCATATCAACCACCTGAGCCTGGGGCCTGACGTTGATCCCGAACCTTACTGGAACCGCTATCGCACGGCAGCGCGCTATGTGGACCAGCAATTGGGACGCGTACTCGATGACCTGGAGCGCCGTGGGCGGCTTGAGGATACGGCGATAGTGATTACTGCCGACCACGGTGAGTCCTTCAACGAACATGGCAAGAACTATTGGGGACATGGCAGCAACTACACGCCGGAGCAGGTTCAGGTCCCGCTGGTGATGCATTTGCCGGGGCGGTCCGGTGGTGCGCTGGAGCGGCGAACGCACCACGCCGATATCGCACCGACGCTGCTCGAGGAACTGCTCGACTGTGAATCGGCTCCTCAACATTACACCCTGGGGCAAAGCCTGTTGGACGCCGACCCCCATCGCGACTGGATGCTTTCAGGCAGCTACATGGGTTATGGCATCCTGATGCCCGACTATCAGGTGGCCGTGCACCCCACAGGGGCCTTCGAAGTCTACGACTACCGCATGAACGAACTCGACGATATTAAGCTCGAGGCCCGGGTGTCGAAGGAGGTGCTCAGGGCGCTGTCGAGGTTCTATCGTTAAGACACCAAGGATGCTGCATTGCTGGCTTCAGCGTACGGAGTGAATCAGCCATGGCCTCAATCGCTATAACCCTCTATTGAACAGGCCAATGGATAACCCGACAAGGTGCAGATTTTGACCCCGAACCCCGTGCGGCGTTGAAGGCTCGGCGGTTTCAATGACCAGATACAACAAGTGACACATCAGTTAGGGTGTTGCCATGACTCACTTGTATCGACGCCTTCCGTTTGGCAATGACCTTGATTTCAAAATCGAAACCCGCCAGCCATGTCACGCCAACCGCCGTCCAGTTTGGGTAGGGTTTTTCTGGAAACGCGCGCGCCTTGGCTTCCAACCAGATAGGGAATTGGGCTTCCGGGGCAGTATGGAAAGTCGTCACGTCGACGATATCGTCAAAGCTTGCGCCCGCTGCTACCACTAATCTCTGTAGGTTGTCGAAAGCAAGCTGCACCTGAGCGGCGAAGTCCTGCTCGGGCGAGCCGTCTTCACGACTGCCTACTTGGCCTGACACGTACAGTAGATAGCCAACGACGTGTTGAAACAGAGACAACTGCTTAACGCAACTACCTGCGCCGGACGTTTGCTTAGGTGCAGACTGGCCTAGCGGCTCAGTCGATAGCGAATTTTGGGCAGCGTGCCGGCCACCGGCGGCAGTCGTGTAGCCATGATAAGCGCGGCTGCCAAAGCGTAAGCGGCCCATTCGCCCATATCGGCTCTCACGACCCAAAAGAAGTGCAACAGCACTAACCCTAGAATGGGATAAGCCAGCTTGTGCAACGGCTTCCAGCGTTTGCCCAGGCGCTTCATTGCCCAGCGGTTGGACGTGGCGCCGAGTATCGCCAGGCCGGTCAGCGCCAGCATGCCGACGATGATATAGGGGCGTTTGACGATCTCGCTGCCCAACAGCGCCCAATCAAGCCCCAGGATGAACAGCGCGTAGCTGAGCAGATGCAGGGTGGCATAGGCAAGCGTCCACAGGCCCAGCTGGCGCCGGATCAGCGCAAAGCCTTTCCAGCGGGTGAGCTTGGTCAGCGGAGTCAGGCACAGCGTCAGCAGCATCAACCACAGCCCACCGATGCCGAAGTGCAACAGCAGGTAGCGCCCTGGTTCGGGGCCGGCGTCGTTAGTCGCTACCTGCCAGCCCCAGAAGACCAGCGGGGCCAGCGCGGCGAGAAATACCCCTATGCGCCACGCCAGCCATGCACGCTTGCTTGCCATCAGTAATTTTCCTTCAGATCCATACCCGCGTACAGCTCGGCCACCTCGTCGCCATAGCCATTGAACATGCGGGTATCAATGGTATTGGAGTTGAACAGGGTGTTGGGCAGGCGGCGCTCGGTGGCCTGGCTCCAGCGGGGGTGGTCGACGTTGGGATTCACGTTGGCGTAAAAGCCGTACTCTTCAGAGGCGATCTTCTGCCAGGAATTCACCGGCTGCTCTTCCGTCAGCGATATCCGCACAATCGACTTGATGCTTTTGAAGCCGTATTTCCATGGCACGACCAGCCGCAGCGGGGCACCGTTTTGATTGGGCAATTCCCGGCCGTACATACCCATGGCGAGCATGGTCAGCGGATGCATGGCTTCGTCCATGCGCAGGCCTTCCACGTAGGGCCAGTCGATGACCGAGAACGATGACCGCTGACCGCGCATCTGCTCCGGGTCCACCAGGGTTTCAAAGCGAACATATTTAGCTTTGCTGGTGGGGTCGGCGCGTTTGATAATTTCTGCCAGCGGAATCCCCAGCCAAGGAATCACCATCGACCATGCCTCAACGCAGCGCAGGCGGTAAATGCGCTCTTCAAACTGCGATGGCTTGGCGAAGTCCTCCAAGGCAAAACGCCCACCGTTATTGACTTCGCCATCGACCACCACGCTCCAGGGCTGGGTTTCCAGGCTTCCCGCATGACGCGCAGGGTCTCCCTTGTCGGTGCCGAACTCGAAAAAGTTGTTGTAGTTGCTGGCGTCGTCATAGGGGGCGATTTTGTCTTTCTCGGGGTCGCTTGGTGTTACCGCCTTCCATTGGGTATCGCTGATTTTCTCTTGTAGCCACGCTGGCGCATCGCCGGCAGGCACATCCGAGTAGTCCTCGCTGGCGCGAACCTGGCCGGACAGGGCAAGGCCTGCACCAAGACCCGCTACGCCGCCCATGAAACGCCGTCTGGAGAGGTAGATGGACTCCGGGGTGACTTCGGATTCGTGCAAGTCGCTTGGTTTGGCAATTTTGATCAGCATGCGGTGCTCCTGCTGGATGAAGCCGACTGGGCTATGATGTCGAACTAAGGATGTATGTTTCGATCCGCTAACGGCTAAAAGGTTCTACATAACCTGTAACGAAATGAAGGGAAAAACAACCATTGGATGACGATTCCGCCGTTGCAACGGCCATTTGAGGGCGGCAGCCGAGCGCTGATGAAACATCATAACAGGGCTTAACTAATGCTTTTAGGGAGACACATGGCGGCAGAACGCCACGAGCTGGTGTCGTTGATTGACCAGGGGGCGATACCGCCCGAACAGGTGGCGCGTGCCGTCCAGGTGGCCAGGCTGCGTCCTTCGCCGCGTGCATTAGGGGTGTTTATTGACCGAGTGTTGCTATGGCTGGGAAGCTTGGCGCTGGCCTTCGCGGTGCTGTTTTTTGTGGCCTATAACTGGGCCGAGCTGGGTCGCTGGCCGCGTTTTGGCCTGGTGCAGGCGGCGCTCGTGCTGGCGGTAGGAGTCGCCGTTTGGGGCAATACTCACCGCTGGGTAGCCACCAGGGCCGCGCTGACCGCCGCGTCGCTGTTGGTTGGGGTGCTGCTGGCGCTGTTGGGTCAGGTGTATCAGAGCGGCGCCGACCCCTGGCAGCTGTTTTGCGTCTGGGCCGTGTTGATCCTGCCCTGGGTGTTGGTCAGCCGCTTTGAGCTGCTTTGGCTTGCCTGGCTGGCGCTTTTGAACACGGCGCTGTGGCTGTATTTTCGCACCTGGGGCGGGGCGCTCGACGCGTGGTTTGTCAGCAGCGATGCCATTTTCTGGTGGCTATTCGTGCTCAACACCACCGCGCTTGTGGTAGGCGAGTGGGGCGTGCAGCGTCGGCGCTGGTGCGTTAGCCCTTGGACCCTGCGCACCCTGGCGCTAGGCAGCGGTATACCCATTACGCTGTTGATGATGACGTTGATCGTCGATGCAACGGCGTTTTACATGCCCGCGCTAGGGGTTTACCCGTTATGGCTCGCGGCGTTGTATGGCGGTTATCGCTACGGGCGGCCGGATCTGTTGTTGGTGGCGGGCGGCTGCGTGTCGCTGATCTGCGTGGTGACGCTGGGCCTGGCCCGGCGGTTGTTATGGCAGGGCGAATGGCAGCCGGGTAGCTTGCTGATGTTGGCGCTGGCGGTATTGGTCATGGGTGCTGGCGCCGTGGTGTGGTTGAAACGGCTGCATACGGAGGCGCCCTTATGACCCATAAGGCGGCGTCTTTACGCGCCAGGTTGCACCAGGCGGGTATCGCAGTGAATGAAAACGACACGCAAGCGTCGCCGCCAATCCCCTGGTTCATACGCGTGCTGCAGGCGTTTTCCGGCTGGCTGGCAGCGATGTTCCTGCTCGGCTTTATCGCCATGGTCGCGGCGTCCGTGGTGGAGAGCACGCTGGGGTCATTGAGTTTGGGCGCCATGATGCTGCTGGCGGCGTTTGGGCTGTTTCGCGTGACGCGCAGCGACGTGGGCGAACACCTGGCGATTGCCGTTAGCTTGGCGGGGCAACTGCTGGTGGCTTGGGGCCTGGTCAATGTCTGGGAAACGTCCGCTTACCTATGGTGGGCGTTGCTGGGTTTGCAGGGCGTGCTGGCGCTGGTCATGCCCAGCCACACGCATCGTGGTTTTTCTGCCTTTGCCGCCAGCGTGGCGCTGTATATGGCGTTGGCGATGAGCGCCATGGAGCCGGTTGCCAGCGGCATGGTGTTGCTGGCCCTTACCGCGCTCTGGCTGAATGAGTTTCGCTGGCCGACGCGTATCACCCATGTGCAAGCATGGGGTTATGGCCTGTTGGTGGGCCTGCTGGTCATGCAGGGAATGGCCCATGCCGTCGGGTCGCTTTTGTATTTCGATGCCGGAGTGGAGGGGATTTGGGCGACGTTAGCACCCTGGCTGGGGGTGGCGTTGGTTGCGCTGGCGTTAGGCGTGCTGTTGTTGACGCGGCTTGATGCGTCACTTTCCGCCAGGGCGCGTGGGGCCGCCTTTGTGGGTGCGGTCGTGTTGCTCATTGTGACCTATCACGTGCCGAGCGTAGGGCAAGGCGTAGTGGTGATGCTATTGGGCGTTGCCGTTGGGCATCGCGTTCTGGTGGGGGTCGGGATGCTTTCGCTACTGCTGGGCATTGGCAGCTATTACTATTCGCTGGAGACCACGCTGCTGATGAAGTCACTTACACTGCTGTTGATTGGCGGGCTGTTGTTGCTGCTGCGCTGGGCGTTGCGCCGCTGGCTGGGTTCACCGACGCCACTTCAAGCCAACGGGAGCCGTGACCATGATGCTTAGTGCCAAGTGGCGCCGAATGGTGATTGTTGCGACCACGCTTCTGATTCTGCTGGTGGTGAACGCGGCGATCTGGGAGAAGGAGCAGCACTTGGCCGAAGGCGAGGTGGTGTATCTGGCGCTGGCGCCTGTCGACCCGCGCTCGTTAATGCAGGGCGACTACATGGCGCTCAATTTTGCGCTGAGCAACGAGATCCGGCGTGCGCTGCAAAGCCGCCGCGATGACGACGCATCCAGGCCGCGCGACGGCTACGCCATCGTGCGACTGGACGAACAGCGTGTTGCCCAGTTTCAACGGCTGGCGGAGGGCGAAAGCACGCTGGATAACGACGAACGGCGACTGCACTACCGCCTGCGCAACGGTCAGGTGCGGCTAGCCACCGATGCGTTCTTTTTCCAGGAAGGCCACGCCGAGCGCTATGAGGCTGCAAGCTACGGCCGCTTCCGCCTCAACGCCCAGGGGGAGCCCTTGCTGGAGTCGCTGCACGATGACGATCTTGACGCGCTGGGAGACGCCTGACCGGCCCTGCTGTCTACTCAGCCGTTGTACGCGCGCGAGTCGTCATCACGACGCCGCGCCTTGCTTCATCGGGTAAGGTAGACTGTACTTTGTGTCTTCACTGACAGGTATGGCCCGGTGTCAGCCCCTGGGGGTGGCCTGCAATCGGGCCTGTCGGTGGCTGGCAAATGGCTCATCTCAATCAAAATAAGGTACGTATGAAAGCAAAAAGCACGTGGCCCGTGTGGTGGGTGCTGGTGGTCATTCTTGTCGTGACCTTCTCTAGCCCCAGCACGGCGCAAACTCAAGGAGGAGAGAGCGGGAGTGATCGTTGGTTCAGCGTCGATTCGATCAATGCGGGGCTTGGAGAGGTCCCTGAAGAAGTCAATCGAGTAACGCCGCGCGAGGCAATCCGTAGTTTTCTGTCGCTGACCGATGAGGAGAACTACGAAGCCGCCGCGCATATTCTCAACCTTGCCGAATTTTCCAGTCAGGAGCAGCGCGAGCAAGGCGCTGAGCTGGCCCGACAGATGGCGGAGATTCTGCGGCGGGGCGAGTGGCTGAGCGTGTCGAGTCTGCCGGGGCGTGAAGACGCCGTCATCGAAGATTCCACGGGTCAAAATTCCCGTGCAGGTGAACCGCGCCGCAATATCGAACTGGCGTCGTTGCAGGCCGACGGCGAAACCTACGATATTCGGCTGGCCCGGTACCGCGTCGGTGAAGAGAAGCCGATCTGGCTGATCATGCCCATTAGCGTGACCTATATCCCAGTACTGTACGAACAGTACGGGCCCTCAATGCTGGAAAGCTACATCCCCGAACGCTTCCAGGCCTCATTCGGCCTGCTGAAAATCTGGGAGTGGATTGCCATTCCTATCTTCCTGCTGGTGGTCGGCATGGTCGGGTGGAGCGTTCACCGCCTGATTGGCTTGATGTCGAAGTGGCTGCCATCAGGGGTGTCGAGTATTTTTGCCAGCCAGGTCGGCATGCCTGCGGCAATGATCGTGATGTCGCTGTTCACGCAAATGTTGCTGGATTACGTGGTGTCGTTCTCGGCGGTGGCGACGACCACCTTCCGGGTCGTGCTGATCGCCATTATGGCCTGGGGTGTCGGCACCATGGCGCTGCGCTTGGTGGATACCATCATGCTGCGCATGATGCGGCGGCTGGTGGGCGAAATCGATGACACCAAACCCAAGGACGAGCGCAAACTGCTGACCACGCTGTACGCGCTGCGTCGGGTCATTATTCTGGTCACCGTGACCGGCGTATCGGTCTATATTCTCGGCCAGATCCAGATGTTTGAATCCATGGGGCTTTCGATTCTTGCCTCTGCCAGCGTGTTGGCGGTACTGGTAGGTGTGGCCGGGCAGGCGGTGTTGGGCAATATTCTGTCGTCGTTCCAGTTGTCGCTTGCCAAGCCTATCCGGATTGGCGATCTGGTGATATTCGAAGATGAATGGTGCTACGTAGAAGGTATTTTCTATACCTTTATCCGCTTGCGGGTATGGGATGACCGCCGGCTGATCGTGCCAGTGACTTATTTCGTCTCAAGGCCCTTCGATAACCTGTCGGTCAAGGGCACCAAGATGTACCGCTCGGTGACCCTTACGCTTCACCTTAGCGCCGACATCGAACTGATAAGAGAAAAGTTTCTGGAAGTTGCTAAAGAAGAAGATGACATTATCGAGCACCACAAGCTGCTGTGTTACGTGACCAATCAGAGCGGGGCGACACAAACCGTGACGTGCTATTTGATGACCTCTGACCCCATGGCCGGCTGGACGGCGGAAATGCACGTGCGTGAAAAACTCATGGCGTTCGTCCGCGATCAGCATCCCGATTGGTGGCCAAGAGACGTGGTGGTTATCAGCCACAACGATATCGCCCGGGGCGAAGGGCAAACCAAACGCTCGAATAACGCGCTCAGCGACGACGCATCGAGCAATGAAGTATCCGACACCCAGGCGCCTGGTGACCGGGATCAAAGCGAGTCCACGTAACCGGTGGTGAGCGGCCTGGGCAGGTTCAGCGTATATGGTAGTAAAGGCCGCTTACTGAGACAGGGAGTGTTTTTGCATGGTGTTACAAGTCGAGCAGCGTTTATTACCAGGCTGGGGCGTTACTTATGGCCCACCGGGCGATGGCCCTTTTCCAGCCGTCATGTTGCTGCATGGTTCTGAAGGCGCATGGGCGGGGTGGAGCCATCGTGACGCGATGCTATTCGCCGCCCATGGCTTCTTGGCATTCCCTTATGGCTACTCCAGCGGCGGTAATGCATGGAACGCGGGGCATATTATCGATTACCCACTGGATCGCAGTGTGGAAGCATTGAAAGCCCTACGGGAATTCCAGTTCGCTGATAAGCGGGTAGGGCTGTATGGCATCTCACGCGGCGCCGAGCATGCGTTATTGCTCGGCTCACTGATGGCAGGAGATAAGATCAAAGGTATGCCTGATGCCATCGCCGCGCACAGCCCGCCAGATGTTGTGTGCGGGGCCTTTGATGCACGTAGTTTTCGCGATGTGGGTGACCCCGGCTGGCAAGCCTGGGATGTCAGCAAACGCGCCTGGACATGGCGTGATAGTCACGAAGGCTTGCTGCCGACCACGCCGATAGAAATCGAACGCTACCCAGGGCCGTTAATGCTTTCCCATGGTACGAAAGACCAAATGTGGTCGGTTGAGATGACCAAACGTCTGGAACAACGCCTGCGCGAGCATGGCCGCTCCCCGGAAGTGCACTACTACGAAGGTGAGGATCATATTCCTAGTAGCTCAGTGCAGAATAAGCACTACGAGTTACTCCTGGATTTCTTTTCAAAACACCTGTAAGTCACTATTCACTATTTTCCCCTCCAAAAGCCCATATTGGCAGTTGCAGGCATCACCTTTTAACGCCTCAATTATTCCTCTACCAGTGCTTGAGCCAAACGTTTCGCCCCTGCAAAGTCCGCTTTTCCAGAGCCAAGGTGAGGGATGGTCTCCACCGTCAACCAGTGGCTGGGGATCATCATGGGTGGCGTACCGTTGGCGAGCATAGTGGCCTTGATGGTTTTGGCGTCTAATGCTGTTTCTGAAAGCAGCACAATGCGCTCGCCTTTGCGGCTATCGGGAATATTCACCGCCATCAGCGTGGTGTCTGAATCCTCTAGAGCTGCCTTAGCTGCCGCCTCAACGGCACTGAGGCTGATCATTTCACCGCCGATGTTGGCAAAGCGGGCGTAGCGGTCAATCAAGGTTAAGAAGCCGTCTTCATCGATAAAGCCTTTATCCCCCGTAATGTACCAGCGGTGGCCATCGGCCTCGTGGAGCGCCTTGGCCGTGCGGTTGGGGTCATTAAGGTAGCCTTGCATTATTTGCGGGCCACTAATCAATATCATGCCGGCCTCGCCGGTCGGCAGCTCTTCAAAGCTGTCAGGGTCGACGATTTTGAAGCTGGTGCCGGGTAACGGCATACCCACGGAGCCTGGCTTGCTGCCGCGTTGGATCGGTTGGAAATGAACGCCCATGGCGTCGGGAAGATTCACTGAAGCGACTGGGGCGATTTCCGTGGCGCCGTAGCCTTCATAAATAGGCTTATGGAATTTCAGCGCAAAGCTGGTACGTACGTTTTCATCGAGTTTTTCGGCCCCGGCAACTACTATCCTCAAGCTTTCCAACATCAGCGGGTGCACCTTTGTGCTGCGTACAAACAGCCTTAAAAAGCTGGAGGTGCCGAACATGATAGTGGCTTTGTGCTTGGCAATAGCGCCCGCAATGCCGGGGGCATCGGTGGGGTCGGCGTGGCATACCAACGGCAGCCCTTCAATCAGCGGTAGCAGTTGGGTGACCGTAAGGCCAAAGGCGTGGAACAGCGGCAGTGAGCCCATTACCACGTCGTTGCTCTGGGTGTTGAGCACGTCGGAGGTTTGCTTGATATTGGCCATCAGGTTGCGGTGGCTCAACATCACGCCTTTGGGTTCGCCTTCACTTCCGCTGGAGAACAGGATAGCGGCGGTGGCGTCGGCATCGTGGCCGTGGCAGAAACAGCGCTGTAGTAGCCACGTCGGCAATATCCGCACCGCAAGCCAGGTACTCAAGCGCTCAGCACGGCCAATCGTGCTTTGCAGGTCTTCTAAAAAAACCACCTGTTTTTCGTTGAGTAATTGGCGAACGTCGAGCCCGCGCTGCTCAAGCTTCTTCACAAAGCGCTGTGAGGTGAAGACGGTCGCGATTTTCGCCTGGGAAAGGGCGGAGGTCAGCGCTTCATGGTCGGCGGTGTAATTAAGATTCACCACCGTTTTACCCGCCAGCAGCGTGGCCATATTAGTGATAACCCCGGCGCTGCTAGTGGGTAGCAGTAGGCCAACGTTCTGCCCGGGGTTGAGCTTGCGAAGTCGCTTGGCCATCAGCAGGCTGGCGGTGAGCGCTTGGCTTGCGTTGAGTGGGCGGCCCAGCGTATCGGCCAGGGCAAGGTCGCTAGGGCGGCGCTTAACGCTCTGAATCCAGGCGTTAGGCAGGCTCGGGAGCTCGCCCATGGCCCGCTGCCAAGAGCGGGTAGCCTGCTCAAAAATACGCCGTTTAAGCACATCGGCAGAGGTGTCTTTGGGCAGCGGCTTGCCAAAAGCGACCACTACCGAGGAGCGGTGTAGAGGTGCATTGCGCAGCTCTTTAAGCTTGCTGGATGAGCGGGAGAACTGGCTGCCCCACAGGCCACGTAGATAAAAAGGCACAATTTTGACATCTGGATTCGCCATCTCACAGGCGCGCTCGTAGCCGCGGCGGAATTCGCCCAGTTGACCAGTGCGGCTGATCGCCCCTTCAGGAAAGAGGCACACCACCTCGCCTGCGTTGAGCTGTTCCGCCACATCGGCCAAGGCTTTTTCGGCACCGCTGCCGCGTTCGATAGGAATACAGCCCAAGGCTTTGAAGAACCAGCGCAGGTACCAACGCTGGTAAACTGATCTGAGCATTACGAATCGCACTGGGCGGGGGCTGGCAATCTGTACCATGGCCCAATCCACCCAGCTGATATGGTTGCCCAATAGCAGCACGCCGCCCTGGGCGGGCAGGTTCTGCAAGCCATGGACGTCGACACGATAGCGGCGAGTCAGTAAGAAGCTCAACAGAAAACGCACCAAGCTTTGGGGCAGCTTAACAATGGTGTAACCACCGCCCACCATGGCCACGGTAGCGATCAGTAGCAGCAGGTAGTGGCTATTCACTCCCGCCAACGCGAACAGCGCCGTGAGCACCAAAAAGCCCAGCATGGCGATGTTTTGAATCCAGTTGTTGGCGGCCAGCACGGTGCCTAGCTCATTATCGGCGGCGTGAAACTGAATCAGCGCGTTAAGCGGCACAATGAAAAGCCCGCCCATGATGCCGATAAACACAAAGTTCAGCGCCTGGCTTACGGGCGTGGTTAACAGCGGCAAGCACCATAAACCCACAGCCACCCCAACGGCGCCAACGGGAATCAAGCCGGTTTCAATACGGTTGTGGGAAAATTTGCTGGCAAATAGAGAACCCAGCGCAATCCCGATGCCGCTAGCGGCGAGAATACCCTGGAGCACTAAGGTGTTATCGATACTCAGGGCATCTTTGGCATAAGCGGGAAAGGCCGCCAGTAGCACTTGGCCCACTGACCAAAAGGTGGCAAGGCCGATAATGGAGAGCCTGATGACAGGCTGGCGAGCGATAATTCGCAGATTGTCTTTTAGGGCAGTGCCCTTGATGTAGCGCTGCCAGGTCAGCGGTGTATCTGACCGAGTAGCGTTATCAAGCGGAAGGCGGTAAAGCGTCACCACCTGAAGGGCGCTATTGAGCACCAGCAGCCAGCCCAGGGGGGCTATTTGGCGTAACAGCTGCGCTGGGGTTTGATCTTGCGGTGAGACCCAGGTCTCAAATAGCGCGGTAAACGCCACGGTGCCCGCTAGAATGGCGCCAATGGTAACGGCCTGGATCAGCCCGTTGGCTTCCGCCAAACGCGGCTTGCCGAAGAGCCCTTTTACCAAGCCGTATTTGGCCGGTGAGTAAAAGGCCGATTGAATCGCCAGCAGCAGCGTCATGGAAAAGGCCAGCCAGAACCAGCCCTGGTAGTAGGCGGCGGTGATGCCCAGTGAGACCACGACGGCGGCCCAGGCCGATGTGCGCAGAACACGTACCTTGGGATAGCTGTCAGCCACATGGCCCGCCGGGCTAAACAGCAAAATAAACGGCAGCAGGATAAGTCCGTTGACCAGTGCGGTGAGTACAACCTGCGCTTCGCCATCGTAACTTTTGAAGATCGTGTTCTGAATGACGATCTTGTGCCCCAGATCTACAAAGGCATTGAGGAAGATGGCCACTAGGTAGGGCCAAGCGCCCGGTATGCGCAGCAGTCGATGCATGGTGTGTTAGCCTTTAGCGTGTTTGAGCGTCATCGTATTCTTTAAACAGCACTTTCTTGGTCATTTTTTATCCACACTCTCTTATTTAATGATGAAACGCCTATGAGCATAAGCCCTTTTCAAGCGTTGGCATGCCCGCTGGATGGTGAGCCGTTATATGTGGCGGGCAATACGTGGCGCTGCCCTGATGGGCATAGCTTTGATATAGCCAAGCAGGGCTACGTTAATTTACTGCCTGTGCAGCAAAAGCGCTCCCATGATCCGGGTGATAGCAAGGCGATGGTGGCCGCTCGCCAGCGCTTTCTTAAAGCAGGGCATTATCAACCGATTGCCGAATCTGTCAGTCATGTTGTGTTGAGCCATGCCGAGGGTCAAACGGCAGGCAACCCGCCATTTAGCTGCCTGGATGCGGGCTGCGGTGAAGGTTACTATCTTCGCCAATTAGCTGACGTGGCGACTAACGCGCAGCCACTTTCGTTGATGGGGCTGGATATCTCTAAGTGGGCGGTACTGGCCGCAGCAAAACAGGATGCTAAGCAGGCACCGCTAATCAGCTGGGTCGTGGGTAGTAATGCGCACTTGCCGGTGCAGACAGGAACGCTGGATAGCGTGCTGTGCATGTTTGGCTTTCCGGTGGTTAGCGAGTTTGCCCGTGTGCTGAAAACCGGTGGCGTGCTGCTACAAGTTGAGGCGGGGCCCAATCACTTGCGGGAACTGCGAGAGATTATTTACCCTACGTTAAAAGCTGAGCGTTCTAGTGAGTCGGAAGCACCCGAAGGTTTTAACCACCATAACAGCGAGAAAGTAAGCTACTCGCTTGCACTCAATGGAAGTAACGAAATTGCCGATCTATTGGCGATGACGCCGCATCTTTACCGGGCCAGCGCTGAAGGGCGTGCTCGCGCAGCGGCGCTTGAGGAGCTGGTGGTGACAGTGGATGTGCGGGTGGTGCAGTGGCGACGTCTCTAGTTGCCCTCAAACGCAGCGCTCATACACTTCAAGCGCAACTTTTGTGTAGCCAAACGCAACAAGGCCCGCATAAGCGGGCCTTGTTATCCGAACCTCGAAAGGTTCGGGCAAACTGTTAACAATAAATGTTAAGAAGTTTGCTTGATGTTTGAAGCTTGAAGGCCTTTCTTGCCCTGGGTAACGTCAAAAGAAACGCTAGCACCTTCTTGCAGGGTTTTGAAGCCGTCTGCTTGAATTTCAGAGAAATGGGCAAACAGGTCATCGCCGCCGTCAGAAGGAGCAATAAAACCGAAGCCTTTAGTATCGTTGAACCACTTAACTGTGCCAGTAGACATAATAAAATCCTTTCGCGCAAATACGCTTAGTAAAGTTCCTGGTATCACCCAGATTAATAGCGGATAAAACAAGGAATACAATTACAGGCTTGCCGAAAGATTTCGTACACGTCTATCTCGTACATTTCTAAATCTTTTTCGTACACTTCTGAAACCATGCTTGCTTGCTAACCAACTGACGCTACAGTGTCACGAATTGTTCGAGGTGTCAAAGCCTTTCTTGGTTATCTTTCCTTTGAGTCCTGTGAGCGTCTCTATTGCCAGCCCATTCTCCACACGCTGTCGTCTTTTAACGCCTGCCAGGGAAGGCTGATTTCGCGGTGAGAGTGGATCGCTTCAATCACCACGTCCACTACGTTTTCTTCTTCATCGCGCAGTAGTTGGGTCACCATAAAGTGTTTTTCTTTGTTAAGCGGATGCGCCGCCGTCCATTTACTGTGGTGCAGCTTGTTGGGGTTGATTGCGTTCATTGGCACTCCTGAAAAATTTCGTCTTAAGTGGGTCGTCATGTCAGGCGTTTCCCGCAGATCGACAAGGCGATCACCCAAACTTCGCCCATCCAGTATATCAAGTCGACCCGTTTGCACCATGCGGGCAAGCCTTGCTTTGCTACCACCTACTCACTGGGTCGATATCGCTGTGCCACACTAATAAGGTGTGGTGTAGGCTTATCAAATTAGACCTACCAACTTCTTCAAATCTGTAGGGACGCAAATGACTCGTATATGGAAGGCCTATGCTCAGGCATCGTTGATTTTACGCGTCACTGTCGCGCTGGTGCTGGGCGTTGCGGTTGGGCTTGTTGGCGGTGAGACGGTGGCTGCCTGGCTAGCGCCGCTGGGGGATTTGCTGCTGCGGCTGCTCACGTTCCTGATTGTGCCCATCGTATTGTTTACGCTGATGGTGGGGGTAAACCAGTCCCGAGAGGGCAGTGCGGGGCGCGTTGGCGGCAAGGTGTTTTGTTATTACCTAGCCTCTTCAGCATTGGCAATCATGGTGGGGTTAACCGTCGCTACGCTGTTTAGTCCCGGCAGTGGGATGACGCTGGATGAGAGCGCTGATTTCTCTGTGCCCGACAATCCTGGCGTTGTCGATACGCTGCTGAATATTGTACCCAATAATATTATCGGCGCTTTCACCGAGCTTAATATGCTGGGCATTATTTTTACGGCGCTGGTATTTGGTATTGCGCTGTTAAAAATGCGTCAATCTGAGCGCCAGCATGCCATGGGTGAGCGGCTTTACGGTGTGATTGAAGCGCTCAACGAGGTCACCTTAAAGGTGATGTCGGGGGTGTTGCACTACGTGCCTATCGGCGTGTTTGCGATTGTCGCTGAAACGGTGAGCCAACAAGGTCTAGAAACGCTGCTGTCATTGGGTGATATGGTCGTTGTGCTGTATATCGCCCTGGCAACCCAGCTGCTGATTTATTGCGGCATCATGCGGCTGTTTGGCGTGAAGCTGCGTACTTTCTTCCGTGAGGCGCGCACGCCAATGGCCACAGCGTTTGCCACCCAAAGTAGCTCGGGTACGTTACCGCTAACGGTGAATGCTGCCCACCGCTTAGCAATTCCCAAAAGCATCTATGGTTTCAGTCTGCCGTTAGGGGCTACTTTAAATATGGATGGGGCGGCGATTCGTATAGCCATCTCGGCAGTATTTGCCGCCAACGTGATTGGTGCACCGCTAGATTTTATTAGTATGGTGCAAATAGTGTTAATCGGTACGCTAGTGTCGGTGGGCACGGCAGGGGTGCCGGGGGCCGGAATCATCATGATTGCCACGGTGTTTGCGCAAGTGGGCCTGCCGATTGAGACTGTCGCGCTACTCACCGCGATTGATGCACTGGTGGGGATGGGATGTACGGCGCTAAACGTGACAGGCGACTTGGTCGGCACCTCCGTGATAGCCCGTAGTGAAGGAGAGGCGTTGCAAGAAGAGCTTGTCGAAGAAGCGCCAGCGGCGGCAAAGGGGTAAATGCAGTGGGCCAATGGCTACTAGCTACTATAAGGAACGCACATGTTAAATGATCAAGAGTTTGCTTACTTAACCCGTGCCGTTGAACTGGCCGAAGAAGCCCTTAATGCGGGTGACGAACCCTTTGGTAGCGTATTGGTAAGCGCAGAGGGTGCGGTACTGGCGGAAGACCGTAACCGCATTGCTGGTGGGGATTCTACCCAGCACCCCGAATTCGCCCTGGCGCGCTGGGCTGCTCAGCATATGACGCCAGAGGCGCGAGCACTGGCGACGGTCTATACCTCAGGAGAACATTGCCCCATGTGCGCTGCTGCCCATGGCTGGGTTGGGCTCGGGAAGATTGTTTATGTCAGCTCATCCGAGCAGTTGAGTCGCTGGCTTGGGGATATGAGAGTCGCGCCACCGCCTGTCGCGACCTTGCCTATTCAACAGGTTGCGCCTGGAATCAAGGTAGAAGGCCCCATCGCTGAGCTGGATGAACGCGTTCATGAGTTGCACAAACGTCGCCATGCCAGCCCACGTTAATACGTAAAAAAGCCGCCTAAGCGTTAGCTTAGGCGGCGTCATTTTTACACGTTTCGATCAAACCCTAATGCTTCAATATCACATAAAACGCATGGATGATGCCTGGCACGAAACCAAACAGCGTTAAAATAATATTCAACCAGAAATGTCCTTTAAAACCGACCTCAAAAAATACGCCGAGTGGGGGAAGTATAACGGCAAAAATCATCTTGATTGGATCAGTCGCGGTAAACGCCATGAAGCCTCCTTTGCTTTCATTGGGGTAACGGTACAAGTGTAGGCACTGTTTTAGGTGCTATCCTTAAGTACGATCAAAAATATTATCCATACCTTAGCTGTCCCTATGCGACTAGCCGAGTAAAAGATCGTTCAATCTCGCCATCCGTTTCACCTTCAGTCATTGATGAGGGCCTTGTGCTAAAAGTAACCACCACGTCTTTTTGTTTATTAAGCTGTTTTGTTTCAGGTCAAAGCTGGGCCCAGGAAAGCTCGACGAGTGACAGTACGATGGCCACGTTGGAAGTCACGGCGCCACGCTTGTCCAGAGAGCTTTACGCTACGCCCGCCGCGGTTTCAACGCTCGACCGCGAGGCCATTGCTCAGGGCCAGCAGCGTGTGCGGCTGGATGAGTCGCTGGTGCGCGTACCAGGGGTGTTCCTGCAGAACCGCGATAATTTTGCCCAAGGCCAGCGAATTTCCATTCGTGGTTTTGGCGCACGCGCGCCTTTTGGCGTGCGTGGTATTACCATCATGGTCGACGGTATTCCCTATACGTTGCCGGATGGCCAGGCGCAGCTAGATGCCATTGACCTGGACAGCGCTGAGCGCATTGAGGTGATCCGCGGGCCTTCGTCAGTACTCTACGGCAATGCAGCGGGTGGGGTGATTGATGTCACCACCGCCGATGGGCGCGATAACCCAGGGACGAGCGTGCGTGTTGGAGCGGGCAGCGATGGCTACCGCAAAGCGTCGCTGCAAACCGGCGGCGCCCAGGGGGATTGGTCGCACCATGTGAGCCTCTCGGCGCTCAATGTAGACGGCTACCGCGAACAGAGTTCCACAGAAAAGTACCTGCTGAATGCCAAGCTGCGGCGCGAACTAGGCAGCGACCGCGCGTTAACCGCAATCATCAATCTGCTCGATAACCCGCGTTCTGAAGACCCCGGTGCTTTGAACGCCGGAGAAGTGGCCGCAGGGCGTGATCAAGCCGCGCCTAACTCGCTCGCCCTAGACGCTGGGCAAAACGTCGATCAACAGTTGCTGGGTCTACAGTACGAAGATTTGTCCGTCGGCACCGGTGAGCTTTACCTAAAAGGCTTTATTTCTCAGCGCGATTTTGAGCAGCAGCTGCCATTTGTGCATGGGTCAGGCAGCCGCATCGGCTATCAGCGTGATTACCTGGGCGCGAGTGCCGAGTTTCACCATGAAATCAGCCTGGGTAGCCTGCCGCTAAGCTACATCAGCGGTGTTGATGTGGCGCGCCAAGACGATGAGCGCTTTAGGAATGATGTTGATTCGCAGGGTGTGGTAGGCAGGCAGTTGGCGGAAGAGACCCAAACAGCAACCTCGGCCGGAGTATTTGCCCAGGGCGATCTTGCGCTGACCGAGCAGGTAACATTCTCGCTTGGCGCTCGCTTTGACCGGGTTGAATTGGAAATAGATGATCGCTACCAGAACGATGGCGACCAAAGTGAGGAGCAAACCTTCAACGAGTGGAGCGGCTCGGCGGGGCTAAGCTACCGTTATCGTCCGCAGCATCAGGCCTATATCAACACCGGCACGGCATTTGAAACCCCCGCGTTCTCGGAGTTTGCTAACCCTTCGGGCGGCGGTTTTAATCCCTCGGTGTCGCCACAAAAATCCTGGAGCCGTGAGATAGGGCTTCGGGGCTTCGTTGAAGCATTGTCGATGGATTACGATTTGGCGCTGTTTTCGGTGCGTGTCCGCGATGAGTTGGTGCCTTACGAAGAAGATGGGGGGCGCACTCTCTATCGAAATGCGGGCGATACCGACCGCGACGGCATTGAGTTGGCGTTGGGCTGGCAATTAGCCGACCAGTGGCGGCTGGATAGCGCCTTAACGCTAGCTCGCTATGAGTTTGATCGTTTTTCCACAAAGGCGGAGAGCTTTGATGGCAATCGCATCCCCGGCCTGCCTGAGCAAACCTGGGTGAATCAGCTTGCCTGGGAGAATCTGGATGAGCGCTTTGCGACCCTGGAAACCCAGTACGTGGGCGATATGGTCGCGGACAATGCCAACGAGACAGAGGTCGATAGCTACTGGCTAGTGAACCTGCGAGTGGGAGATGGCTGGCAGTTGGGTGGCGACACGCGGCTGAATGCTTACGTCGGTGTGCGCAATCTGCTGGATGAGGAGCACTATGCCAACGTGCGCTTGAACGGCTCATACGGGCGTTTCTACGAACCTGCCCCGGGGCGCAGCGTTTACGGTGGCGTGGAAGTCAGTTTTTAAAGCGTTGCAAACGTAAAAACGGGCGGTCCTCTTGCTTGAGGCCGCCCGTTTTTCGTTACGTTAGTGGTGCGCTGGCGCTATTAATCTTCCGGTAGCGCGTAACCAATCACGTAATCGCCCATCTTGGTGCCAAAGGTACCGTGACCACCCGCTGTGACGACCACATACTGACGGCCATCCTCACCGGTATACGTCATCGGCGTCGCTTGGCCGCCTGCCGGTAGGCGCGCTTTATACAGCTCTTCGCCGGTGGTGATGTCGTAACCACGTAGGTACTGATCCAACGTGCCGCTCAAGAACGACACTCCGCCAGCAGTCGTCAGCGGGCCGCCGAGCGCAGGAACGCCGACGTTCAAGCCAATGGGTAGATCAAACGGCATGCTGTCACGGGTGGTGCCATTAGGGTGCTTCCACACCACCTCGTTACTTTGCAGGTCGATACCGGCCACATCACCCCAGGAGGGCGCTTGGCAGGGCAGGCCGAGTACCGAGAGCAGCGGGCCAAGTTCCACGGCATAGGGTGCGCCCGCGTTGGCTTGCAGACCCTGTTCGCTCGCCGATCCCTGGCCTTCTTCGACTTGATCGCGGGGCACTAACGTAGACACAAACGCTAGGTATTTAGCGCCGGTGAAGAGGGCTTGGCGTTTAGGATCAACGGCGACACCGCCCCAGTTCATTACACCCACGTTGCCAGGATAGACAATGCTGCCTTCCAGCGAAGGCGGCGTGTATTGGCCCTCGTAGCGTAAAGAGTTGAGCTGAATGCGGCACATCATCTGGTCAAACGGTGAGGCGCCCCACATATCGCGCTCGGTGAGCGGTGGTGGCAGCAGGTTAAGCGCTGAGCGCGGCTGCGTCTCGGCTGTCCAGTCGCCTTCCACCGCACCCTGTGGCACGGGCACTTCTTCGATGGGCACAATCGACTCGCCGGTTTCACGGTTCAGCACATAGAGACTACCCTGCTTGGTTGGCTGAATAACCGCAGGCTGGGTGCCGTTATCGGTGGCTAGATCAATGAGCACTGGTTGTGCCGGTGTATCCATATCCCACAGGTCGTGGTGTACAAACTGGTAAACCCACTCGACCTGACCATCTTCCAGGTTAAGAGCGACTAGGCCAGCGCTGTAGGTTTCATCATTCTCGCTGCGGTCGGCGCCATATTGGTCGGGTGTAGCGTTACCCATCGGCAGGTAAACGAGACCCAGCGTTTCATCAACACTGATTGGCGCCCACACGTTAGGAGAGTTGCGCGTGTAGCTTTCGCCTTCGGCTAATGGATCGGTGTCGTCAGGGTTGCCGCTATCCCAGTTCCACACCAGCTCGCCGGTATGTACATTAAAGGCGCGGATAACGCCGGACGGTTCATCAATAGAGCTGTTGTCGGTGACATGGCCACCCAGAATAATCAGGTTTTCGGTCACGGTGGCGGGCGACGTTGAGTAATAACCACCTGGAGAGAACTCGCCAATATTGTTAGTCAGATCGATTTCGCCGTTATCGCCAAAGCTGGCACACCGCTCGCCCGTGTCGGCATTCAGCGCAATCAAGCGCGCATCCGCCGTGGGCAGGTAGAGCCTGCGCGGGCACATAACGTCGGTTTCACTGACCATCATTAGCTGCGTGCTGTCGTTTTCTTCAACACCGAATAGTAGAGATAGGAAGGAGAGATCCAGGCTGAAAATATCGCCGTCATCGAAGATATCGAAAGAGCGCGCCGCTTCGTCGTTAGGCGTGCTCTCAGTCGCTGCATAGCTGGCCGCATCGTAGTAGGCGAGGCCGCGGCAAGTCATGTGCGCCCAGCCGGAGAAGTCATCCGCCCCCATGGTGCTAATCTCGGGGTCAAACGACCATAGAGTTTCACCGGTTTCCGGGGAAAGCGCCATCGCGCGGCTATGGGAGGTACAGATATACAGGCTGTCGTTCACTTTTAACGGCGTATTCTGATTGGTGATCTCCGGGGGCGCATTAGGGCCTGCTTCGTCACCGGTTTGCATACGCCAGACTTCTTCAAGCTCGCCGATGTTGTCGGGCGTGATCTGCTCAAGCGAGGAGTAGTGGGTGCCCGCGTTAGTGCCGCCATAGGCAGGCCAATCATCGCCCGCCACCTGGGCAGGGTTAACGCTCTCGGCTGTGGCTTGGCGGTTATTGGCCAGCGACCCTTCGATACTGCCGGGGTCGCTAAATTGGCTGGCAATGGCGACGATAACGGCGGCCGCAATGCTGCCCACTAGCGCTAGACTGCCGCCCTTTGAGCGCAGCGGTTTACGCCACCAGGGCAGCAGTAGCAGAATGCCGATCAAACTGAGGATGGCAACGCGGGGGACTAGTTGCCACCAGTCCAGGCCGACTTCCCAAAGCGCCCATGCAAGCGTTGCAAAAAGCGTCAGCGCATAGAGCCAGAGTGCGGCGCCACGGCGCATAGCGAGTAAAATGCCGCAGGCAATAATGCTAAGCCCGGCAATTAAGTAGTAGGCGCTGCCGCCCAGGCTGAGTAGCTTGCCGCCACCGACGGCCAGCGCCAGGCCCGCGACGAATAGCAGCAGGCCCGCAATGACGGGCGGCCATTTGCGGTAATTGCGCGTACTTCCTTCCATGAGATGTCCCTTCATTGATGTGTTGCTGCGCTTAATCCAGTGGCCAAGCGCCGAACCCACAACGCGCGCTAACCCATCGACAGCGCCGATGGGTTAGAGCACACCTTGATTATCAATGATTTTAATTATCAATTCGCCATTGGTCTAACGATTTAATTCTTTTATATTAGGCGGGCACCCTGCCACGACGTATTTATCGCCGCAGCAGGGAGAAACAGCGGGAGTCTTAAGTCGCCTTATTTGAAGGCGTTGCTTTTAAGAAAGCGCTCTTAAGACGATAGCTTGACCAGCATCTTGCCGGTATTGCCGCCTTCAAACAGTGCCAGGAAGGCGTCTGGGGTGCTTTCCAGGCCTTCTTTCACCGTCTCTTTATAGGTGAGCTTGCCCTCAGCCACTTGCGGGGCCACTTCTTTTAAAAACTCAGGGTAGTGGTCCCAGTGGTCGGTGACGATAAAGCCCTGCATTTTGGCTTTGCGCATCACCAACTGGACAAGGTTGCGAGGTCCAGGCGTGGGTTGCTCGGCATTGTAGCTATCGATCATGCCGCATACCGCTATGCGCGCGCCTTCGTTCAACTGACTGAGTGCCGCTTCCAGGCAGTCGCCGCCAACGTTTTCAAAATACACGTCAATACCATTTGGGCTGGCAAGGTGAATAGCGTCGCTAAGCTCATAAGCATCTCTGTCGCGGTAGCTCACGGGTTCGACGCCGAGCGATTCTAGCCAGGCCAGCTTATGTGCAGCGCCTGCAATGCCCACGACGTGGCAGCCTTTCGCGCGGGCCAGTTGAACGGCGAGTGAACCTACCGCTCCGCTGGCGGCACTGACTAAAACGTTATCGCCAGGCTTGCATTCGGCAATGACGTTGAGGCCGGTCCAAGCGGTCATGCCGGGCATTCCCAATACGCCCAGGTAGGCCTGCTCGGGAACGTCAATGTCGGGCAGTGGCGTGACGCCTTCCGCAGGCAGTTGGGCGATATCGCGCCAGCCGCCCATATGATTAACGATGTCACCCTCTTTTAAGCGCGCATCGCGTGATGCGATTACTTCGCCAATGGCCCCGCCCTCCATGGGTTTGCCGATTTCAAACGGGTCCACGTAGGTGCGAATGCCGCTCATACGGCCACGCATGTAAGGGTCAACAGACAGCCACCGGTTACGAATGCGCACTTCGCCTTCGGCCAGTTCGGGCAGGGTTTGCGTTTCTAACTTAAAGAGGTCGCGCTTAGGCAGACCTTTGGGGTAATCGGTGAGCGTATAAAAGCGTGTTTGCATTATTGCCTCCTGTGGACACGTAGCGTATTGAACTCAGTGCAGCATAAAGACTATTAGCCTGCTTGCAAGTTCGCCAATGCCCTTGTGTAAAAGCAGACAAAAAAATAGGACGCACCATGGCTGGCCGCCCTATTTTGTACTATTACAGCGCTTATTTAATTACCTGCTGAGGCTAAGGGGTATCACACACCTACCAAGGATGTGTTATCCGTTAATCCAGTAGCGTGACCATGACCGGTGCCGTACCGCGGCGGAGCATGCCAAGCTTGACTGCCGCGCGTTTGGATAAATCAATAATGCGCCCTTGCACAAAGGGGCCACGGTCATTAATCAGAACCTCTACCTCTTGGCCGGTATCTTCCCGCGTGACCAGTACCTTGGTGCCGAAAGGCAGACTCGGATGAGCAGCGGTCAGCGCCTGTTGGTCAAAAGGTTCGCCGCTTGCAGTGGTTTGGCCTTGAAAGCGGTCGCTGTAAAAGGAGGCGACGCCTTCTTGCGTCGACGTGTCATGTGCCAATGCACTGTTGGCAGCGCTGCTTATTATTAGCGCTGCCAAGCAAATCGTTCGGAGTAGTCTAGTGTGAGCTCCCATGGGAGTTACCTCAGGGTTGAGTATTGCGAATTCGCATTCTTCGATGAGGTGCCTAATAGGCCCTACGATAGTAACGTTGTTGTTGGCAGTCAGCAAGCTTTGAGAAGATCGGCGCAAATAGGTTCAAAATTAAGAACTTTACTCTTCGCTTAAGTGCCCTTATGTTTCAGCCACTTATCAAGACAAGTATGAGTGGCGTCAATAAACAGTGATATGCAAAGCATTATTTTTCATCAAGCCCTAACTTGAAGGGCGTTGGCGCTTTACAATCGGTTCGGCTTGATTAATTAAATTTATTATTACGACTGGTTAAGGACACGTTCATGGCTAAATCTTCTTCGCTGGGGTTTATTTTAGTAGCGGTTGGCGGCGTGGCCGTTGGCTTTCTCGCTGCTCAGGTGGTCCCGCTGCCGGAGCAACCCGCGGAAGAGGCGCTAAGCGAGCAAGCTGGAGATGCTGAGCAGCCACCGCTTGCTGGGGCGCTTGTAGGCTTAGAAAAACTCACGCTTGATGAACGCCTGCGTGGGGAAATAACCTCAGCGAGTGAGCTTAACGGTAACGATGGCAGCCGGTTCAAGCGCTATATGATCTCACTAGACGAAGGTGAGGTCGTGGAAATTTCCTTAGCGGGTGCCTTACAAGGCGTTGTGGCGCTATATGATGACCAGCTAGAGCTGCTCGATAATGCAGCTACCGTTCGCCATCGTATTGACGAAAGCGGTGACTACATGGTGGTGGTGAGCGGTGCCGATGCCCATAGTTACGGCCCGTTTAGCGTCGAAAGCCGTACTGTTGAGCTTACCCAGGCCGACACGATCGCTGTCGGTGAGCCGGTCGATAGTTGGCTGCAAGGTGACGCTCACGAGATATCGCTGACCATTGACGAGGCTGGGCTTTACCAACTCAATATGCGCTCTGACGACTTCGATGCTTATCTAGAAGTTGAAGGACCCAATGGTTACACCCGTGAAGACGACGACAGCGCCGGTAATTTAGACGCCCGCATTGCCGATTTCTTGGCGTCAGGTGATTACACACTGACGGCACGCAGCGCCTTCGGCGACGGCAACGGTGTTTATACACTTTCGGTGGAACCGCATGAGTTACCGGATGAGGGGCAGCTGCGCAACGACGGGGCGCTCACGCCAGGGGAGGTGCTTAGCGGTTGGTATAGCGGTGAATCACTCACCTATCAGCTGACGGTCGAAGAGAGTTCGTTAGTCACGCTAGAAATGCGCTCTTCAGACTTCGATACTTTTTTAGAAATTAGCGGTCAGGGCGTTGCGGCTAGTGACGACGATGGCGCAGGTGGCACCGATTCACGCCTGCAAGAGTCGTTGCTCCCTGGTACGTATACGGTGATTGCAAGCGGTTTTAGCGCTGCAGGGAGCGGTTTATTTGAATTGGACGTTGATAGCCAACCGACGAATATCGCCCCGGAATTGTAATTGCTGGTTAGCCTGAACGGTTAAAGCCTGAATTCAGGAACCAATGCCCCTGTCGCTACCCGCGGCAAGGGCATTTCAGTTGGTGAGGCAGCCAGTTTTCAGGCTGATTAGCGACCCGCTTTGAGGCAACCCACTACCACCAGCACGGCGGCAACGGGTAAATGCCAATCGAGTACGCTCATGCCAGCAAGCACCAGCAGTAGCGCCGCTAAGATGGGGACGCCGTAGGCGAGGCTGCCCACCAGGCTAGCATGCCCCCAGCGCAGCGCTTTATCCCAAGCGACCATGGCGACGCCATAAGGGCCTAATCCCAGCGCGATGCCTGCTAATAAGGCTTCGCTGCTAGGCAAGGCGAGGTGACCTTCAAGGAACAGGCTGGCGGCCACGGCGATAGCGCAAGCGATAAGCAGTAGCCGAGGCAATAACGGTGTCAGTGCCACCGGTGCTGCTTGGCACAGCCAGGAGTAAGTGGCCCAGCAGCAGGCGGCTAAAAGCGCCAATGCGTAGCCTGTTGTGGCGCCGCCCAGGCCGCCGCTGATCGCCTGTGGCACTAACAGTAACGCCGCGCCTGAAAACGCAATCAAAGCGCCCAAAATACCCGCAAGGCGCAAACGGCCGAAACGACTCCACTGGCTAAGTAGCACGAATAGCACCGGCCAAGTGTAGGTAATCAGCGCTGCTTCAGCGGCAGGGGCTAACCGCATGCCAATAAAGTAAGTGCTAACGGCGCCAAAAATCAGCAGTGGAATACCCACCCAAACACTGAGCTGCCAGCCCTTGCCGCAGGCAGCCACATTGGCGCGGCGGCTTAATGGCAGCGTCGCTAATGCGCCGGCTAATAGCGTAACGGCGGTTAGCTGTAGGGGCGGCGTCGCTTTAGCAAACTCCGCTAGCAGCGGTGCCGCACTCCAAAGCATCACGGCCACTAATGCCGCGCCAACACTGTACCAACGTGGAAATATGACGGGGGAGTGAACGGGATGCATGAGCGATCTCCTTGATTAGTGCATGTGCCGAGCAGCATACTCGTCGTGAACACATCACAATATCGATCTTTTTTGATAGTTTTCATCAAGGCTGGTGATGTATGCGGGCACCTACATTGGACCTCACCCTATTGCGCACGCTGGTAGCGATTGCTGACACCGGCAGTGTGACGGCGGCGGCTAAACGCTTGGCGTATACCCAGTCCACGGTGAGCATGCAATTGCAGCGGTTGGAGGCGCAGCTAGCGCTCACGCTGCACGAGCGGGAAGGGCGGCGGATACGCTTTACCTCGGAAGGCGGTCGCTTGCTGATCCATGCACGGCGCTTATTAGCGCTTAACGACGAAGCCTGGAGCGATATGCAGGCACGTCAGGTCACGGGGGATCTCACCTTGGGTATCCCCGAAGATTACGCCTCGCTACTGCCCTCGGTGTTTGCTTATTTTCATCAACTTTATCCGGCGGTTGGCTTAAAAGTGATCTGCGGCACCAGCGTGCACCTAGTGGAGCAAGTCAAAGCCAAAGAGTTGGACCTTGCCCTAGTGACCCGGCAACGCAACTCGCCGGGGGGCGATGTGATTCGTCGTGAGCCCTTGGTGTGGGCGGTGGGTGTCGACCGGCAGCCGTTGCTCAGCGACCCGCTGCCGCTGGCGCTTTACTCACCAGGGGCAGACGTTTTCCGTGAGGTGGCCGAGCAGGCGTTGCAAGCCGCTGGGCGCAACTGGCGCGTTGCCTATACCAGCCAGTCCATGACAGGGTTGGCGCCGCTTGTGACCGCCGGGCTGGCGATCGTGGTGGTTACCCGTAGCATGCTAACACCCGCATTAAGACCGCTGGATGAGAGTAGCGGCCTGCCCGCACTGCCGATGATTGAGCTGGCGCTGCACCGGGCGCCGCACCGACCTTCCGAGCCAGCGCGGCGTTTGGGCGAGTTAATACGTGAGCAGCTAGCGGCGCCAACCGAAGCGCTATAGAGTAGATTAGTGACTGGCTAGGAAAGCCGTAATGCCGAGGGCGATGCTTTAAGCAGCGCAAGGCAATGTTACTGACTAGAATGAAGACAAATAAATGGTTGCTAGGAGCGCTGCATGCACGAACTGGATCACTATATCTACCCGCATCGGGTACTTCACTGGTTAGTGGCGGGGGCAGTGCTGCTCTCATTGGCTAGCGGTTTAACGCTAGGCTTTCTGGGCTTTGAACGAGCCGTTGCGCTAGTGGGCAATACGCTTACCAACCTGTTGTATACCAGCCATAAAACGCTAGGCGTAACCATCCTTATATTGATGACGCTGCGTATTATCACCCGCTGGGCTTTCGTGGTGCCCGACCACGAGCCGCCCTTGAATGCGTTCGAGCGTATTGTTAGTACCAGCGTGCATCATTTGCTCTATTTGGCGCTGATAGTCATGCCTTTATTGGGCTGGGCTGCCACCGCAAGTGGCGGGTTTCCGGTGGAGTTTTTTCATTGGCATTTGCCAGGCTTGATAAGTGAGCGTGAGCAGCTGTCTGAGCAACTTTTCATGTGGCATGAACGGCTGGGGTGGGTCATTTTAGGCTTGGTGGTACTGCACGTCGCTGGCGCAATGTTCCATTGGAAAATAAAACGCGACAACGTTATGAAGCGTATGAGTTTGTTTGATTAACGATTAGGAATTCGTCGAGCCGTAGCGATAGCAAGCGGCAACTTGGCATGACTTTATGGCATACATATGGCTATCGGCCTCGCGTAACAAGCTCGCCAACGTGCAGGCTTGCGTCTCATGGTTAGTACTTACCCCTATGCTGACGCCCACGCTGACTTGCTTGCCGCAGGGGAGCGTGATGGGCGTGCGGATAGCTTGTTCAAGGCGTACTTGAATAGTGGTGAGGGTATCGTCAGGTTCGATATTCTCCATAATGATGACGAACTCATCGCCGCCGAAGCGCGCGCAGTGGTCATTTGCGCGCGCCAGGTGAATGATACGTTCGGCAATTTTTTCTAAAACGAGATCCCCCGCCTCGTGGCCGTAGTCGTCGTTGATGGGTTTAAAGCGGTCCAGGTCGAGCATCATTAGCGCTAGCGGTTTGCCGTGCTGGCGGCTGCGTTGCAGCGCTTCTTCAGCGCGGCACGCTAATCCGTGGCGGTTTAATAAACCGGTCAGTACGTCGTAGTGGGCTAAATGCTCTAGTGCTTTCGTGCGGGCGGCAACCTTTTGCTCTAGCAAGGTTTCTTGTTTTTTGAGCGTCATCACCATGTCCGCCTGGGCGCGCTCTTTTTGCCGCTTTAGCTTGTTAAATCGGGCCGCTAGTGCAAACGACAGCAGTAGCATTTCCAGGGCAGAGCCAATCTGTATGCCGTGCAGGGTAATAAAATTAGCCGGTAAAACACCTAAGTTGCGCAGTGCGAAAGCGCCAGCCCCGACCAAGAAAAGCGACCAAGCCACGACAAAGAGACGGGCACTGGGTATCTGCTTTGACCAACCGTAAATGCCGCAAACCAGCATCAGCAGCGCCGCCATAAAACCGGTCACGTCCATGAGCCGCAGGGCGGGTTGAATAGGTAGCAACAGGGTCGCGGTCAGCGCAAGAAGGCAGTAGATACGAAAATAGGTGAGTGCACGGTGCCAGCGGGGGGCATAGGTTTTGGTGTCAAGAAAGCTTTGGGCAAAAAAAGTGCCCATGGTAGACGAAAAGGTAAACCCGATAGCGACAAGGCGTGATGTATTGTCGCCTAGGGCACTCCAAAACATCAGGGTGCCAATGCCGTTAAAGGTCAGGATGGCGACGGTAAAACCCAACGTGAAGAGAGCGTAATAGAGGAAGAAACGTTCTTTTAGGCCAAAGAACAGCATTAAATTGTAGAGGCCAAGCGCCAGCAGTATGCCAAAGTAGGCGGCCAGCCAAAAATTGTGGCGATCGTTCTTAGCGTAAAACGCTTCTGGGGTCATTAGGTTGTAACTCAGCATTTTACTGCCAGAGGCCGCGACATGGGTATACAGCGTAGCGGTTTCGTTCGCAGCTAACTCCAGTGGGAAAACCGCTTGGCGATGGGCGAGCGCACGCTGCTCAACGGGAACCGCGCTGCCGCTTCGCTGCACGTTGTTAAACGACGGAGCTAGGGTGTAAAGGGTAACGTGGTCCAGGAATGGATACTCAAACTGAACTATCCAGCGCTGCGCTTGCGGCGAGTCGTTGTGTACCTGGGTGCGCAGCCACACATCTTGCTGGGTATAGCCAAAATTGAGGTCTTCGGGGTCATGGGCTTGTTCAAAATCAGGCGCTTGAGAGAGCACCTCGCTAAGCGTTGCGGTCTGTTCGTTGGCGTGCCAGAACGCGGTATAGGGAGCAAGCGAATAACTCGGCTGGCTGGGCGAGGCCGATAGCCGGGTGTCGGCATGCGCCCACGGCACAAAACATCCCACCAATAGTAATAATAAACCGGTGCAAATACCGGCCGTCAAGCGTCGAGAATGCATAGGGGTCGCTTTAATGGTTTTCTTTACCCCGTTCCCTTTTGACTAGGCTCCTTTCCCGTGCCGGGGCACCACTGGCTGTCTAAGTGGTTTTGAGAGTGGGCTTTCCATCATCGCCGGGGCAGCAAAGTTCTCACCGTCCATTAATGGTAGTTTGAGTGTAGTCGTTTTTCCGCCGCCCTAAGGTATTATGATGCTAAAGCGTTAGACGTTTAAGCCTTTCTGTTAGTCGCTGTATGAGCTGCCCGCTATGCCGCCAAAAATGCCAATACAACGGCACGGTTAAAAAATGGCTAGGGGCGATACTCACTAGTTGGCCGCTCGCCATTAATTCACCGACCTGACGTTGCGGCATCATGCCGTAGCCGATTCCCGCCGAGGCTAAGCGCGCAAACCCTTCTGATGAGGGGCAGAGGTGGTAAGGAAAGTGTCCGTGGTAGCCGCACTGGGCAAGAAAGCGATGCTGCAACTGATCGTGAGGGCCGAAGACGATGGCTGGCGCGCGCTGAAAGCTTTCCGGCGTCGGGCCTTCTGGAAAATAGCGCTCTACATAGCTGGGTGTCGCCAAGGGGTGATAGCGCATTTCACCCAGCGCAACACAGCGTGCCCCAGCGATTGGCTGCGGCGCGGCGCACAAGCAGGCGGCCACATCGCCATCGCGTAAGCGCTTAAGGCCGACATCCTGGTCTTCAATCACCAAGTCCAGCAGTAACCCCTCTTCCTGGCAAATAGCGGCCACGGCATCGGCCCACCAGGTGACCAGGCTATCCGCATTGATGGCAATGCGCAGGCGCGGTGCTTGGTCGTCGAGCGTGGGTAGTGAGCCGCGCAGATCGCGCTCTAACAGCTGTACCTGTTGGTAATGGGTCAACAGCCGCTGCCCCGCTGGCGTAGGCGCTAAGTGAGGATGACGAATGAGCACCGGCTGACCAAGGCGCACTTCCAGCGCCTTGATTCGCTGGGAAACCGCCGATTGCGAAAGCCCCAGCAGGTCGCCTGCGCGCTCGAAACCGCCACATTCGACCACGGTTGCTAAGGCATGAAGCAGTTTGTAATCGAGCATAGCGGTGTTCCCAGGGCAGCAAAAAAGTGACGTAAAGCAAAAAAAGGTTATCTAACGCAGTAGCGCTCATTATCTGGGATTAAATAGGATTGAATCTCATGAGCTAATGAATTACATTCCAATGGTAAGCACAAGACGAGATCCCAGCGTCAATGTTTCAGCATTCTATTGTTTCAACGCCCTATCGTTTCAGCACTTTATGTTAGTGCTTTGTTTAACGCCATCGCTAAAAGGACACTGTAATGCCCGCCATTATGCTCCGTCGCCCGCTTGCTAGCATCGTTGCGCTTAGCGCAGCGATGCCTTTTGCCTTCGTTGCTACCGACATCGCTGCTGACGATACCGTTAGCGCAGATGCCGTGGTGCATCATTACGCCGACCTGGCGCATGCTAATTACGCCGATGCGCTCAACGCTGCCGAAGTGTTGAACGAGCGCATCGACGAATTGCTGGCCAACCCCACCGCCCAGACCTTGGACGCCGCCAAGCAAGCCTGGTTGCAGGCGCGTATCCCTTATCAGCAAAGCGAAGTATTCCGCTTTGGCAATGCCGTGGTCGACGACTGGGAAGGGCAATTAAACGCCTGGCCGCTCGATGAAGGTATGATTGATTACGTGGCAGGCGATGACTACCAACACGAGCTGGGTAATGAAGGCGCCACGGCTAATATTGTCGCCAATGAGCAAATTGAAGTGGGCGGTGAAAGCCTGGATGTTAGCGAGATTACCCCACAACTCATCGCCGACCTCAATGAAATCGGCGGCTCGGAAGCTAACGTAGCCAGTGGTTATCATGCCATCGAGTTTCTGCTTTGGGGCCAAGACCTGCATGGCTTCGAGCTGGGTAACGGCGAACGACCGGTGAGTGATTACCAAACCGGCGACGACTGCACCCATGGCCACTGCGATCGCCGCCGCAACTACCTGGACGCGGTATCCGACCTGCTCGTTGATGATCTTGAGTGGATGGTAGCCCAGTGGGCGCCGGAAACCGAGGGCAACTATCGCCAGGAACTGCTGGCGGAAAGTGACCAGGAAGGCCTGCGCCGTATGCTATTCGGTATGGGCTCGCTCTCACTGGGTGAGCTGGCGGGTGAGCGCTTGAAAGTTGCTCTGGAAGCGAACTCTTTTGAGGATGAGCACGACTGCTTCAGCGACAATACCCACAACTCCCACTACTATAACGGCCAGGGTGTTCAGAATATCTACACTGGCAGCTATCAGCGCCTCGATGGCAGCGTCGTGGAGGGGCCTTCTCTGCAAGACCTGTTGGCTCAACAGGATGAGTCACTTGCCGACACTCTGAGTGAGCAGCTTGACGCCACCATGGCACGACTCAATGCCATCAAACAGGCGGCCGAGGCGGAAAGCTCGCCAATGGCGTTCGATATGATGATCGCGCCCGGTAACGAGCAGGGCAACGAATTGATCAACGCAGCGATTCTCACCCTAGTGGCGCAAACCGGATCGCTTGAAGAGGCCGCCGGTGAGCTGGGCGTGACGTCGCTGCAGCCGGATGATGCCGGTCACCGCTTCTAGTCAACCCGATGCAAGTCCCTAAGCCGCCGATAGCTCTGCTGTCGAGCGGCTTTTGTCGTCCTGACAAGCGAGTATGCACATAAGGTAGAGCGATGAATCACTTTCTGCGCTTTTTGTATCCCAATCGTTGTTTCCAACACGGCTTTTTCCTAGTGCTGTTGGCCGCTCCTCTATACGCCAGCGATCAAGCGACTCCTATTCAAAGTACGCCCATGAGCGGTGGCGATGGGTCGGTGGAGCAGTTCGACCATAATGCCTATTCGCTGCCACTGGGTAATATGTCGATGACCAAACGCTTGGATTTCAGCGTTGGCAACAGCTTTTTCCGTAACCCTTGGGTGGCGGCGCCCGCTAGCACCGAGGCCCGAGATGGCCTGGGCCCATTGTTCAATACCAATAGCTGCCAGGGCTGCCATCTCAAAGACGGGCGCGGACACCCGCCCACCGGCGACGAAAACCCCATCGCGCTGTTTCTGCGCCTCTCGCTGCCCGCTAGCCAAGCAGATGCCACAACGCTGGAACAGCGCGGTGCGCTGCCGGTGCCGAACTACGGCCTGCAGCTTCAGACTGCGGCGATTCCCAGTGCAGAGCCTGAGGGCAAGCTGGTTATCGAGTATCGCCCACGGGAGGTTAGTTTCGCCGATGGCGCCAGCGTTACTCTGCAGGAACCACTTTACTCGATTGCTGAGCCTGCCTACGGTGAGCTGCCTGAGGAGCTCCAAACCTCGCCCCGTCTGGCGCCACCCATGATAGGTCTGGGATTGCTGGAAGCGATTCCCGAAGCGGACCTGATCGCCGCGGCAGACCCAGACGACGCCGATGGCGACGGTATCTCCGGGCGCGCCAATCATGTTTGGGACGCGCGTAGTGGTACCACCGTCATGGGGCGATTCGGCTGGAAAGCCGGCGAGCCCAGTATCGAGCAGCAGAGCATGCACGCCTTCGCCGGCGACATGGGGCTGACCTCCAGCCTGGTGCCACACACCGACTGTATGGCAAGCCAGAACTGCGATGACTTCCCTGACGGTGGAACGCCCGAAGTCAGCGATGACGTGGCCGACTTTATAACTTTCTACGCCTCCAGCTTGGCGGTACCGATGCGCCGTAATATGGATGACCCAGCGGTGAAACAGGGCGCCGAGCATTTTAACGCGCTGGGCTGTGCCAGCTGCCATACGCCGCGCCATCGCACCGCTGCGGATGCCGACCGCCCGGCGCTGGCGAACCAGATAATATGGCCCTATAGCGACCTGCTGCTCCACGACATGGGCGACGCCTTGGCTGATCATCGCAGCGAGTTCAAAGCCGATGGCCGTGAATGGCGGACTCCGCCGCTGTGGGGCATCGGCTTGACACAAACCGTTAACCCGCGCGCGGGCTTTCTCCACGATGGTCGCGCCCGCACGCTAGAGGAGGCAATTCTCTGGCACGGTGGCGAATCCGAAAAGGCCATCCAAGGCTACCGTGAACTGCCTGAAGACCAGCGAGCGGAACTTATCCGTTTCCTTGAATCTCTGTAAGTTATTGCTGTTAAGGAGTTAACGTGATCGCATCTCTTCGCCGCCTGAGTTTGCTGGCCTGCGCGCTACTCGCAGCGCCGCTCTCTTTTGCTACAGACACCCCCACGCCGCGTGATATCTGGCACGGTGCAGTGGAAATGCAGTATGCCGAGCTGAATGCCGCCTCCGAGCGCCTGGAAGCCAGCGCCACACGCTTTTGCCAGCGCCCAGACGAAGCACTCAAGCAGCGGCTGGAAAATGACTGGCTGAGCGCCTATCAAGCCTGGCAGGCGGTGCGCTTTATCCAGTTCGGCCCGATCGAGCAGAATAGCCGAGGCTGGCAGCTACAGTTCTGGCCGGACCGTAAAAACCTGGTGGGCAGTAAGGTGCGCGGCTGGCTGAAGGCAGCCGAAGCCCCGGATGCCCAAGATATCGCCAGTGACAGCGTGGCGATCCAAGGCTTCCCCGCCCTTGAATACTTACTTTATGACGACGCCATGAACGAACCGGCCCTTAGCGATCCTGCCGCCTGCGACTTGATGCAGGCCATCACGACGCATCTCGCAGATACCACAAGCGCGCTGCATCGCGACTGGCAGGCCTTCGGTGAGCACTATCTTGATACTGCTGACTACACCGAAACCACGCTGGCCAGCGCCATCCAGACCCTCGAAATACTCGAAGATAAACGGCTCGGGGAGCCCATGGGCCTCAAAGGTGCTCCCCCCAACAGTTATCTGGCGGAAGCGTGGCGTAGCGGACAATCGGTTCGTTTGATCGTGAGTAGCCTGGAGGGCCTGCGTACCGGCTTCTTGCCGGGCCTTACCGCGCTGCTGCGCAAGGCTGATGCGCTACCACTCGCCGAGGCTTTCCGTGAGCAGCTGGATAAGACACTCGTTCAGGCCAGCGAGCTACCGCCGGGCTTGGTGCCCTCCCTTGACGACGAAGAGGCGTTTCGTGGCCTGCAGTCGCTCTACCTCGACATCAGCCAGCTACGTCATCTGTTGGGTAACGAGATCGCTGGTGAACTGGGGCTGGTGCGCGGCTTCAACTCCAGCGATGGGGATTAAGCCATGCATCGACGGCAGATACTTAAAGCAGGGCTGGGAAGCGTCGCCATGGCGCTGACCCCGCTGAGCTGGGCGCTGCCCGCTCGGGAGGAAGCCGCTTGGTTGTTCAGCGCGGTAGACGACCCCAGCGGAGGGCATTTTATCGCTGGTGTGGCGCTGGATGGTCAGACTCGCTTTATGATCGACGTGCCCGAGCGTTGTCACGGCGGTTGTCTGCGGCCGAACTCCCGCCAAGCGATGCTGTTTGCCCGCCGCCCCGGTACGCGCATGCATGTGATTGATGGTGACAGCCGCCAACTCGCCCACACCATTGCGGCGGGAAAGGGCTACCACTTCTACGGGCATGGCGTGTTCGACCTAAGCGGGCGCTACTTGTATGTCACCGCCAATCGTTTGGAGGACAGCGCTGGGCTGGTGCGGGTTTACGACGCAACCAATGGCTATGCCCATCTGCGCGATATGCCGCTGAATGGTATTGGTCCACACGAGCTTCGGTTAATGCCGGATGGCGACACCCTGGTGATTGGTTTGGGGGGCATTCAGACGCATCCTGACTACGGCCGGGTTAAGCTCAACCTGGACACCATGGCACCGGCGCTGATGCTGATGGATCGCCACAGCGGCGAAATTCTAGCCCGCCACGAACCTTCACACCACCAGCTCAGCTGTCGTCATTTGGATGTGGCGGCGGACGGCACAGTCATTGCTGGCTACCAGTTTGAAGGCCCTGAGTGGGAGGCCCATCCGCTCATCTGCCGACTGGATGCCGACGGGCATTTCTCTGAGCTGGCGTTACCCGTGGATGTTACTGACAGTCTGAAGCACTACACCGCCAGCGTAGCGTTTAGCCGTGTTTCAACCACCGTTATCGTCACCGCGCCCCGTGGCAACCGGGTACTGCTGCTGGATGCCGCGCAAGGCAAGCTAGTTGCCAGCTTAGCGCTACCCGACGCCGCTGGCGCCCGCTGCGACGGCAACGGCGGCTTTCTGGTTTCCTCTGGTCAGGGTGGGCTCTACCGGGTAACGCTTGGCTCGGCAACGCCCGAGCTGATCGCTAGTTTAGAGATGCTTTGGGATAACCACCTGACTTAATACGCAGGATTAAACATAGAAGGGGGCATGGTTGTTGATACCCCCTTAACCCCTTTCGCTTCCGAGTAGCCTCAATGCTCCACTTGGAATACCTTCTTTAGGTATTTAACGAAGCTCTGGTCTCTTGAGGTGGTTTTACCGGGTTCATCGGAGATCTTGGCGACGGGCTGGCCGTTGCAGGACACCATTTTGATCACCATGTTCATCGGCTTGAGACCAGGCACGTCGCAGGTAAGGCTGGTGCCAATCCCGAAACTGGTCTTGACCCTGCCTTCCAGTGCCGTTTTGATCTCCATGGCCTTGTCGAAGGTCAAGGCGTCACTGAAGATCAAGGTCTTGCTGTGCGGGTCGATGCCCAATGCTTCGTAATGGCGAATGCATTTTTCGGCGAAGAGCATCGGGTCGCCGCTGTCGTGGCGCAACCCATCGAAGAGCTTGGCAAAATATAGATCAAAATCATGCAGAAAGGCGTCGAGGGTGATGGTGTCAGTCAGTGCAATGCCCAGGTGTCCGCGATACTCCTGCACCCAGGCTTCAAGTGCGGCACGCTGGCTATCCACTAAGCGGCTGCCAAGTTGCTGGTGGGCCATGACCCATTCATGGGCCATGGTGCCCATGGGAGCAAGCCCGTTACGCCGTGCGATATCCACATTGCTGGTGCCCACGAAGTTACCAGGAAACTCCTGGCTTAATATCGTGATGATGGCTTCCTGCACCGGCTGGGAAAGACGGCGGCGGGTGCCAAAGTCGGCAAGATTGAAGCCTGCCAACTGGTCGGGAGTATAGTGCTGACGCAGGGTGGCGAGCTTATGACGCAGCTGGCTCACTGCCTCTTCAATGGTAACTTCAGGGTATAGAACTCGATTGCGCACCTCGCTGATGATCGCCAAAATAACGATCTCAAACAAGATACTGTGCGTCCAGGGGCCATCGATGACGATGCATAGCTCTTGCCCCTCCATAAAGACGTCGACGTACTCGGGGCGGAAGCGAAACAGCTCCAGAAAACGTATGAAGTCGGGTGTGAGATAGGGAAACGAACTGAGATACGCCGATTCATCCGCACTGAGTTTGAGCGTCGCTAGCCGATCGATCTGCTCGCGAATCTCGCTGATGTAAGGCGCGAGATCCTCCGAATTACGGCAACGAAACTCCCAGGCCACACTGGCGTTGGGGTATCTGTGGTGTACCCCCTGCATCATGGTGATCTTGTACCAGTCGGTGTCCAGCAGCGAGGTAATGATCGGCCCTTTGCGGTAAGTAGCTGTCATGAAACCTTCCTGGCATGGCGCTGGGTAAACAGGGCGCTCACGTAGTGCATGATGCCTCCTTGATCATAGTGAGTACTGATTAAGGGTGCCGCTGTCATCAATGTGCTCTCGTGTATGAGTAGCAAGCGAGCGGCATCGTTGTTGTTAGGATAGTTGACAGGAAAGCGCGATGAGTAGCCTTTGTTAGCATCGCAATTATCAACAGCGCCGACTGCTTACCGAAGAGCGCCTAGTATCATGATAGGCAATATTTTAATTTACTGTGCCACGGCGATATTGTGCTCTCCATTAGGGTGTTTCATGACCTGCATGGGGAGTCCGTAAATCGCTTCCAGCGTGCTATCGCACATCAGGTCGCTTGGAGAGCCGCAGGCCAATAAACGGCCGCTGTGCAATGCCATCAGTTCATCACAGTAGCGCGAAGCCATATTGATATCGTGCAACACGATAATCACACCAAGATTTAGCTCGTCACACAGCTTACGGATCAGCGCCAGCACTTCGATTTGGTGGGCGATATCCAGCGCCGCTAGCGGTTCATCCAACAGCAGGAATCGACTGCCCTGTGCGAGTAGCATCGCCAGCCACACCCGCTGACGTTCACCCCCAGAGAGTGTGTCGACCAACCGGTCGGCAAAGGCCTCTGTGTGGGTCAGGGCAATGGCGCGATCAATGGCGTCTTTATCTTTCTGGGTATGGCGGCCCAACAGCCCGTGCCATGGGTAGCGGCCAAAGGCGACTAACTCGCGCCCGGTAAGGCTCTCTGCACTGGGTAATTGCTGAGGCAGGTAAGCCACCTGGCGGGCGAACTCACGATTTCCCCAATCGCTCAGCGGGCGCTGATCAAAGTGAATCTCCCCGTGACTTACCGGCTGCTGCTGAGCCATGAGCTTGATCAGCGTCGACTTGCCCGAGCCGTTATGGCCAATCAGACCGTAAACCTTGCCCTCATGAAAGCTGTGGTCAATGGGATTTAAAATCTGCTTACCATTGATTTCAAAGGTGGCGCCTTTGACCTCGAACATGAATGACTCCTGGCGATAGGGTTGATGATAATGCCTCCATTCTAGTGCTAATGGTTCTCATTTTTAACAAAAAAATGAAAAGATTTATGTGACAGATGACAAACGCCGCTTGGGGAAAGCTGGCAAGGGGTAGGTCTCAGGCGGTTAGCCTCTGCTTGATTGGCTAACCGATGCGATTAGAGAGGGCGTTGATCGTTTATCAGCAGGACGCTAAACACGCTAGCAGTTGGCTATGTTTTTCGGGGTGTGCCGCCAGTAAGCTATTCCATTGAGCGGGATTCGGCTCGCCAGTGAGATCCGTGACGATGTAGCCAGCTTCTCTGGCAATCACAATGCCAGCGGCGATATCCCAAAAGTCGAGCGCAGCGCCTTGAGACCAAAAAGCATCAAACCGGTCCACGCTGGTATAGGCGAGTTCCAGCGCCGCTGAGCCTGGGCTGCGGAGACCGGCCACCAGGGGCATTAGGGCAGCGAGTTGATTTAGGGCCGTCGTGCAGTCGCCTTTAGCGTGGTAGGGCAGGCAGGTGCTTACTAACATCTCGTTCAGTGGGCGCGGTTCAGGCGTAGTGAGCGGTGTGTCGTTGAGGAAGACGCCGGTGCCAAGGCTTGCCCAGAGCATTTCATCAAGCAGCGGTTGATAAACAACACCGATGATCAACTCATCGCCCTTGGTGACCGCGATAGAGACCGAGAAGTGAGGCACCCCATGCAGAAAGTTACTGGTGCCATCAAGGGGGTCTATGATCACGGTATAGTTGCTATCGGTGGGCGTCAGGCCGCTCTCTTCGCCGAGGAAAGCGATATCGGGAAAAACGCTGCTGATGCAGTCGATAATGATGTTCTCAGCGGCCGTATCGTAGTAGCTGACAAAGTCCGATGCCCCTTTTTGCTCAAAGGCAATTCTTCCCTTTAGCGAATATCCCTCGCGTAATAGCGCACCTGCCTCGTATGCCGCTTGCTTCACCGTTTCGAGTAGGTCGTTACTGCTATCGAGCATTGTATTTCCCCTGGGCATTCATCGTGTTTAGTGAATCGCAAAACTGTATCCATTCAATGTAACTAGCCATTCATGACGCGGAGATGACAGGAGTAAATTTGGTTTAATGGTAGATCATCTATGCATTTGGCGTCTGAGAGATGCCCCCGCTACATGTCGCTATTAACTGAGTCAACAAAAAATCAACAAGCATATCGTTATAAAAAGTGAGTTAGCTCTCACCAGTTGACTTGTCAGGCTCTAACGCAAATAATAATTATTTCCATTTATTCCGTGGTGTTAATCAAGGCAGGAGGCCGAGCTGTGGATACCCAGACCTGGAGCGCTGAGTTAGAAGATATCTTCGTTAATCAGCGGCCCCGGCTCTGCTGTGTCGCCGCAAGAGTCTTGGGCAATGCTGATCAAGCCGATGATGTCGTGCAGGATGCTTATCTAAAAATTTCGGAAGCAACCACACTTTTTGAGGTGAAGCAGCCCATATCCTACGTGTCACGTGTGGTGCGCAACCTCGCCATTGACCGCTGCCGCCGTTCGGCGTTTGAGTCAACGCTGTTTGCAAAAGAAGAGGAGGGGGATACCACCTCTTACGCGTCACACTCTCCAGAGGTGATCGCGATTGATCGCCAGGCCTTGGCCCAGGTGGTTAACGCGTTGGACGAGCTGCCCGAGCGTACGCGGCGCGCTTTTGAGCTCTATCGTTCGGGAAGTCATACGCAGCGGGAAGTGGCCCACTTGCTAGGTATTTCCACCACGTTAGTTAATTTTATGATTCGCGATGCACTGACTCATTGCCGCCAGTCGCTACAGGGGAACCTCTGATTAACTATTGCGCTTGCCTATACGGCGTTAAAAATCGCCTCAAAATGCTCATTTACGACTCGTAAACTCCGCTTTTTCGTTGATTTTTGCCTTGTCTAGCCTTCGCTCATTACGTTAATCAGAGGCACCCTAGGTCAGACGTTGCCAGATCGGTAAGCCCACGTTCCGTCCCTTCTTTGTTGTCGCTTTGTTACACTGTCAGCAAATAGCGTTGATAATATACACGCTCCCCGAGGCAGGTATTCAGCAGGCAGCAGTAGCGAGGTTTGACAGTAACGATGGATAACGACAGCGGCGATGATGCCGTTTGGCAAACGGCGCTAGACTGGCTGATGCGCGAGCATGAGGAGACGTTGAGCGCCGCTGATCGCGAGGCGCTTCATGCATGGTTAGCGGCTTCTTCTCAGCACCGCCGGGTATTTCGTGAAGCCGAACAGCTATGGCTGCTAACGGGGATGATCCCAAGTGGTGATGAGCGCAGCTGATCAAGTCACTGTTTTTTGCTCTTCCTCCTTCGGTTGTCAGGCTAACTCAATGGTCGCGAGCTAAAGCTGCTTGCCACTGGTGCAGTTTTTAGCCTGGCAAGGGTAATTCTATGCCGACGCCTTAGCGGCCCCTCTCCTTATTTTTTCTATTTTCTTCCCCCCAGCATTAAATTTTCTGACGCCTCACTCGTCATTAAGTAATGAGAAGCAATTGCGTTTTATTTCTCATTTCTTAGACAACGGTGAGGTTAGTCCCATGACAAGCTGTTTTGATCGTGAAGATGGTGTCTTCCGCGTATTAGTTAACCACGAAGAGCAGTACTCCCTCTGGCCAGAATGGAAAGCGATTCCCGCTGGCTGGACCGATACCGGTGTGCTCGGCGATAAGCCAACCTGCCTCGACTACGTCGAAAAGACCTGGACTGATATGCGGCCATTGTCGCTGCGCCAGTGGATGGATGCGCAGGCCAAAAGTGAGGCGGAGCAGGTGGATGCAGGTTAAGCGTTTAAGGTTGCTCTGCCTGCCCTGTGCCGGGGCTAGCGCCACTATGTATCTGCGCTGGAAGCGTCAGTTGCCCGCCTGGATCGAGGTATATCCCGTCGAGCTGCCTGGGCGTGGTGAGCGCCTGGGTGAGTCGCTCATCGATGACTTTGAGACCCAGGTCGTGCGGCTGTGCGAAGAGCAGGCAACGCGGATGCGTGGCGACTTTGCCCTGTTCGGTCACAGCATGGGGGCGCTGTTGGCCTACGGCATGGCAGCTCGCTTGCGCGATGTAGGGCGGCCTCAGCCGCGGATGCTGTTCGCCTCAGGCAGCGCGGCGCCCTCAATGCGCGACTCAGACCGCTTGGCGGGCCTTGATAACGACAAAGCCCTGATTGCGGATCTTCGCCAACAGGGCGGCACCCCAGAGGAGGTGTTCGAAAGCCCGGAACTGCTGCGCCTCACTCTCGATGTCTTGGCGGCGGACTATCGCCTCTGCCGCAGTTTCCGCTATCGCGGCGGGTCGACGCTTGCTTACCCCTTACAGGTGTTCGCTGGGCGCGATGACGATATCGAAAGAGAGCGTTTAGAAGCGTGGCAGCGGGAAGCAGGCGGGGCGTTCTCGTTGGACTGGTTCGAAGGAGGGCACTTCTTTATTCGCCAGCAGCAAGCACAAGTGCTGGAGACTATCGAACGGGCACTGATCCGACGGCTTGAGGAGGTGCCCCATGCAGCGCCTGCAGTTAGCTGAAGGGGCTCCTGAGGGGCTTGAGGTATGGCGCTTATCGCTCGATTTGAACGCCCCAGTGGCTGACGAAGATGATCGGTTGCTGAGCCGAGCCGAGTGGCAGCGTGCCCAGCGGCTTCGTCATCACGCTGATGTCGTACGCGCCGTGGCGACTCGCGCGGCCCTGCGGCGACTGCTATCAGCGCACACCGGTATAGCGCCAGAAAAGTTGGAGTTCACTCAGAACGCTTACGGCAAACCGGCGTTGGAAAACGCTGATGGACCTGCTTTCAATGTCTCCCACTCTGGCCATGTCGCCCTGATCGCACTTGCTCCCGGCGGCGCGGTGGGGGTCGATATTGAGCGCTGCCGACCCGAGGCCGAACTGGCGCCGCTGCAAGGGCTGGTGCTATCGCCGAGTGAGCAACTCGACCACGCACTGCCCTTTATGGAGCGCTGGGTGGTTAAAGAGGCGGTGCTCAAAGCCCTGGGCCTGGGCATTGCTGATCATTTGCGGTCGCTCTCGATCACTTCCTCTTTAGGGCCGCCAGGCGCCTATCACCTTGAGCACTCGCTTCCCATTTCATCACCTTTGCAAGCATGGCCGCTGCCAGCGCCGAGCGGCTATGCCGCTGCCCTGGGTTATGTCGATATGGCGCATGTTGCCTGCGGGGTTGGGACTATAAAGCGTGAGTACCCCGCGGCACTGCCAAATTACCAACGTCATTTACTGACTCACTATCTCCAGGATTCGAACTTTTAGTAGGTACGCATATGGATACAAGGCACGCCCAGACAACTCGCAGTAGCCAGTCCCACAACGATGTTTCTAAAGACTATGTTTTTAGAAGCTATGTCGAGCATTTAAGTCGCCTGGCCCAGGAAAGGCCCAGCGACAGGGCGCTGATTGTAGTGAACGCGCAAGGTGAGACCACCCTTGACTACGCCACCCTGGAGCGGCGTTCCCGTGCCCTGGCCAGCGAGCTCCAGCAGCGGTTCCCGGCTGGTGAGCGTGCCTTGATTCTGCTGGATAACGATGAGCACTATGTGGTGGCGTTCTTCGCCTGCCTGTACGCCGGGGTGGTTGCCGTGCCGGTCTTTCCACCGGAGTCGGCCAAGCAGCAGCACCTGGCGCGCCTGCTCGCTATTGCCGCCGACTCCCAGGCCGCCTGTGTGCTCACCTCTACAACGATTATCGATGTGGTCGCATCGGCAAGCGAAGGCTTCGGCAGCACCGAACTGATCCCTGTGGATAGCGTAGATGAGAGCCACGCTGAACACTGGGTCGAGCATCACCCAAAGCGTGGTGATATCGCCTTTTTACAGTACACCTCAGGCTCCACGGCCACGCCCAAAGGCGTTATGGTTAGCCATGGGAACCTGATGGCTAACGAGCGTGCTATCGAGACAGGCTTCTCGATTGGTGCCGACGATGTTTTCGTCAGTTGGCTGCCGCTTTACCACGACATGGGGCTGATCGGTGGCCTGCTGCAGCCCATCTATCGCGGTATCCCTGCGGTATTGATGAGCCCCACCTTCTTTTTACAGCGGCCGGTACGCTGGCTGGAAGCGATCTCCCGCCACCGCGGAACTGTTAGCGGTGGCCCCGATTTCGCCTATCGGCTGTGTCTTGAGCGTATCCGCGACGAACAGATTGAGGCACTCGACTTATCTAGCTGGCGAGTAGCGTTCTCAGGCGCTGAGCCGGTACGCCACGATACCCTCACTGGCTTTATTGAACGCTTCCGCCCAGCGGGCTTCGCCGCTGACACCGCAGCACCCTGCTATGGCTTGGCTGAAGCCACGCTACTGGTTAGCTGTAATCCTCGCGGTACGGGCGTGGTGGGCACTGTTTTTTCTCAACAGTCGTTGGCCGAGGGAAAGGCTGTTTCAGCGGTTGAAGGCAACACCCTGGTGGGCTGCGGTACACCGGAACCCGGTCATGCTACCGATATTGTCGATCCTGAGGGGCTTCACTCGCTGCCCGAAGGTGACGTCGGCGAGATCTGGGTCAATGGGCCCAGCGTGGCGCACGGGTATTGGCGGAATCCCGAGGCAACGGCCAACACTTTTGTCACCCGTGATGGGGTCAGTTGGCAGCGCACCGATGATAATGATGCACAGAACCATGACGCCCGCGATGATCGCTGGCTGCGCACCGGCGACCTGGGCTTTCTGCACGAAGGGCAGCTGTATATCGCCGGGCGCATCAAGGATCTCATCATTCTGCGCGGCCATAACGTCTACCCCCAGGATATCGAGAGCGCTATCGAAGCCGAGGTGGAAGCGGTGCGTAAGGGGCGGATTGCAACCTTTGCCGTGACCACGCCGGGAGGCGCCGAGGGTATCGGCGTGGCGGCAGAAGTCTCCCGCGGTATGCAGAAACTAGTGCCCGCCGAGAAGTTGGTCGAAGCGCTAAGCGAGACAGTGGGGAGCACTTGCCATGAGCCGCTTTCGGTAGTGCTACTGCTCAACCCAGGTGGCCTTCCCAAAACCTCCAGCGGCAAACTGCAGCGCAGTGCCTGCCGCCAAGGCTGGGAAGCGGGCAGCCTGGATGCCTACGCCATTTACGCCTTTGGGCGTTTTGTCAGCGGCGGCGACGATGAGGACGCTAGTAGTGGAGAGTCATCACAATCTACTGCGGAAGCTGGGAGCGAAACAGAGCAGACGTTAGCGACGCTCTGGCGCCAAGTGCTGGGAAACAACAAGGAAACGCCTCTGGGAAGCAATGCCCACTTCTTCGCCAGCGGGGGTAATTCTCTGGCGGCGGTGCAGTTGGCTTCGCGCATTAGCGATCATTGGGCGATTGATTTCCCGACCAGATCGGTCATGGAAAAGCCGCGCTTTAGTGATGTGGTTGATGAAGTAGAGCGCCGGTTGGCGAATCCTTTGGCCTCCCATCAGGGAGGTTTCCAGAATCCACTGATGCCGATTCCCCGCCTTGCGGAACTACCTTTGGCACCTGTCCAGCGCCGGCTCTGGTTAGTTGATCGCTTGGCAAGTCAGGCGGGCGACCGTGAGCGTGCCGCCTATAACCTTCCAGCGCTGTTTTCCCTGAAAGGGGAGTTGAATATAGAGGTTCTAGAAAGAACCGTTAATGCCATCGTTGCGCGGCATGAAGCATTGCGTACCCACTACCCCGAAAGCGAGAGTGGTGAACCCATCGCGGTTATCGAGGATCAGCGAAACATCGAACTTCCTGTTTTGGATTGCAGTGATCTTTCTGAACGGGAGCAACAGCGATATCTGCAAGATACCTTCACCGAGTATGCGAACACACCGTTTGATCTTGTCACGGGCCCTTTAATCAAGGCGGGCTTACTGCGTTTTGGCGCACAAGAGCATGCCCTGGTTCTGGTGATTCACCACATCGTCTTCGACGGCTGGTCCACGAGCGTATTCATCCGGGAATTTGCCTCTCTGTATGGGGAGTTGCTGGAAGGGAAGGAATCTGGGTTACCCAAGCTTGGTATTCAGTACGTGGACTATGCCGCTTGGCATGAGAAAGCACTGTCGGGAGAGGCCTTCGAGCAAAGCGCAACCTTCTGGCGCCGCTATCTAAGTGATGCTCCTCCGCTCTCAACACTACCGGGGGATTTCGCTAGGCCTAGCCAAGTATCGCATGCCGGTCGTGCCCTGAGCATGACACTGAGTTCAGACCTATCACAAGCGTTGAACAAGCTTGCTGCACAGCATGGCACCACGCTATTTACGCTTCTATTGGCGAGTTTCCAGCTGTTGATGCATCGCCAGACCCGTCAACACGACCTGATTGTGGGAACCGATGTCGCTGGCCGTAGCCATCCCGATGTTGAGCCGTTGATTGGCTTTTTTGTCAATGTAATCCCGCTGCGGTCTCGTTTGTCTGATGGCCAGATTGATTTCGGCCACTGGCTTGAGCACGTACAGACCAGCGTGCTGGATGCCTTCGATCATCAAAATGTTCCTTTCGACAGAATTGTCGAGCTTTCGGGGATTGGTCGTGAGCGGGATCGTACCCCGCTAATACAAACCCTCTTCGTACTACAAAACATGCCAACCGAGCGGTTCTCACTTCCGGGTCTTGAGGTGGAGGTAATGCCTCAGCCCCGGCAGGAGTCGAAGTTCGATATGGCGGTATTCGTTGATGAGAGCGATACCGGACTATCAGTCGAGTGGGTTTACGCCACTGCTTTGTACCGACGCGAAACCATTGAGCACTTGACCGGTGCCTGGCAGTCGCTACTAGCGCAGATCGTGGAAGCTCCCAGCACGCCCGTTGAGGAGTTTCGCTTACCCCTAATGGAGAAACACGCTATGCAAAACAAGCTTTCAAAAGGTTCCAAACTCAACAAGCTTGGCAGCTTGAAATCCCAGCCAGGTGCACGCCCCTCGACCAATAGTGACTCACCGGTACGAACGGCATTGCTCGATGAAAAAAGGGTCTTTCCTCTCATGATCGAAGCGACGGACCCTGACCTTGATGCGGTGGCGTGGGCAACGTCCCAGCGTGACTTTATCGAGCAACACTTACGCACGCACGCAGGCATCCTGTTCCGTAATTTTGGTCTGACCACACTGCAAGAGTTTGAAGCCTTTGCCGAGGCTATCCAGCCGGGCCTGTACGGCAATTATGGTGACCTGCCCAAGAAAGAAGGGGGGCGCAATACCTACCGTTCAACCCCCTATCCCGAGCGCCAGATGATTCTTTATCACAATGAGAGTTCGCATTTGGAGCGTTGGCCGCGCAAGCAACTGTTCTTTTGCGAATTCCCCTCTCCCGTAGGAGGTGCCACACCGATCGTGGACTGCCGGGAGATGTTGCGACAACTGCCCGCCGACGTGGTGGAGGAGTTCGAGCGCAAAGGGCTGCTTTATGTACGTACCTTCACCCGCAACCTGGACGTGAGCTGGCGAGACTTTTTCAAAACCGACAGCAAGGAGGAGGTGGAAGCGCGGCTCAAAGAAGCGGGCATCGAGTGGCAGTGGTTGGGTGATGATGAGCTGCAGACACGAACGCGCTGCCCTGCAGTGGTGACGCATCCCGTGACTGGCGACCGGGTGTTCTTCAATCAGGTGCAGCTCCACCACGTCAGCTGCCTTGAGCAAGATGTGAAAGAAGACCTGCTTGGCATGGTTGGCCAGGAGCGCCTGCCGCGCAATGTTTATTTCGGCGACGGCTCCGTGATTAGCGACGAGATGATGAAGGTTGTCGGCGAGGCCTACGAAGCCTGTGCCGTGCGCTTCGACTGGCGCCGGGGCGATGTGGTGATGGTCGATAACATGTTAGCGGCCCATGCCCGGGATCCCTACGAGGGGCCACGCAAGATTGTAGTGGCGATGGGAGACATCTATGAGCGTTCGGCGCTGGAAGAGGCCCAAGGGGCAAGCGCCGATGCCGAGTTGGTCGATCAATAAAGTCACGGGTATGGGGAGTCGATAAATGAATGCGATAACGGAACAGCAGAACCTTGCCCATTGGCCGCTTAGCCCTGAGCAGCGCGCGGTGCTGACGGTGGCGGAAGCTAATGAAGGTGACACCCAGCAGTCAGCGTCGACGCAGGTCAACGTCATGGTGGTAGATATTCAGGGGACGGTCGTTAAATCACGGCTGAAGCGCGCACTGAGCGACCTTAGGCAGCAGCATGAAGTCCTATCAACGGCTTTGAAGAGCGTGGCGGGGTATCGCGGGCTTCGTCACCAGGCGCTTGAAGAACTACCTGCTATTGAGTGGTGGTATGAGGACTTACGCGGCAGCGATGACCAGGAACCACTGCTCGACGGCGATCTCAACGACGCTCTCAAAAACTATAGTGAGGCGCTCAAGCTTCGGCCCATGGCCGTCGAGAGTGGCGAGCTGCTACGTCCAGCGCTGCTGCGTACTGGTGAAAAAAACTGGGTATTAGTGCTGGCTGTTTCGGCGTTGGTGGCGGATCGCGGCAGCCTGGAGTCGCTGTTCTCGGCGTTGGTGGATGCTTACGAGCAGCGTGGCGGAACCGACGATGAGGCTGCGCTGCAGTATTCCCAATTCATCGAGTGGCGCGCTTCCCTCGAAAACGACGATGACGCCGAAGAGGGCCGAGAGTATTGGCAAAACCGCCAGCAGCATGCCGAGCAGGCAGGAGCATGTCGTTTACCCGCCAGGCAAGTTAACCGCCATGACGTGCGGGTAGAACATGAATATGTGGCCTGTCCGCTCGGACCAGACCTAGTAGCGCGTATCGATAGCCTGGCAGATGAGCTTCAAGTATCCGCAGAGGCAGTATTGCAGGCGGCCTGGTGGGCGCTACTCGCTAGGATTAGCAGCAACGAGTTTGTGCTGGGCGGCTGGCAACACGACTGCCGCCAGGATTACGAGGTGATGCAAGGGGCAATCGGGCTCTTCGACAAGGTGCTGCCGGTGCTGGTTGAAGGTGTCGCTGATAGTGACTTCTCTAGCTGGATTACCCGTTTAGCAGAGCAGCTAGAGGCGCATACCCAGGCTCAAGAGTATTGGTCGATTGATGCGCTGCCCGATAAGCGCCACCTCGCAGCGGGGTTCGCATTTTCAGAGGGTGTGAGTGAGTTAAAGTCGGCGGGTTTGCAGTGGCGCTTGCGAGAATTGCCAGGGCCATCAGCAGAATTTGAACTTGCCTTGCACATTGACCGCAGTGAGAGCGGCGTGGTGGCGACGCTCTATACCGACCCATCATGCTATAGCCGAGCGGCGGCCGAGTGTTTGCTGGGTCAGTACCAGACGCTGCTACAGGCGGGCCTAGCCGACCCCGCGCAAAAGCTACTTTTGGTGCCGCTTGTTTCCCCTGAACAGCAGCGGGCATTGTTGTTGGCCGATGATGAAGAAGTTGATGTTGGGGAACGTAGCGTAGCGGCCCATATCGCTGCCTGGGCGGCTTCGACGCCGGATGCCATTGCCATTGAAGAGCAGGGCCGCACGCTGAGCTACGCCCAATTAGAAGCCCGCATCAATGGTATCGCGCGGTGGTTGGATAATCAGGGCGTCAAACATGGAGATTATGTAGCGCTCAATTTGCCCCGTTCCACTGATTTGGTCGTGCTGCTACTGGCAGTATGGCGTGTAGGTGCCTCCTACCTGCCGCTTGATCCAGAGTGGCCCGTAGACCGTAAACGGCGGGTGCTTGAGGATGCCCAGCCTGCGCTAGTGGTGAGCGCTGAAAGCGTGGCGGAACTCGCAGCACTGGCCCTTCCGGGTATCCACAGTGTAGGGCTGCCACAAGAAGTGGATGAAGCGGGTAGTGAATTGTCGTTTCCAGAGCCTGTCCTCGGCGAGGTGGCTTACCTTCTTTATACCTCTGGTTCCACGGGCACGCCAAAAGGCGTGGTAATTGAGCATAGCCAACTGCTCAATTACGTCGCCGGTGCCACAAAGGCCATGGGGCTATCGGCATGCCAGCGCTGGGCATTGACCGGGTCGCTGGCTACTGATTTGGGTAATACGGCGCTGTTCGGCGCCTTGTTCAATGGAGCCCGCCTGGTGATCGCCGCACCTGACGATATGCAGGATGGTGACCACTTCGCGCGCTTTATGTCGGCGGCCGATATCGATGCGCTCAAGATAGTGCCGTCTCACTTGGAGGCCCTGCTGGAGTGCGAAGCTCCCCGGTTACCGCAAACGCTGATTTTAGGCGGTGAGGTAACTTCACCTGCCTTACTTTCGAGCATTGCGCGGATCTCGCCCGATTGCCAGCTATTCAACCACTATGGCCCTACAGAGGCCACGGTGGGCGTTATGGTGCACCCGGCATCGCTGGCGCAAGATATTACAGGCCCGCTTCCGCTAACCCAGCTGCTGCCGAACTGCCGCTATCGCGTGCTTGACGATAACTTGCACGCGACCCCCACCGGTGCCGTGGGTGAGCTGTATCTGGGCGGCGCCCAACTGGCGCGCGGCTATCTCAATAGCGATGCTTCCGCGTTTGTCGAAGATCCCTTTATTGCCGGTGAGCGTCTCTATCGCACCGGCGATCTGGCGTGCGTGCTGCCTGAGGGTGGCGTACGCCTTATTGGGCGAGCCGACGATCAGATCAAGCTGCGTGGTTTTCGGATCGAACCGGCGGAAATCGAAATTATGTTGCAAGCACAGCCAGGGGTTAAGCAGAGTCTGGTTCGTCTAATAGGGCGGGGCGGTGATACCCAGGAACTCGTAGCGTTCCTGATCGCTGACTCCGAGGTAACGTCCATTGAGGGCCAAGCCCAGCTTCGCGAGCAGCTGGCTGTGCTATTGCCTGAGCCCATGCGTCCTTCTCGTTTTATCCCTGTTGAGCATTTCCCTCGCCTAGGTAACGGCAAAGTAGACACCCCCGCGCTGGAAGCCTTGGCCCAAAAAACAGCGGAAAGCAAAACCTTGGTGAAGCCCCGGGATGCCGTGGAAGCCAACCTGTGTCAGGCCATGGCTGAGCTGCTTGGTCGTGATGAGATCGGCATTGATGACGACTTCTTCGAGCTGGGTGGGCACTCCTTGCTGGTGATCAAACTGGTGGCCCGCATTCGTAAGCAGTTTGGAATCGAGATAGCTCCCGGCGTGGTATTCGATCATCCCTCTGTCGCTGAGCTGGGTGCCGCTCTACGCGAGAGTTGTGCTGAGGCCAGCACGAGCGGCCTAGCCGAGCTTGATAGCAACTGAGTAGACAAACTTGCCTAGTAACATCATTTGTAACGCGGTACATGAAGAGGATTTAGCGATGAAGGAATTGGCTCATCCACAAGATGTGGCAGCACCTGGTAATTGCAGGGAAGGGCAAGAAGGAGTGTCTGAAGCAGTTCGTGAAGATGATGTATTGCCATTGTCATACTCCCAGCAGCAGCTTTGGTTCCTGCATCGTTATTCGCCGGATCTTACCGCCTACAACCAGCCGCGTGCTTACCGGCTTACCGGAAATGTGGATGCGAGGGCTTTAGAATGTGCTTTTCAAGCGCTGATTCAACGCCATAGCGTATTTAGAACACGATTCTTTGAGAGCAACGGCGTACCGCAGCAGGTCGTACTCCCCGGCGTCTCTTTTTCTATTCATAGACAGGATCTCTCTGAGTTGGCTGCACCAGAGCAGGACGAAAGGCTGGAGCGGTCGATCAAGAAAGTCGCGCAGCATGTCTTCGATCTTGGTGAGCCACCGTTGCTAGTGGCTCGGTTGATAAAGATGGAAGAGCGCCGACACGTTCTGGTTGTCTGCCTTCACCACATCATTTCAGATGCTTGGTCTAACCGCATCATCGAATCCGATCTGAGTGAAGCCTATCGTCAGGCGTTGGGCCAAAACGAAGATGCGCAGCTTCCAAGCTTGCCCGTGCAATATGGCGATTACGTTCGACAACAACAGAAGAGAGTGGCGTCGGGCGATATTGACAAGGAACTTAAGTATTGGAATGAGCATCTGGGGGATGATGTCCCACCGTTAGAAATCACTACTGACCATGTCTATCCCAAACAGCAAGAGTTTCGGGGTGCCACAAAGCGTTTCGTGTTGGATAGCAGCCTCGCCAGTTCCCTGCAAGCCTTTTGCCAACAACAGCGCTTTACTCCTTTTGTGCCACTTTTCGCCGCCTGGCAAGTAGTCCTGGCCCGCTATTGTGGGCAGCAAGACTTTGCCATTGGCGTTCCTTCGTCAGTTCGCCAGCAAGAGGAGTTTCAGGAGGTCGTTGGCTTTTTCATCACGACATTGCCTTTTCGAGTACGAGTGAATCCAGCCATGACGCTGCGTGACGTATGTCAGCAGGTTAAAAAAGATGCAGTGGGATCCCTCAATTATGCTGATATGCCATTGGAGGTCTTGCTCGAACAACGGAAAGTAAAGTGCGATCCCGTTCGACAGCCGCTGTTTCAGGTTATGTTTGGTCTCCAGTTTAGGTCTGATGAGGAGCAGCTTCAGTTAGATGATGTGTCTGTCGAACTGATCGATATTTCGCAGACGAGTGCAAAGTTTGAGTTATCTCTGGATATTTTCATCGAGCAGGAGCAAGTGGTTGGCGCTCTAGAGTTCAATTCCGATCTATTCGATGAAAAAACCATCCACCGATTGATTGGTTATTACCAGGAAGTACTAGGAGTCTTATTAGAGAAGCCAGAAACACAACTCTGCTCTATCGAACTACCTGACAATGCGGAAAAAGCATTGCTGCTCGACTGGGGAAGCCGCGCAGCAACCGATAGTTCGGTCGAGCCCATCCATCACGTGATAGAGCGCCAAGCTGCGGCAACCCCAGACGCTACGGCACTAGTATTCGAAGATCAGTCGCTCAACTACACTGAGCTCAATGCCCGCGCCAACCAGTTGGCCCACTACCTGATCGGTCTAGGCGTAAAACCTGAGACGCGGGTGGGCATTGCTGTTGAACGTTCCATCGAGATGGTGGTGGGGCTGCTGGGTATCCTCAAAGCGGGTGGGGCATATGTACCGCTAGATCCCGATTATCCAAGTGATCGGTTGGCCTATATGGTCGAGGACAGTGGTATTGAGCTTTTTCTTACCCAGCAGCACCTGCGCGACATCTTGCCGGTGGCGGAAAGGCTGAACGTTATTGAGCTGGATCAGTTGGATGTGACGCCTTATTCGTCAACCAACCCTGAAGTGGCCCTGCATGGCGAGCATCTTGCCTATGTCATTTACACCTCGGGCTCTACCGGGCGCCCCAAAGGCGCGGCCAACCACCACCATGCACTGTCCAATCGCCTACAGTGGATGCAAGACGCCTATGGCCTAACGACCGACGATGTGGTGCTACAGAAAACACCATTCAGTTTCGATGTTTCCGTGTGGGAGTTCTTCTGGCCGCTGATGCAAGGCGCGCGGTTGGTGATGGCGCCACCAGGTGCTCATCGCGAACCGGCACACCTGGTCGAGCTGATCCGTACCCACAAGATCACCACGCTGCACTTCGTGCCCTCGATGCTGCAGGCCTTCCTGTCCCATGGCGAAGTAGAAGCCTGCACCAGCCTGACACGCTTGGTATGCAGCGGTGAAGCGCTGCCTGCGGAGCTACAGAATCAGGTATTTGCCCGCTTACCTCAAGTGAAACTCTACAACCTCTATGGCCCCACCGAAGCGGCCATTGATGTTACCCACTGGTCTTGCCAAGACGATGGGCGCAACCAGGTAGCGATAGGCCAACCGATTGCTGGTATTCGTACCTATGTGTTGGATGGCGATCTTAACTTGGCACCGCCTGGCGTCGCGGGGGAGCTCTATCTCGGAGGCATTGGGTTGGCTCGGGGCTACCTACACCGCCCCGACCTTACTGCAGAACGTTTTGTCGCTGATCCATTTGCGCAGGGCGAGCGCCTCTACCGCACCGGTGACCTGGTGCGCTGGCGGGAGGATGGCCAGCTCAAGTATCTGGGCCGCCTTGATCATCAGGTGAAAATACGCGGTCTACGCATCGAACTAGGTGAGATCGAAGCCGAACTACTCTCTCAGCCGAAGGTTCGCGAGGCGGTGGTGGTGGCACAAGAAGGCCCCGTTGGTTCTAGGCTAGTCGCTTATTTGGTTCCCCAAGCCGATAGTGAGCTCGATACTAGCTCACTACGTGAAGCGCTGGGCCAAAAGCTACCGGACTATATGGTGCCGGGCGTTATGGTAGAACTCGATGCACTCCCGCTGAATGCCAACGGCAAGGTAGACCGCAAGGCGCTGCCCTCACCGGATTTGGTCAGCGGCTCGGAGTACGAGCCGCCTCAAGGCGAAGTGGAGGAAGCGCTGGCGGAGATTTGGTCAGAGGTACTTGGCGTCGAAAGGGTGGGCCGCCACGACAACTTCTTTGAGCTGGGGGGCCATTCGTTGTTGGCTCTAAAGGTATTGGAGCAAATGCGGCATCGGGGACTAACGGCGCAGGTGCGTACGCTGTTCCAACACCCGGAACTAACAGCTTTTTCGCAAGCGCTGATGCAAGCACCTGAGCAAACTGAGATCACCATCCCACCCAATCTGATTCCTCACGATTGTCAGGCTCTCATGCCCGAGATGATGACGCTAATCGAGCTCAATGCCGAAGAGCTTCGTGAGATCGAAGCGGGAGTGCCCGGCGGTGCCAGTAATATTCAGGATATCTATCCGCTAGCACCGCTGCAGGAGGGGATTCTCTTCCACCACCGGCTGCAGGAAGAGGGCGATGCCTATGTCACCCCGCGTCTGCTTGGCTTCGACAGCCGAAAGCGGCTGGAAGCCTTTATTGCAGGTTTTAACCAGCTGATTGCCCGCCACGATATTCTACGTACAGCGGTGCTCTGGGCTGGGCTCCGCCAGCCTGTACAGGTAGTTTACCGCCGTACTGCATTAGCCCTCGAATGGTTAGACTTAGAGCGAGATGGTTCTCGCTGCGCCGCCGAACAGCTGAAAGCCGAGGTGGATTCTGAGCATCATCGTATTGATGTGCGTCGAGCCCCTATGCTTCGGGCAGTTGCTGCATTCGATGCCGAGCAAAATCGCTGGCTGCTGCAGCTACCAAGCCACCACCTCGTCATGGACCACACTACCCTCGAACTACTGGTGGAAGAAATTTCCCTGATCCAGCAAGGCCGCGAAGATGAGCTGCCTCAACCACTTCCATTCCGCAATTTCGTTGCCCAGGCCCGGCTAGGAGTAAGCCTGGACGAGCATGAAGCCTTTTTCCGCGAGCAGTTGGGCGATATTGAAGAACCGACCGCACCCTTCGGGCTACTAAACGTTCGTGGCGATGGCAACGATATCGAAGAAGTAAGTGTTCCTTTGTCGACGAAGCTGGCCCAGCAGGTACGGCAACAGGCCCAGCGCTATGGTGTTAGCACGGCTAGCCTATTCCATCTAGCCTGGGCCTTAGTGCTGAGCAAGACCACTGGTCGGGACGATGTGGTGTTCGGCACCGTGCTGTTCGGGCGTATGCAGGGCATCGAAGGTGCTGAGCGGGCGCTGGGGATGTTTATCAATACACTCCCTGTGCGTATCAAAATGGGGACTCAAGGTGTCAATCAGTCCTTGCGAAAAACCCACGAGGCTTTATCTGCCCTGTTGCACCACGAACATGCCAGCCTTGGACTAGCGCAGCGCTTCAGCGGATTGCCCGGCGGAACGCCGCTCTTTACTAGTTTGCTGAACTATCGTTACAGCGCACCTCAGCAAGAGGGAAGCATCGCGCATACCTGGGAAGGTATGGAGGTGCTGGGGGGCCAAGAGCGCACCAACTACCCGATCACGATGTCGGTGGACGATCTAGGTAACGGCTTCCAGTTGGTAGGGCAGGTTAGCCGAACGATAGGTGCACAGCGGCTGTGTGACTATCTGAGCGCGGCCATTGCAGGCATCGTAGAAAATCTGCAAGCGGCGCCGCAGCGAGCGATGAGCGATATCGAGCTGCTTGATAAAACCGAGCAGCATCAATTGCAGGCATGGGGAGTCAATACTCAGTATTACTCCGATGCTCCGCCGATTCACCACCTGATTGAGCGCCAAACTGTGGCAACCCCAGAGGCCCCGGCGCTAATCTTTGAAGATCAATCACTCAACTACGACGAACTTAACTCCCGTGCCAATCGCTTGGCACATTATCTGATAGGGATGGGAGTGCAACCTGAGACCCGCGTTGGCATTGCTATGGAGCGCTCCATTGAAATGGTGGTGGGGCTGCTGGGCATTCTCAAAGCGGGTGGTACTTATGTGCCGCTGGATCCAGAGTATCCGACTGATCGGTTGGCATACATCGCTGAAGACAGCGACATTGCGCTGCTGCTGATACAGCAGCATCTTCGCGATACGCTTCCGATGGTTGAAAGCCTGAACGTCATTGAGCTGGATCAATTAGACGTTGATCACCATGCATCGACCAACCCGGGTGTGGCGCTGCACGGTGAGCATCTCGCCTATGTGATTTATACCTCAGGTTCTACTGGGAAGCCTAAAGGTGCGGCCAATCGCCATCACGCGCTGACCAATCGGTTGCAGTGGATGCAGGAGGCCTATGGACTGACGGCCGACGACACGGTGCTTCAGAAAACGCCATTCAGCTTTGATGTTTCTGTATGGGAATTCTTCTGGCCGCTGATGCAGGGCGCACGGCTGGTGATGGCCCCACCTGGTGCTCATCGAGAACCAGCCGAACTGGTCGAGTTAATCCACACCCACAAAATCACCACGCTGCACTTCGTACCTTCCATGCTCCAAGCCTTCATGGCGCATAGCGATGTGGAAGGTTGTACCAGCCTGATGCGCTTAGTGTGCAGCGGTGAGGTGCTACCGGCGGAGCTGCAAAATCAGGTATTTGCCCGTTTGCCTCATGCGGTGTTCTACAACCTCTATGGCCCCACCGAAGCGGCTATCGATGTTACCCACTGGACGTGCCAAGACGACGGGCGCAACCACGTAGCTATCGGACGACCAATCGCTGGTATCCGTACCTACGTGCTGGATGGCGATCTTAACTTGGCGCCGCCCGGGGTCGCGGGCGAACTCTATCTTGGTGGTGTGGGCTTGGCGCGGGGCTACCTGCACCGCCCTGACCTTACCGCAGAACGTTTTGTCGCCGATCCATTTGCGCAGGGAGAACGCCTCTACCGCACCGGCGATCTGGTGCGCTGGCGAGAGGATGGCCAGCTCGAGTATCTGGGGCGTCTTGATCACCAGGTGAAAATCCGTGGGTTGCGTATCGAATTGGGCGAAATTGAAGCTGGACTACTGACGCAGCCAGAAGTTCGCGAGGCAGTTGTGGTGGCCCAAGACGGCCCCAGTGGCTCAAGGCTGGTGGCATATGCGGTACCCCAAGCCGACATTGAACTCGACACGAGTGCATTACGCGAGCGACTGGGACAACAGCTACCGGATTATATGGTGCCGAGAGTGATAGTAACGCTCGATGCACTACCGCTAAATGCCAACGGCAAGGTAGATCATAAGGCGCTGCCCGAGTCTGACTTGGCTAGTGGTTCACAGTATGAACCGCCCCAAGGCGAGGCGGAAGAAGCGCTGGTAGCGATCTGGGCCAAGGTGTTGGGTGTGGATCGGGTAGGGCGTCATGACAACTTTTTTGAGCGTGGTGGGGATTCGTTACTTGCTGTGCAAATGGCGGCTCACGTTCAAGCTGATATGCAAGTTGAGTTCAAAATATCAGAGGTGTTTAAAAAACCACTACTTCGCGACTTAGCAGAATGCATTACCAAGATAAACAGTGGGCATTCCTTTGAGCAATCGCTTTCTGACATTGATTCCTTTATCGACAGCATGGATACCGTTTAATGAGTAATATCGATCCCCATCGTATTGCGGAACGCTTTGCCGGATTGCCTGTCGAGCAGCGCCGCGTGGTTTACGACAAAATTCGTACTCAGGGTTTGGGTATTGGCCAGTTCCCAATTCTTTCACGCCCTGCATCAGAACAGAAAACTTGCTCACCCTCTTATGCCCAACTTCGCCAGTGGTTTCTGTGGCGCCTGGATCCCCAAAACAGCGCTTATCATATTACTGGTGCCCTGCTCCTTAAGGGGGCTCTTGATTCTGAAGCCTTGTGGGGTAGCTTCGCCGATTTAGTAGCTCGCCATGAGGCATTGCGCACGACGTTCCGTGACGATGGCGAGGGTGGGGTGATGCAGGTGGTGCAGGCCGAGAGCAACTTCGTATGGCATGAAGTTGACCTAACTCATATGCCGAAAGATGAGCGAAAAGCGGAGATAGAGAATCAAGTTACGCAGCTATGTGGTGCTCCCTTCGATCTGGAGCAGGGGCCGCTATTGCGGGTGGCGTTGCTGCACTTGGCTGAAGATGAGCACATGCTAGTGGTGGTGATGCACCACATCGTCTCTGATGGTTGGTCGATGCAGTTGATCATTGATGAGTTTACAGCTGACTACCACGCCTGGGTGACGGGGAAGGCTTGGCAGCCGTCAGCCTTGCCGATTCAATATGCCGATTATGCGCTATGGCAGCGTCAATGGATGGAAGCGGGTGAGAAAGAGCGGCAGCTGGTTTATTGGCAGCAGGCATTGGGAGATGAACACCCGGTACTGCAACTGCCGACTGATCGCCCGCGTCGTAACGATGGACATTATCATGCTGAGCGTCACCAACTGATGCTCCCTGCATCGCTGGTGAGCGGATTGCGTCAGCAGGCACAAGCTAAGGGTGCCACCCTGTTTATGACGCTACTGACAGGCTTCCAAGCGCTGCTGTATCGCTATACAGGGCAGGAAGATATTCGGGTCGGCGTGCCAATCGCCAACCGCCATCGGATGGAAACCCAAGGTGTGATAGGGCTTTTCGTCAACACCCAGGTACTGCCCAATACGTTATATGGTCGCCTGAGCTTGTCCGAGGCGCTGGATCAGAGCAAACGTGAATCACTAGGGGCACAAGAACATCAGGATCTACCGTTCGAGCAATTAGTGGAAGCGCTGCAACCCGACCGTAGCCTGAGCCACACGCCGCTGTTCCAGGTGATGTTCAATCACCAGCGGCAAGATCATGGATCGCTGCAGACGCTACCAGGACTGGAACTGAGCACCTGGCCACTGGAGCAGCGAAGAGTACAGTTAGAACTGACGCTAAATGTGGTAGAACGCGAGGATGGTTGCCTGGAGGCAAGCTTCGTTTATGCAAAAGAGCTTTTTGATGCAACCACCATTGAGCGTCTAGCTCAGCACTATAAGGTCATTCTACAGGCGCTGGCAGAGATGCCGGAGCGCGCGTTGAGCGATATCGAACTGTTAGATAATGATGAGCAGCTGAAATTACAGGAATGGGGCGTAAACACACAACAGCATTCCGCTGCCCAGCCAATCCATCACCTAATTGAACGGCAGGCTGAGGCAACCCCAGAGGCCACGGCGCTAGTATTTGAAAAGCAGTCACTCAGCTACTCTGAACTCAATGCCCGTGCCAACCAACTGGCCCACTACCTGATCGGGCTAGGTGTCAAACCTGAAACCCGGGTGGGCATTGCCATGGAGCGTTCCATCGAGATGGTGGTGGGGTTACTGGCGATTCTCAAGGCGGGCGGCGCCTATGTGCCGCTGGATCCCGAGTATCCCGCGGAGCGGCTGGCCTTCATCGCCGAGGATAGTGGCATCGAGCTGTTGCTGACTCAGCACCACTTGCGCGAGTCATTGCTGGTAGCTGGTGGCCTAAGCGTCGTTGAGTTGGATTTGCTGGATGTTGCCCATCACGACGCTACCAATCCAGCGGTAGAGCTTCACGGCGAGCACCTCGCCTATGTGATTTACACCTCAGGCTCTACCGGGCGTCCTAAGGGCGCGGCCATCCGCCATGATGCCTTGACCAACTGCATGGTCTGGATGCAGAAGACCTACCAACTCACCGATACTGATGCCGTACTACATAAGGCGCCATTCGGGTTCGACGTCTCGGTATGGGAGATTTTCTGGCCGCTAAGTGTTGGGGCACGTTTGGTGATCGCCCAGCCGGGCGACCATCGAGATCCAGAGCGCATCATCGAGCTGATCCAGCGGCACGGCGTTACTACGCTCAACTTTGTGCCCTCAATGCTCAAGGCCTTCCTGGCCTACCCCGATGTTAAGACCAAGACGCGGCTCAAGCATATTATGTGCGGTGGCGAGGCCGTGCCAGCCACGTTACAGCAGGACGTGGCTGATTGCCTCGATGGCGCTAACCTTCACGATCTCTATGGCCCCACCGAAACCACCATTCATGTCACGCACTGGTGGTGTCGTGATGACACTCACCGCCAGATCCCCATCGGGCGACCCATTAGTGGTACCCGCACCTACGTCTTGGATGGTGAGCTCAACCTGGTACCACAGGGTGTCGCAGGAGAGTTGTACCTGGGCGGGGTAAGCCTGGCCCGTGGCTATCTCAATCGCAGTGATCTGACGGCGGAGCGATTTATCGCCGATCCGTTCACGGCGGGCGAACGCCTCTACCGTACGGGCGATCTGGTGCGCTGGCGGGAGGATGGCCAGCTTGAGTACCTGGGTCGCCTTGATCACCAGGTGAAGATCCGCGGCCTGCGTATCGAGCTGGGCGAGATCGAAGCCGAACTGCTCTCTCAGCCAGAGGTACGCGAGGCGGTGGTGGTGGCCCAAGAAGGCCCAACCGGCTCTAGGCTGGTGGCCTATGGGGTTGCCCGGACTGACAGTGAACTTGATAGCGCTGTACTGCGTGAGCGACTAGGGCAAAAGTTACCGGATTATATGGTGCCGAGCGCGGTGGTAGAACTCGATGCACTACCGCTGAATGCCAACGGCAAAGTAGACCGCAAGGCTCTGCCCGAGACTGATCTTGCCAGTGGCTCGCAGTACGAGCCGCCTCAAGGTGAGGTGGAAGAAGCGTTAGCGGCCATCTGGTCAGAAGTCTTGGGCGCTGAGCGGGTCGGTCGTCACGACAATTTCTTCGAGCTAGGGGGCCATTCGTTGTTGGCTCTGAAGGTGCTTGAGAAAATGCGGCATCGGGGACTGGCGGCGCAGGTACGTACTCTGTTCCAACACCCGGAACTAACAGCCTTGGCTCAAGCGTTAATGCAAGCGCCCGAGCAAGCAGAGGTTACCATCCCGCCCAATCTGATCCCTCAGGATTGCCAGACTCTCCAACCTGAGATGTTGACACTAATCGAGCTCAATGCCGAAGAACTTCGTGAGATCGAAGCCGCTGTGCCCGGTGGCGCTAGCAATATTCAGGACATCTACCCACTGGCACCATTACAGGAGGGGATTCTCTTCCATCACCGGCTGCAAGAAGAGGGCGATGCCTATGTGACGCCCCGGCTGCTGGGCTTTGATAGCAGGGAGAGGCTGGAAGCATTTATTTCTGGTTTTAATAAGCTCATTGCCCGTCACGATATTTTACGTACTGCGGTGTACTGGGAAGGACTCCGCGAACCGGTGCAGGTAGTGTATCGACATGCCATGCTGGATATAGAGTGGCCGACCGCTCCAGATGTGGCCACCGGCGGTGTGGCCGAATGGTTATACACCCAGGTGGATCCTGAGCACCATAGCCTTGATGCGCGCCAAGCGCCTATGATTCGGGCGCTGGCTGCATACGATGCTGAGCAGGGACGCTGGCTGCTACAGCTACCTAGCCACCACTTGGTCATGGATCACACCACCCTCGAGCTACTAGTGGAAGAAATTGCCCTCATCCAGCAAGGCCGTGAAGATGAATTGCCCAAACCACTGCCCTTCCGCCACTTTGTAGCACAGGCCCGGCTAGGGGTAAGCCTGGAAGATCACGAGGCTTTCTTCCGTGAGCAGTTGGGCGATATTAAAGAACCGACAGCGCCCTTTAGGCTACTAGACATTCGCAGCAATGGCAGCGATATCGAAGAAGTACACGTTCCTTTGTCGATGGAGTTAGCCCAGCAGGTGCGGCAACAGGCTCAGCGCCATGGTGTTAGCACGGCTAGCCTGTTCCATCTAGCCTGGGCATTGGTGCTCAGCAAAACGACTGGGCATGACGATGTGGTATTTGGCTCTGTGCTGTTCGGGCGTATGCAGGGTGCTGAAGGGGCCGAACGGGCACTGGGGATGTTTATTAATACGCTACCAGTACGTATTAAAATGGGAGCTCAAGGTGCCGATAAATGCCTGCGCCAAACCCACGATGCCCTATCTGAGCTAATGCACCATGAACATGCCAGCCTTGGCCTCGCACAGCGCTGCAGCGGGCTACCTGGCGGGACGCCGCTATTTACCAGTTTGCTGAACTATCGTTACAGCGCACCTCAGCAAGAGGGAAACATCGCTCATACCTGGGAAGGTATGGAAGTGCTGGGTGGTCAGGAGCGTACCAACTACCCGATCACGATGTCGGTGGACGATCTGGGGAACGGCTTCCAGTTGGTAGGGCAGGTGAGCCGTCTAATCGGTGCTCAGCGGTTATGTGACTATCTGAGCACAGCCATTGCAGGGATCGTAGGAAATCTGCAAGCGGCGCCTCAACAACCATTAAGTGAGATCAACCTGCTCAGAGCAGACGAACAGCAGCTGTTGAGCGAATGGGGAGAGAATACGCAAGAGTATTTAGGCACTTCTCCAGTCCATCACCTAATTGAGCGCCAAGCTGCGGTAACATCCACGGCCACTGCGCTAGTATTCGAAGATCAGTCACTTAGCTACGCCGAGCTCAACGCTCGTGCCAACCGCTTGGCTCACTATCTGATCGGAATGGGAGTGCGTCCTGAAACCCGAGTGGGTATCGCTGTTGAGCGCTCAGTTGAGATGGTAGTGGGGCTGTTGGGTATTCTCAAAGCGGGTGGTGCTTACGTACCGTTGGATCCGGATTATCCGAGCGACCGATTAGCCTATATGGTCGAAGACAGTGGCATCGAGCTGTTACTCACTCAGCGACATCTGGTTGAGTCTCTGCCTTTGACCGATGGTTTAAGTGTTATCGAGCTGGATCAGTTGGACGTCACGCATCATGCTTCGGCCAATCCGAAAATTACACTGCACGGTGAACATCTCGCTTATGTGATTTACACCTCGGGTTCTACCGGGCGTCCCAAGGGCGCCGCCAACCGTCACCATGCGCTGACTAATCGCCTACAGTGGATGCAGGAGGCCTATGGCTTAACGGCCGACGATGCGGTGCTACAGAAGACGCCTTTTAGCTTCGATGTCTCTGTATGGGAATTCTTCTGGCCGCTGATACAGGGCGCCCGGCTAGTGATGGCGCCACCAGACTCCCACCGCGAGCCAGCCCAACTGGTCGAATTGATCCGTACCCATGGAATCACCACGCTACATTTCGTACCTTCAATGCTGCAGGCCTTCCTGGCCCATGGCGAGGTCGAGACCTGCACCAGCCTGACACGTCTGATATGCAGCGGTGAGGCACTACCAGCTGAACTGCAAAACCAAGTATTTGCTCGGTTGCCTCGCACGGGGCTCTACAACCTCTATGGCCCCACCGAAGCGGCCATTGATGTTACTCACTGGTCTTGCCAAGACGATGGACGCAACCACGTAGCCATAGGTCAACCGATCGCAGGTATCCGTACCTACGTACTGGATGGCGATCTTAATTTGGCGCTGACAGGAGTCGTTGGTGAACTCTATCTCGGTGGCGTGGGTTTAGCACGAGGTTACCTCCATCGCCCTGACCTTACCTCAGAACGTTTTGTCGCCGATCCTTTTGCGCAGGGCGAGCGCCTCTACCGCACCGGCGACTTGGTGCGCTGGCGTGTCGATGGTCAGCTCGAGTACCTGGGCCGCCTTGACCACCAAGTGAAGATCCGCGGCCTGCGTATTGAACTGGGTGAGATCGAAGCCGAACTATTAGCTCAGCCGGAGGTTCGCGAAGCAGTAGTGGTCGCCCAAGAAGGCCCCGGTGGTTCTAGGTTAGTCGCTTATGTGGTTCCCCAGGCCGACAGTGAACTCGATACCAGCTCACTACGTGAAGCGCTGGGTCAAAAACTACCGGATTATATGGTGCCGGGCGTCGTGGTCACGCTTGAGGCACTGCCGCTGAATGCCAACGGAAAAGTAGACCGCAAGGCATTGCCCGAGCCGGATTTGGCCAGTGGCTTGCAGTACGAGCAGGCTCAGGGCGATGTGGAAGAAGCGTTAGCGGAAATTTGGTCAGAGATACTTGGCGTTGAGCAGGTGGGCCGACACGACAACTTCTTTGAGCTGGGGGGGGATTCGATTCTCAGTCTACAGATCGTCTCCCGGTTGCAACGGGCTGGTTGGACAGTTACTCCTCGGCAAGTCTTTGAGCATCAGAGCATAGCCCAGTTGGCGCTGAACTCGACCAGTGCGCAGGTGGAAGCGCAAAAACGTAAAGTCGAGCTAAATGGATTGGCGGATTATCTGAGCAGTGAGCAGATCGAAGCCCTAGGATTAGACCAAGACAATATCGAAGATGTTTACCCCCTGTCGCCCACGCAAGAGGGGATGTTCTTCCACTCTCTTGAAGCGGAAGAGCCGGGGCTCTACGTCAATCAATTGAACGTAGACGTCAGTGGCCTGGATGCCGATAGGCTAGTAAGGGCTTGGCAAGCTATGGTCGAGCGCCATGCCACGCTAAGAACGGGGTTCTTATGGCAGGCGGGTATGGCGCGTCCACTACAACTCGTCTTTACGCAAGTGGAGCCAGAAATAATTCAGTTGGATTGGCGCGATAGGAAAGGTGAGATCGAAGAATCCTTAGCCACCTATGCTAAGCAAGTGCTCAAGCGCCAAATTGACTGGTTGACACCACCCTTAGCCTGGTTGCATTTGATTCGACTCGATGATGACCGCTATCAACTGATATGGACTCGGCACCATATCTTGTCCGATGGCTGGTCAGAAGCCCATCTAATCAACGAGTGGCTGGCCAGCTATGCGGAAGAGCCCTTGGCGGCTGTTGGGCGACCCTACGGTGACTATATTCGCTGGTTGCAGCGCCAGGATGCCGCTTCGACTCAAGCCTTCTGGACATCGGAACTGGCGGGGCTGGAGGGGCCGACACTGTTGGCCGAGTCGAGCCGTCAAGAGAGTGAGGCCCAAGGCTTCGCCAAACGCTATACCCATCTAGGACGGCAAGATACCGCGCTACTAAAAGCTGCTGCTCAGCGGCAGCGAGTGACCCTAAATACTTTGGTACAGGCAGCCTGGGGTGTGCTATTGCAGCGCTACTGTCATCAGGAACGGGTGGTGTTTGGCGCGACGGTATCCGGTCGCCCACCAAGCCTGCAAGGCGCTGAGGAGATGGTCGGCCTGTTCATCAATACCATCCCTGTGGCGTTGACGGCGCGCCCTGAGCAGAGTGTGAGTGCTTACTTGCAGAGTGTGCAGGCGACCAATCTGGGCATTCGTGAGTATGAACATGCCGCGTTAGCAGATATCCAACGCTGGTCTGGGTCATCGGGCCGCGCCTTGTTCGACAGTATCATTGTATTTGAGAACTTCCCCGTCGATAGAACAATGCGTGATCAGCAGCGGCATGGTCTGCGCTTTGGTGAGGTTGCCGGGGAAGGCATAACTGGCTACGCGATGGATCTGCAGGTGGTGATCGACGATGAGCTGGAGATTGAGTACTGTTATAGCCGAAGGGATTTCCCTGAGCCGTTCGTTGATGAACTGAAATATGCTATGGAACTGCTCATTCGTCAGATGTCGGAGTCGCCGGATCGGCCTGTGGGTGAGTTGGAATGGATTGAGTCGACTCAATGGGATGCACTAAGTGAATTGGGCCAGAGTGGCCGCGGTGGGTTCTCACGCATGCCAGTGCATCGCCGCATCGCCGCGCATGCTGTTACTCGGCCAGATAATATTGCGCTTCGAATGGGTGACCAAGCTTTAAACCATGCGCAGTTGAATGCTCAGGCTAATCGCCTTGCCCATTATCTGTGCGAGCAAGGTGTGGGGCCAGATGTGCGGGTTGGCGTGGCGCTCGAACGCTCGCCTCAGGTCATTGTGACCTTGCTGGCTGTGCTCAAGGCGGGCGGTGCCTATGTACCTCTCGACCCGGCCTACCCACCCGAGCGCTTGAGTTTTATGATTAAAGATAGCGGTATGACCATGCTGCTAACGCAACGTAATGTACTGCCGCGTTTAGCAAAAGTGGACGGTATACCTTATGTCGATTGCGAAGCGCTCGATCTAACCCATTATAACGATACTGACCCCGGCCTGGCAGTGCACGAAGAATCACTGGCTTACGTGATCTATACTTCGGGCTCCACCGGCACACCGAAAGGCGTCACGGTGGCTCATGGCCCGCTGGCGATGCATTGCCAGGCGATCAGCGAGCTCTATGATATGGAACCAGACTCCTGCGAGTTACATTTCATGTCATTCTCCTTCGATGGTGCCCATGAGCGCTGGCTGACAGCCCTGTGCTCGGGGATGAGCCTAGCAATTCGGGAAGAAGAGCTATGGACAGCGGAACAGGCCTACACGGCCCTGCAACACTATCATGCTGCGAATGTGGCCTTCCCGCCGGCCTATTTGAATCAAGTCGCTGACTGGGCAGAAGGTCGTGATGATACGCCACCGGTGGAGTTATACGTTTTCGGTGGTGAAGCGATGCCCAAGACAGCCTATGACAAGGCGCGCCGCACGTTGCGGCCTCGCTGGTTCATTAATGGCTATGGGCCCACCGAAACAGTGGTGACACCACTGCTGTGGAAGACACCCGCCGAGGAGACCTTTGACTGTGCCTATGCACCGATTGGTCGCCCCGTTGGCGAGCGGTCGCTCTACGTGCTGGACGACAATCTACAGCCGGTACCCAAGGGCATTGTGGGCGAGTTGTATATCGGCGGTTATGGTTTGGCGCGGGGCTATCTTGGACGTACCGGCTTGACCGCCGAGCGCTTTGTGGCCGATCCCTTCGACACCTTGGGTGGGCGCCTCTACCGCACTGGAGATCTGGTGCGCTGGCGGGAAGATAGCAATATGGAGTATATGGGCCGTGCAGATCACCAAGTGAAGGTACGCGGCTTCCGTATTGAACTGGGTGAGATAGAAGCACGTGCCCGCGAGATACCTGGCGTAAGTGACGTCGCCATCGTTACCCATGAAGTCTCGAATGGACATCAATTGGTTGCTTATCTGGTAGCTGATGAGGCGGATGACACTCGATTAGTGCGCCGTGCACGCCGACACTTCGAAGCGCATCTGCCCGACTACATGGTGCCAGCACATATGATGGTGCTGACAGCCCTGCCACGTATGGTCAATGGCAAACTGGATCAGTCGGCGCTGCCTGAGCCGCAGCTAGATGAAAACCGCGAGCATGTGGTTCCCTCTACACCGGAAGCCCGCCAGCTCGCCGAGATTTGGCAGGACGTATTGGGCATTGAGCGGGTCGGAGAAACCGACAACTTCTTTGAGTTGGGTGGAGACTCTCTACTAAGTCTGAAGGTGTTGAGCCGAGTGCGCGCTCTAAAGGAGAGTACGCTTGATTTCAAACTGCGAGACCTGATGCAGAAACCAACCATTGCTGGCTTGCTGGGGCTGAGCGAATCTTCGGACGCCTCGCTGGATGGTGTGGTTATGCTCAATGGCGAGAGTCAGGGGCAGTCACCGCTGTTCTGTGTTCATGCTGGTATGGGCACCCTTTACGACTACCAGCCGCTGGCACGGAGTCTACAGGGAGTATGCACGGTTTACGGACTGCCTTGCCGAATGCTGACCGACCCTCAGCATTGTGATACGTCGTTTGAAGCGATGGCTGATGACTATGCAACCACTATCCGTAGCTTGCAGCCTCAGGGGCCTTACCGGATATTAGGCTGGTCTCTAGGTGGTACCTTGGCAGCAATGGTTGCGGCACGGCTTGAAAAGCAAGGCCAGGAGGTGAGCCTGTTGGCGCTGGTGGATCCCTATATCCCCGGTAGCGGCCAGAAGAGCGTTGATAACTGGCAGGAGGATTTTGCTGCTTATGCGTCGGTAATCTTGCCAGGTATCCCGTCCGAGATGATAGCCAATATTAACAACGCAACACCTCATGAAGAGCCGGGTGAAGCGGAACTGGCCATTATGCTAGAACGCCTGCTGGCGTCGGATAAGTCCTACGGGCGTGAAGGTTATGCCGCTCTGGGTGGTGAGGAACTGGCACGAATCTTCTGTGTAGCACGGCATCTGAAAAGGCTCTCTCTGCAGACCGGTACCTTGCCAGCGTTGTTCTGTGAAGCGGATTGTTGGTGGTCAGAAGGGCGTCCGCAAAAGGAGCGGCAAGCATTAACACATCAGTTAGGGCAAGCGCCACGTCGCACTCTTGAAACTTCTGAGGATCACTTCTCGATTGTATCCAGTAATTCGCTGTTGCCACAGGTGGTGGAAAAACTGCAAGTGGAGCCCCACCCATCAAAGCGTGTAGTAGAGAACTCACTAGTCTAAGGGGTAATGCCAATCAGTTAAGGATTTTTTCAATTAGTTCGTAGTGACGTGTTCCGGTGTCAGTTATCTTCTGATACCGGATTTTTTTATGCATCTTAGTCAGTCGATTGATTCAATCGCCTGTTTTTTTTAAATTACTTGTAGGGAAATCTATAGAGCTTTATGATCTCTATAGACTAAGGAATAAGAATTCCTGGAAGTAAAAGATTAAGATAAATATATGCATCGTTTGAGAAATGTTTTTAATAAAAAAACAGCCCCTTATAGGGGCTGGTTAATATATAAAATATTCTTTTTCTAATCTTTAGAAGTCATACTTCATTGTTATCATGAAGTTGCGTGGCGCTCCATAGTAGTTGTTTCGTGTTGCTCCCCTAACTGAGGAGTAATACTCTTTATCAGTTAGGTTGTTGCCATTTAATGAAAGATCCAAGTTCTCATTTACTCGATAGCCTACCATGGCAGACACAGTGGTATAGCCTCCTTGTTCGATACGAGTATCACCGCTTTCGGTATACATGTTGCTGACAGTATTTAAACCAGCACCAAGGCGCCAACCCTGATTTGGGTTTTCGCTGAAGCGGTAACGTGACCATAGGTTAAAGTTATGTTCTGGAGTGTCCGGCGAGAACGTGAGCCCCTCGGAGCTAGCATCTCTCACGTACTCAGTTTGTGTATAGGCATAACCTGCACTGAGATCCAAGCGGGGTAACAGTTGACCGCTGACTTCCAACTCTAAGCCCTCACTCTTTGTTTCGCCAATGGGAATAGAGAAACCAGGGTTGTTAGGATCCGTATAGGCGCGATTTGAGTCTTCAATTCGGAAAACTGCGGCATGCCAGTTCAAGTCGCCTCCTGCATGGGAGCCCTTAATGCCGACCTCGTACTGCTCACCTTCTCTTGGTTTGATAGCATCGCCATTGCTACCCACAGCCGTTTGCGGCTCAAGTATACCCGTGTAGCTAGTGTATAAATTGAGTTCTTCGTTCAAGCGATAGATCAAACCGGCATAAGGAATGAACTCAGTGCCGTCATCACCGGATGCATTACCACTAGTAAAATCAGTGTAATTGTCAGTTTTCCATCGATTGAAGCGGCCACCAAGGGCGACAGTAAGGTTATTTCGAACATTGAAGCGTGCTTGAGCATAAGCAGCGTACTGTTTGGTGTTAAATTCAGACCTACTGCGGTCTCCATCGAAATCTGGTTCAGAGCGTCTGTATACGGGATCAAACAAATTCTGGGGAAGGTATATAGGGTCGCCGTATACCCAATAGCTATTCCGGTCTCGATTCTGATAACTCGCGCCTACTACTACTTCATGGGCACGTCCTGCTAGTTGGATGGGGGATCTAACTTGCGCCTCTAGATAGTCGTCCTGCTGTTCAAAATCGAGATCGATTTGTCGGATAGCAAAGTCGCCAGTATCTTGATCGGCTGTAAGCACACCTTCACTGCTTTTCCTTTGGCTTGCATCGCGCTCCAACCTGTTGGCTTTGAGCGTTAGTTCGCCACCGTTGGTGAGGCGATGTTCAATCTCCAGAAAATAGCGCTGTGAATCTGCCGTTTGTTTGTCCCAGTCGGATCCGAGGAAGGTAGAGCGGTCTACATTAGGCAGGGAGCCATCACTGTATGCCGGTAATCCAGAGTTGGGTCGGAACTCTTCATCTTGTACCGTAACGCCCAGTGACATTGTGGTGCTAGGAGATAAGTCGAACTCAAGGGTGCCATAGCCGATTTGATTCTCTGAATATACGTGGTCAATAAAGGATCCTCTATCATCGTAGACGCCGACGAAGCGCCCCCGAATTCGCCCTTCGCTGTCTAGTGCGCCGGTAACGTCGACAACGCTTCGATAAGCATCTTCCGTACCTGCAGAAAGAGAGGCAGAAGCTTGGTTTTCAGCTAAAGCACGTTTGCGAACCAAATTGATGGTGCCGCTGGGTTCCCCGGAACCATGGAGAATGCCTGCTGGCCCACGCAGCACTTCAATACGGTCTAGTAGTGCTGTATCAAATACCCCGGTGCTTCCCCATGCGCCGCCAACATCCTGGACTGGACTACCGTCCATGAGAAAGGAATCAATAGAGTAGCCTCGTGCCTTGATCTCGAACTGATTGGTTCCATACCCGTTTACGGTGATGCCCGTGACGTTGCGCATGGCTTCAGAGAGAGAGGTAGTTCCTTGGTCGTCTAGGCGTTCTCGTGTCACAATGCTAACTGACTGAGGTGTTTCCTGTACTAATTGTGGCACCAAACCGATGTTAGTACTTTCACTCGTATAAGAATTACTATTTTCGGTCATTCCATAGGGCAAACGCTCTCCGGTAACCGTTAGCTTAGAAAGTTCACTGTTATCACTGTCCGAGCTATTTGCCGATGTAGCATCCTGAGCAAGCACAGTCGCGGAAGCACTATAAGCAGCAACCGCAATGGCGGTCGTTAGCCACCGCTTACGGTAAGTGAGTTGACTCATAAATGTTCTCCTTGGATGATTTTCGTTTTATCTTTAGTAAATATTAATTGTTATCGTTTGTATTATCATTATATGTGGCTCGAAGTCAACACTAGGGATGTCTGAAAGTTAGAGAGTGTGGTTTCTTGCTAGAAGGAGGACGCGATCAATCCTATCGTTGCCTGAATGCTTGCCGGACAATATTTTCAGGCGAAGAAGAGCTGGCTTATGTTGCTAGAAGCATGCTTTTTCTTGGGCGTCAAATGTCGTTGACCAAGAGAATCTATGTATCCTCAAGGACTTCTACAAGAGCCTCGGCGAATCGCATGGCAGAGGGGAGCCCCCCTAGAGGCCAGTAGTCTACGGGGATATAGACAGTACTGCTGTTACGTAGACTTAATAAAGCTTGCCAGAGTCCACTGTGATTGAGGCGATCACTAATGGTAGAAATATAAAGAGGACTCCTCATAATAACCAGTTGTCCTTCAATGGTAGGTAGTTCGTCAATGCTGACGACAGAAACTCCAGCGTGGCTGGTTGGCTTATCCCAGGCATTGGTAAGACCGAGTTGATCTAAAACACCCTGAAGTAAACTGTTCTGACCATATATCCAAACGTGCCGCTCATCTCTGAACTGGGCTATAATAATTGGCTTCTGATTGTCAGGTAGCCGATAGCTTAATCTGGAAAGCTGCTGCTCAGATTCATCAATGAAACGCTGAGCAACTTCCTGAAGACTCAGGCGCTCCGCTAACGCCATAGTGAAGTCTAGAGTCGCCGTCCAAGGGGCTCCCGTAATAGGAAAAAGGGAGACGTTTTCGGTGGGGGCGATGCGCGCAAGAGCTTGGCTCAGGCGTACATTGTTTACCAATATCAGAGAGGGCTCTATGTGTGACATTAGCTCAAGGTTTGGCATAGGAGTTAAGCCTAGATCTATAGTCCCAACTGGAATTAATTCTCCGTTTGTCCATGTGTTGTATCCTTTCAGTAACGTTACACCGAAAGGCTTGACATCTAACATGGCTAATGTTTCTGCTGTAGCCCAGTCGAAGGTTAGGATTGGCTGCTTTGTATCGGAATGAGCTATGTTACAAAATGTAAAATATGTGATCAATATAACTGCAAGTTTTGTCAGCCGCATTTTGAAACCGTATCGTGATTTATAAATAAAATTTATAATGACGTGTCGATGGTACTTACTATTCAAATCGAAGGTTCTCTCTTTCTGATGATGACTTCTCATTATTAACGTTGAGTGCATTTACCCATAACCTTAACGAAATAAATGTTAATTACAATTATTATCATTAGTATTATGCTCTGAGTTTGCGCTTACATGCAACCACCTGTTGCTCAAAATGGTGCCTGCAGCAAGAGGCGCCACGGCACCAATCATGCCGTGCCCCATGGGAGGAAATTAAAAATCAACAGGGCTGGGGTGCTTACTAAGATGGTGCTGAAGTGCTTTGGCGATATCCGCGCGTACTTGACCGGTAGCATCGGGCGTAATGCTGCCCAGGCGTGCGAAGTCATGCACCATGCCGGGGTATATAGTCAGTTGGGTATCCACGTTCGCTTCCTGTAAACGATTCACGTAGGCGATGCCTTCGTCGACTAGGGGGTCGTGTTCGGCCAGGGCGATGAAGGCAGGTGGTAGGTTTTTGAGTTTCGCAGCCTCCAACGGCGCAAAACGCCAGTCGTGGCGTTCCTCATCGCTATTTAGGTAGTGGCCAAACATCCACTGCAGGGTGTCTGCTTCCAGCAGGTAGCCTTGTGCGTATCGGCGGTGAGACTCGCTGTCCTGCCAGGCACTGGTACAGGGGTAGAGCAAAATCTGGCAGCGTGGAAGGTGCCAACCATTATCACGCGCTGACATGCAAAGAGCCGTGGCCAGGGTGCCACCTACACTGTCACCACCCACGGCGATACGTGAGGTATCGATGCCCATCGCTTCGCCATGCTTCAGCAGCCAGCAATAGGCATCTTCAGCATCGTGAAAAGCCGTCGGAAACTTGTGCTCGGGGGCCAAGCGATAGTCGACAGCCAACACTGTGTAGCCAGTTGCTTGAGCGATGCTTTGGCAGAGCGAATCGTGAGAATCCAGGCTGCCCAGTAGGTAGCCGCCACCATGGAAGTAGAGCAGGGTGGGCGCTAAAGACTGCTCGCCTTGGTAGCGGCGTAGTTCAAGAGGGTGGCCATCTCGACAGGTAATGCTCAGTGCCGTTGCATCGTTAGATATTGGCTCATCAAGCATCTGTGATGATGCCTCGTAGGCAGCGCGTGCCTGTTGTGGTGAGAGCGAGTGGAAAGGCGGATTGCTGCTATCGGCGACCAGGTCTAAGAAAGCGGCGACATCAGGATGTAAGGACATAATGGGCGTAAGTCTCGGTATTAGGGGCCGCTCTGAGAAAGCGGCCATGCGTTAATAGTGCTTGGTTAGTCCGCGCCTACTAGTGAGGGAGTTGATACTCCTGAATAGGATGTTGGCAGTGCCTCATTAAGCACTTCACAGATCTCACTTGTCCTGGCTGCCAAAATCGACAGCAGGGTATCGCTTAAACCATGGGTGGGCTCGCAGCTGCCTTGCAGGAAGATCGCAGGTTTGAACTCAGGCTTGGTATAGAGCTGATAGTGGCGGTTGACGGCAAATTCAGGCAGGTAGTCTGCAACAGGGGCCAGTAGCTGTTTATGGGTGTCGCGTACATAGCCGGTGGCTAACACCACGGCATCGTAGCGGGTGATATCCGTATGGCCACTCTCCAAATCACGCACATTTAGCTCAACGCCTTCAGGGCCTGCTTGGCTGCCGATCACCTCATGGCGGCGGCGGAAGCGGTGGCGAGCCTGGCCGGTCACTTTTTGCTGATAGAACACATCGTAAATCTCCTGAATCAGCGCCAAGTCAGGGGCTGAGTAGTTGGTGCTTTTGTACTCCTGCAGCAGTGCTTCCCGCTGGCCGGTGGGGTTGTTGAACACGTAATCGGTGTATTCGGGGTTGAATATCTCGTTGACGAAGGGGCTATCGTCGGAGGGTTTAAAGGCCCATGCCCGGCTAATAAGATCCACCTGGATGCCTTCGCGGCCGTGCAGGTCAAGGAATATCTCAGCGGCGCTCTGGCCGGCACCGATCACGGCGATGCGTTTGGGGGCGTCTTGCTTCGCCAGCTCTCTCAGATAGTGGCTGGAGTGGAAGACCCGTGGGTCGTCTTTTAGCCCGGCGAAGCATTCAGGCACATTGGGCGCGCCCCCCACGCTAATTACCAATGAACGGGTGAGTCTTTCCTGCACCGCGCCACTCTCATCCCGTGAACGCACGCGGAGGTAGGCGACCTCGTCGTTATCAGTTTCGGGCAGCACTTCAAACACATCCTCTCCATAGGTGCACTGGTGTTCAAAGTGGCTGGCAGTCCAGCTTAGGTAGTCATTGAACTCGTGGCGGCTGGGGAAGAAAGTTTGTAGATTGATAAAGTCCTGCAGGCGGCCTTTGCTGTGGAGGTAATTGAGGAAGCTGAAACGGCTCCCAGGGTTGCGCGGCGTGACGAGGTCTTTGAGAAAAGAGATCTGCATATGGGCATTTTCCAGCAGCATATGCGGGTGCCAAGCAAAGCAGGGCTGGCGCTCAATAAACAAGGCATCCTTCGCTTGCCCTGCCTGGCGCTGTTCGTCGAGAGCTATGGCCAGGGCAATATTGGAGGGGCCGAAGCCGATGCCGATCAAATCGTGAATATGCATAAGAGTCCTCGTGGCTGATGTGTCTATGGGGTGAAGCGTGGATCGGGTCGTGGGGCTGACCCAGGGTGCGAGGGCTGCGGAACCCAGCAGCGCTCGTTGAAAAAGTGTTCGCGTAGCTGCATGCCGAGCATGGCCCGCTTATGGGGGAAATCGAACGCCTTTACATGGGCATAACCGCACTGGGCAAGGTTGCGCAGCATCTTGGCGTTATCCACGCGGGGTTCAATCACCAAGCGCTGGGTGCGGCAGTCGTCCAGGAACAGGTAGTGAGAGATAGAGGGCAGCCAAGCGGCGACATAAGGCCGCCCGCGAAAAGCGGCTTCGCCGATCAGCACGTGCCAGCCGCGGTCAAAGTCACCGACGTCATAATAAGCGCCGATGCGATCCTCCTTGGCCCAGTAGGTCTCGAAATAACCGAAGGGCTCACCGTCGATACAGCCAATCAGCGGTACCACGCTGGAATTTTGCAACGTGCTCTCCAGCCGTTCGCGGTGCTGTTGCAGATCACCCTGCTCTTCCCAGAAGTGGGCGACGACCGGGTCGTTCATCCAGCGGTTAAAGCGTTCAAGATCAAGTTCCAGGTCAAGCACTCGGAAACTCAGGGTGGCATTCAGCCAGGCAATATGGCGCTGATAGACCGTGCCACTAGGGCGCGGCGGACGGCGTGGGTGTCGCTTTCCATTCTCCAATATGGGTTGCTGCGGGTAAGGGCGCGTGGGGGGCGAGTTAAGCCAAAGCGTGGGTAACTGCCAAAAGAGCTCTGCATAGGCCCAGAGCTCTCCATGGCTATCTTTAACCGCGATGCCGGCGACACAAAGGTTGGCGTGCAAAGCACTAGGTAGCTGAAGGCGTAATGCAACAGTGCCTGGGTAAAAGGCAAAAGCGCCTTCGATAGCGGCAAGCAGTGCCGGGAACGGTGGTGCTGAGCGCTGCGGCCAGCGCAGCGTCAAGCAGTGGTTGTCATCCACCAGTGCCCACTCAAGGCGCTCTTGATCACCCTTCACATAAAGCGACTGCGTGGTGACCTCGTAGCTGACTTGATAGGCGTAGCCCTCGGGGCGTGAGATCAGCGAGGCCACCGCGTGACTTTCAGAGGGTACCTGTGGTTGTGCCTGGACAGAACTGGACACCGCTAAGCTCCTATCAATAAGAACGAATCAAAGAAACGAATTAAAATCACCCCGCCGGAGGGCGGCGTTACTGACTTCCTTATTTAATGACGAATGAGAATGAGGCTTGTTTACATAAAATTGGTTAACTTTTTACGCGAGCGGTTCGTCATTAGAGATAGGTGCCGATTTCCAGTCGCTTTTTCTAATGGCTTTCCAATGAGGTGAATGTGCTTCCCTATCTGATTCGTCGAACTCGCGGGTTGATGACCGCTGCTGCGCTGGCCAGCATTCTCTCGGGGCTTTTCAGCGTGATGCTGATTGCCCAAATTAATGCGGCGTTAACCAGCGACTCCGCCAGCCGTGCCAGTGCGGCTTGGGCTTTCGCGGGTATCGCCGTGGCCCTAATGGTCTGTCGGATGGTGTCGACGGCGCTGTTTGAGCGGTTAGGGCAGCGTGCTCTGGCGGAGTTGCGCAGTTTTGTCGCCCAGTGCGTGGCCGAGACCCCCTTTGCTCAGTTCGAGCGTGTGGGCAGTGCGCGGATCCAGTCGGCACTCACCGAGCACAGCAACAACGTGGCGGTGCTGTTCGTTAGCTTGCCGGTGATTTTGACCAATACGGTCATCGTGGTGGGGTGCTTGGGCTATCTGGCAATGCTTTCATGGCAGGTGTTTTTGTTTGCACTGGGGGTGATTGGGCTGGGTGCTGTCGGTTACCACCTGGTGCACTTACGCGCTATTCATTACCTCCAGTCCGCATCATCCGAGCAGGATCGTCTGTTTGGACATTTCCGCGCGCTGACCGATGGTGCAAAAGAGTTGCGGCTACACCAACGCAAGAGCCGGGTCTTTATGGATCAGATACTGGGGGAGTCGGTTGAAGGCGTGCGGCGACTGCGTACCTATGGCATGTCGCTGTTCGTAATCTCGACCAGTTGGGGGCAGTTCCTGATGTACGCCTTTATTGGCCTGGTGCTGTTTGTGTTAGCGGGCGATGGGCCTAACCAAACCCAGGTAATGACCGGTTTTGCCCTGGTGTTTGTGTTTATGGTGACGCCCCTTGAAGGCTTGCTGATCAATATTCCGCGGATCAATATGGCGCGGGTAGCCGCTAGTCGAATTGATGTCATCACACGAGAGATGCCCCAGGGGGAGGGGAGGCAAGCGTCACCTCAGGTGCCTGCTTTGCAGCGTCTTGAGTTGCGCGACGTCACCCATCAGTACTACCACGAGCAGAGCGATGACTTCTTTGAGTTGGGGCCGATTAATCTGAGCTTTACGCCGGGGAAAGTGGTGTTTCTGGTAGGAGGTAACGGTAGCGGTAAGACCACGCTGGCCAAAGTAGTGGTGGGGCTTTACCCGCCTGAAGGTGGCGAGGTATTGCTCAATGGCGAGCGGGTCGAAGCGGATGGCTGGGATGCCTACCGGCAGCTCTTCTCGGTGGTTTTCTCAGACTTCCATCTCTTTGAACGCCTGTTAGAGGCACCGCGTGATGGCCTGGACGAGGAAGGCAATCGCCTGCTGGCCAAGTTGCACCTGCAGCACAAGGTGCGGGTTGAAAACGGTGCGTTTACCACCCAAGCACTCTCCCAGGGCCAGCGTAAGCGTCTGGCGCTGGTGGTTGCCTACCTTGAGGATCGGTCCTTCTTGGTGTTTGACGAGTGGGCGGCGGATCAGGATCCGTTATTCAAAGAGGTGTTTTACTGCGAGGTGTTGCCCGAGCTAAAACGCATGGGCAAAGCGGTGCTGGTCATCACCCACGATGACCGCTATTTCCACCTCGCGGATCGGTTGGTGCGGCTAGAGAGCGGCAAGCTGTTGGGTGCTGAGCAAACGGCTGACGAGCAGTCGACTGGCGCGGAGCTGGGAGCTTCTGAGGAAGATGTTAAAATAAGGAGTATCAATTAGACTGTATAGGTAACCGAGGAGAGATGATCATGAATACCCAGCTAGATCCTATCGTTTCGGAATTCGAGACGCAGGAACAAGCCGATAGCTATGATCGTTGGCTCAAGGCCAAGGTTCAGCACAGCATTGACAACCCGGGCCAAGGAATGCCTCATGACCAAGTTATGACCAAGATTGATGCGATCATCGCCGACGCGGAGCAACGCCAAAGCGGCGGAGTTTCGTGAGTCTGCTTATCCACTGGCATGACGAGGCGATTAACGACTTGGTTGAGCTTGTTGTATACATCGCTGAGCGCGATCCTCAAGCCGCTCGGCGGCTGCGTATTCGTATTGAAGCAGCTGTCTCCTCAGTGGCTGAACATCCTTACTTACATCAAGTGGGCCGCTTGCCGGGTACGCGAGAAATTGTTGCTCATCCAAATTTTATCGTTGTCTACCAAGTGACGGATCGCATTGAGGTCATATCAGTGGTTCACTCTCGCCAAAATTATCCCTGACGCCTAGCCGCCTTGAGTTAGCTTTTAGTAATTTTTAAGCAGTTGGTTAAAATTTTATTAATTCGCCCCCACCATACGCGCCAGTACCCGGTCTTTGAGCCAGAAACGGTGAGTCAGCGCCATAGTTATGTGGCCGATGACTAATCCACTTAGCAGCCAAGAGAGCGGGCCGTGAAGGAGCTCGGCGGGGGCGATCATCCAGGTGATGTCGCGTTCCGCTTCGGTTAGCAGCTCCATGCCATAAAAGCGCAGCGCCCCGCCGCGGCCGTACTGGCGTAAAATAGCGAAAGCGGGCAACCACATTAGTAGCCCATAAAAGGTTATATGGGCAAAGCGCGCCAAGCGCCCACCTAGCCCTGGCGTGCGGGGCGGGCGCTGTTTGCGATTTATCCATGCCCAGCCAAGGCGAGCCAGCGTCACGATCAGAATCATAAATCCTAACGAGCCGTGAGGCCCGATGCTCGCCAAGAACAGCGTGATAACGTTTTCGCCCATTCCTCGCCAGGCCAGCAACACGGTAAATTGCAGCGTGACCAGCGCGGCGGTCAGCCAGTGAAGTGCACGGCTTATGCGCCCGTAGTGGCTGGGACTGTCTCGCCAACCAATAGGTGTTTGAGCCAGCGTGCTTTCCTGATCACTGTGTATTGCTGTGCTGTTGGCTGCGCCTTTAACCATTGGCCTTGCCCTGGCGCCAGTAACCCATGCTGGTAACGTACTGCCTGGGTAGCCCACATTCGTTGACCAAATAGCGGCGCAGTTTCATGGCGACCTTGGTTTCAGCGGCGATCCAAGCATAGAAGGGCGCGCTGTCGTCCTGGGTGGCGGGTTCCCAGAGTGGGCCGTCCTCATCGTCGCTTTCGTCGTAGGTAGTGGCTGTAGCAGGAGTGCCGACTAGCGCTTGAATTTCCTTATGTAAATCAATATCGCGCAGCGCCCTCATCAGCAGCTCACCGTGCTGGCAGCCGGGCTCATTTTCGCGAGCCAGCCAGTGCAGTTTGGCGGCCTGGGGGAGCGGCTGAACATCGTCGCTACGGGGCACTTCAAACAGCGCTTCGACCTTGGGTTTGAGCGGCAAATCATCAAGGGTTTCCAGAATGCCGGCGGCGGCGGGGAGGGCGGTTTCATCGGCGATGATCAGAATACGGCGTACACCTTGGGGCGGCTTCCACTCGTAGCCCAGCTTTGGGCCTTCCGCAATGGCGTCGGGGGCTGTCATCGCTAAGCGGTCGCCCGGGCGGGCGTGCATTGCCCAGCGTGAGGCGGGGCCATTGTCACCATGTAGCACGAATTCTACGTCCACCTCGGCTTGCTCCGGGCGCAGGGCGCGGATGGTATAGGTGCGCGCTGAGGGTCTTTGGGCATCCGGCAGTGCGCGGTAGGCGCCGTACCAGTCGTGCTCTGCCAGCTTGGCAATCTCAAACAGCGGATCGAGACTACCACCGCCTTCGGGGAAGAACAGCTTGACGCGCTGATCCGGGGCGTAGGTCGCCATTTGGCTGACTTCCGGGCCAGTGAAAGTAAACCTGACTAATGAGGCACTGACTTGGGTGCGCCGCGCGAGGGTGATATCAAAAAGCCGGTAGCTCGGTTTGGCTGCCATTGTGATGTCTCCTTTATATAAGGAGTCAATTGTAGTGCTAATTATTATCATTTAGAATCGTTGTTAGTTATTCAATCGCTAATTTCCATAAACTCGTTTGCATAAATAGTAAGGCTAAGAAAATGACGCTGCTGCCTACCACGTCTCTTTTGGCGAACTGTCCGGTTATCACAAAAGGGTGCTCGCTATGTTAGGCGCCGCGCAATTTACCCAAAGAATGGGGGGAATGTCGCCTGCTAAAGCCTGCCTATTACTTAGCCTGCCGATGGTGGTGCTGTTTTGGGTGGGCCTAGAGAGCCAGGGCGGTTTTGCGCTGGGCCTGCAGGCATTAGTGGCCCCCTCTTTTGAGAACGTTGACGAGCTGTTGCTTTACTACGCGTGGTGGCCGCGCCTTTCGATCGCCCTGCTCGCCGGGGGCGGCTTGGGGTTGGCAGGCGTGCTGATGCAGCAGGTGCTGCGCAACCCGCTGGCCTCGCCCACCACCCTGGGGGTGGCGTCGGGCGCTAATTTGGCGCTGATGACCGCTACCTTGCTGGCGCCGGGGCTGCTTGTCGCCGGGCGCGAATGGGTCGCCTTATTGGGCGGTGCGCTGGCGGTTGGATTAGTTTTTCTGCTCTCCTGGCGGCGCGGGCTGGCGCCGATCGTGGTTGTGCTGGCTGGTCTGGTAGTTAACCTGTACTTGGGAGCGCTCTCTACGGCGCTGCTGCTGTTTAACCATGAGGCGCTCTCGGGGCTGCTGATCTGGGGCGCGGGTTCACTGGCGCAAAACGGTTGGGACGGCGTCGCAGTGCTCTGGCCTCGGTTGGCGATTAGCTGCGTGGCCGCGTGGTTTTTGCTACGCCCTTTGGCGGTACTGGAGCTGGATGATGCCAGCGCCAAGAGCCTGGGAGTCTCGCTGACCTATCTGCGCTTTGCGGGGATGGGGTTGGCAGTATTTATTACCGGTAGCATTGTCAGTGTGGTGGGCATCATCGGTTTTATCGGCTTGGCAGCGCCTAATATCGTGCGCATGGCCGGGGCACGCCGGTTGGGCCCACGGCTGTTATGGTCGACCCTGCTGGGGGCGGTGCTGCTGGCGACCACGGATCTGCTGCTGCAACAGTTCGGTGGCATGGTGGCAGCCTTTATTCCTACCGGGGCGATTACCGGTGCCCTGGGGGCGCCGCTGTTAATGTGGCTGATCCCACGCCTGAAACTGCAGGGTGATAAGCCGCCGCAAGGGGCGGGTGTTTTCGCCCATCGTCATCCTGCGCCTTCTCGCCTGGCCACCGGATTGATCTTCGCGTTACTTGGCGCCACGCTGCTTGGACTGCTAGTGGGTCAGGGTGTTGATGGCTGGTACTTATTGTCGCCGGATAATTGGAACGTGATGCAGTGGCGCCTGCCTCGAGTGATGGCGGCTGCAGCCAGCGGCTTAATGCTGGCGATTGCGGGAACTATTCTCCAGCGCCTTTCCGCCAACCCCATGGCCAGCCCCGAAGTACTGGGTATCAGCGGTGGCTGTGCCATTGCGCTGATTTTGGGGATTTTCCTGCTGCCTGCGCCCACCAATATGATGCTGATTGTCGTGGGTACCCTGGGTGCTTTCGCGACGCTGCTGGTGTTGGTGGGGATCAACCGCAAGAGCGGTTATCTCCCCGAGCGTTTGCTGCTCACCGGGGTGGCGGTCAGTGCGTTGTTTGACGCCGTTCGCAGCGTGATGCTGGCAGGCGGCGATCCGCGTGGCCAGCAGGTAATCGCCTGGTTGGCGGGTTCCACTTATTACGTGGATATCACCAACGCCGTGGTGGTCGGGGGCATTGCCGCGGTATTGGCGCTGGTTACACTGCCTTTCACCCGCTGGCTGGATATCTTGCCCCTAGGCGCACCGACGGCCAAGGCCCTTGGGGTAACGCTTAACCGTGCCCGTTTGGCGTTGCTGTTACTGGTGGCACTGCTCACCGCTTGCGCCACCCTAGTGGTTGGGCCGCTTTCGTTTATTGGTCTACTCGCGCCGCACATGGCGCGCTTGGTGGGCTTCTCCCGTGCAGGGCAGCACCTGCTGGGTGCTGCGTTGATCGGCATGCTATTGATGGTGTTAGCTGACTGGGTGGGGCGTCAGATTATTTTCCCCTATGAGATACCTGCGGGATTGGTCGCTTCACTGATTGGTGGGGCTTACTTTATGTGGGGGCTGCGGCGGCTATGAGGAACCTGGCGACCCAGCCGAGCGGGCTTTGTGCCGCAATGGATCCTGCGGAGGCGTTGTTGGCGCTCTACCAACAGCCACCGATGGATAAAATGAAGGCCCCCGCGTTTGGTCAACCAGATGAACCGACGCTAGCGGCCTCTGCGTTGCTGGATCGAGACTTCTTAAGCGAGCAGTTGGTGCGTTATGGCCGCAGCCAAGGTGACGACGCCGACTTTCTGGCCGTGGCTTCGATATGGTCAAAATTTCATTTCAGCAGCGTCGCTATACCGGCGCTGGTGGCCAACCTGCTGTTGGGCTACGACCTGCCGGTGGGTGGGGATGAACTGAAGCTGGCGTTGGGTGATCATGGCCAGACAGCCCGTATCTGGTTGCCGCATGGAGGCGTACCGCTGGCCTCAAAAGCACTCCAGGCACGCTTCAGCAGCCTCTTCGATGATCACTGTGCGCCGCTTATAGAGGCCCTGGCCGAGGTCTCTGGGCTGTCTGCCAAGGTGTTCTGGAGCAATCTCGGTCACTATGTTGAGTTCGTGGGCAAGACCTGTTCGCAGCATCCCGCCTTTACCGGCGCAGGCGAGCCGCTGCTGGATTACCTCGCCACCAAGACGCTCCCCGATGGGCGTTGTAATCCGCTCTATCAGCCGGTGCGTTATCTGGAATTGGGCGGTGAAACGCCTGCTCGGGTGCGGCGGCTGTGTTGCATCAAGTACCGACTCCCCGGCGAGTCTCTTTGCGGCGGCTGCCCGTTGAAACCCGAAAATAGACCGGCCAAGCGCCGACGCAAATAACCGCCCGGAGGCCTTGTTCATGGAGTTGTTAAGGATTGTATGGCGTGATTATCGCTGGCCGTTTGTGGCCGTGGTAGTGCTTAGCTTGGCAAGTGCGGGCCTGGGCATCGGTGTTATCGCTTTTATTAATCAGCGGCTGTTGGGTACCTTTACTGACCCCTGGCGAATCCTGCCTGAGTTTCTGGGGCTGATAGCGCTGTTACTGGTTATTACCCTGGCATCTCAATTGGCGCTGACCACGCTGGGCCACCATTTCGTTTACCGGCTGCGGGGGCAGTTGATCAAGCGGATTCTGGATACCAGTATCGAGCGGATTGAGCAGATTGGTAGTGCGCGCTTGATGGCCAGCTTATCGACCGACGTGCGCTATATCACCGTCGCCTTTGTTCGCTTGCCGGAGCTGGTGCAAGGTGGGGTGCTGACGGTGGGGGTAACCCTTTACTTGGGCTGGCTATCGCCTTCCATGCTAGGCGTTACCGCGCTATGGGTGATTGGCACTATCCTGGTGGGCGTGCGCCTAGTGGCTCGGGTTTATCAGCATATGGCCAAGCTGCGTGAGTCTGAAGACCGCCTTTACGCGGATTACCAGGCGGTCATTGAGGGGCGCAAGGAACTGGCGCTCAACCGCGACCGAGCCGAGTGGCTATATCGCGATGTCTACACCCCCAACGCCGAGGAGTACCGGCGGCATATCATTCGTGGCGACACCTACCATCTCAGCGCGGTGAACTGGTTCAATATCATGATGCTGGGCGCCATCGGCGTGGTTTTCTTTTTAGCAAACGGCCTGGGCTGGGCATCCGCGCAGGTAGCCACCACCTTCTCACTCACGCTGCTATTTCTGCGCGCGCCGCTGATTCAGGCGATTGGCGCTTTTCCGCCCTTGATCAATGCTCGAGTGGCGTTCGAAAAAATCAACAGTTTAGACCTGGCCGAGCACCATAAGGCGTTCGAGCACTCTGCGCTGCGCCATGATTGGCAGGTGCTAGCCCTGGAACAAGTTAGCTATCGCTATCCGGACGAGGAATCTCGGCAGGGTTTTGCCATCGGCCCTATCGACCTGACCTTGAAGCGCGGCGAGGTGGTATTTCTGATCGGCGGTAACGGCAGCGGTAAATCGACCTTGGCGAGGCTGCTAACTGGGCTTTACCAGCCTCAAAGCGGCTGCGTGCGAGTCGATGGCAGGCCGCTGCGGGAAGAAGACTGGACACGCTATCGCCAGCACTTCTCGGCCATTTACACCGATCTGCACCTGTTTGATCGTTTGATGGGCCCCGCGGGCGAGTCACCCAACCCGGCGCTGGTGGAGGAGTGGCTGGCAGCCCTTGGTATGCACAGCAAGCTCGATTTCGACGGCGATCGCATCACCAATATAAATCTCTCCCAGGGACAGCGTAAGCGCCTGGCGATGCTGCTGGCGGTCGCTGAACAACGCGATCTGCTGTTGCTTGACGAGTGGGCAGCCGACCAAGACCCGCAGTTTCGTCGGGTCTTTTATCGTGAGCTATTACCCCAGCTCAGAGCGCTGGGTAAGACACTGGTAGTGATCAGCCACGATGACCACTACTTCGACCAGGCCGACCGGCTGCTGGAAATGCGCCAGGGGCAGTTGGTAGAACTCACCGGCGAACAGCGAGAAGCCGCCAGCCGCGACGCGGTGGCTCGGGTGAATGGGTAATTGATGACTAATTGCTCAATTTTATTCCATGTCTCATTAATACCTCTTTATAAGAAAAACTAATACTCCATTAGCAGGATGATTTTTAGTAATCATCATTCCCAGTTACTTTATTGCCAGGTTAATTGACGCGACGCTAATTCTGGCAATGGGAGCAGGACAATGTGGGAAAGTTATATCACCGGGCTGGTGGTGTGCGGTGGGATTATCATGGCGATTGGGGCGCAAAACGCCTATATCCTAGGGCTGGCGATTCGTCGTGAATACCATTGGTGGTCGGCTGGCTTGTGCATGAGTGCGGATATTATCCTGCTCACGGCAGGCATGTTTGGGGTGAGTGCTTTTCTGCTGACCATGCCCAGCGCATTGGAGGCAATGCGCTGGGTGGGCGTGGTGTTTTTAAGTTGGCTGGCGGCGCAGGCGTTATTTCGGGCAGTCAGCGGGCGGCAAGGGCTAAGCGCCGAAGCGGCCAAAGCGCCCAGTTTAATGAAAGTGATTTTTGCCACGCTAGCCGTCACCGTGCTCAACCCCCAAGTGTATCTGGATACGCTACTGCTGATACCCGCCATTGGCGCCCAGCAGGAGAGCGCCGGTATTTTTGTGGCGGGGGCATCTACCGCTTCGATACTCTGGTTTAGCCTGCTGGCCTGGGGAGGTGCTGCGCTGTCTCCTTGGCTTTCTAAGCCTAACGCCTGGCGCACCATTGATGGCCTGATTGGCTTGATGATGGCGGGCATTGCCGTGCATCTAGCCTTTAATGCCGGCTGAAATACGCTTCCATCACCGCGATGACCTTGTCGATATCTGCATCGCTAATATCACGATGTGCAACGAAACGCGTGGCATAGAGTAGCTCAATCAAAATGCCATGCTCTTTGAGCCAGGCGGAGAGCGGCTGAACGTGTTCGTCAGGGAAATGCGCGAATACCATATTAGTCGCCTGGGAGGTGATTTCGACCCCTGGCAGCTTCGCTAAGCCTTCTGCAAGTCGCGCTGCACGGTGATGATCGCCTGCTAGGTCCGCCACGTGATGATCTAACGCATACTGGCAGGCGGCGGCAATAATGCCTGATTGGCGCATGCCGCCACCCACCACTTTTCGCCAGCGACGGGCGCGGTCGATCAATGCTTGTGAACCGACCAGTGCCGAGCCAATGGGCGCTCCCAGGCCTTTTGAGAAGCACAGCGACACGCTATCGAACGGTAGGCAAAGCTGTTTAAGAGGAATGTCGCTCGCTACGACGGCGTTAAACAGTCGCGCCCCGTCCAAGTGTGTGGCCAGGCCTCGTTCCCGGGCCAGTTCGGTGGCTTTCAAGACGTAATCTGCGGGCAGCACTTTGCCGCCGATGGTGTTTTCCAGTGCCAGCAGGCGAGTGCGGGCGAAGTGAAAATCATCGGCTTTAATCGCCGCGCTGATTTTCTCCAGGGGCAGGCTGCCGTCGGCGGCGTTTTCAATCGGCTGCGGCTGGATGCTACCCAATACGGCTGCGCCACCACCTTCCCATCGATAGGTATGCGCGTACTGCCCCACAATATATTCATCACCCCGCTCGCAGTGAGCCATCAGTGCCACCAGGTTGCTTTGTGTGCCGCTGGGAAACAGTAGTGCTGCCTCTTTGCCTGCCTGTTCGGCCAAGTTAGCTTGAAACGCGTTCACTGTTGGGTCATCGGCCCACACATCATCGCCTACCGGCGCGGTCATCATGGCCTCGCGCATAGCGGGCGTGGGGCGGGTTACCGTGTCGCTGCGTAAATCAATCATGGGCATTTCCTTTTTAATGTAGAAGCGACTACTTAAGCAGGCTTTATCAAGCAAGTTCGCAGGAACCATCTATGGTTAACAGCATACTGCACGTTGAACTAGCATAGGCAATCAGATGGATCTGAAAAGCGGTTACCCCTTTTGGGCGGTCAAAAATGGCCTGTTGAAAACTTTTCCCCAGTTGATGCGCGATCACCAATGCGAGGTGGCGGTAATTGGGGGCGGCATTACCGGCGCCTTAATCGCCGATGAACTGAGCCGTCACGGTCACCATGTGGTGGTACTTGAGCGACGGGACGTGGGCTGGGGAAGCTCAGCTGCTAGCACGGCCTTGCTTCAGTATGAAATTGATACCCATATGACCGACTTGGCCAAGCGCTACGGGGAGGCTGATGCAGTCCTCGCCTATCGTGCCTGTGCCGAGGCTATCGGTGAGCTTGAGACGTTGGCCGCCGGTATGGGCGATGTGGATTTTGAGCGCCAGCAAAGTCTTTATTATGCCAGTAACGAAGAAGATGTTGCGCCACTCAAAGAAGAGTTGGCACTGCGCCAAAAATACGGTTTTGAGGCCGCTTGGCTTGGGCGCGATGCTATTTTAGCGGAGTACGGCTTTGAGGCGCCTGGCGCTATTCTTACCCAGTTAGCAGCCAGCATGGATCCTTATCGCATGGCTTATCAGCTATTTGCTCAGGTTGTCGAACGTGGGGGAGAGGTATATGACCGCACGCAAATGGAGACGATGGCGCCGGACGATCAGGGTGTCACGCTCACGCTGGCCAATGGTGCCAAGCTGCGTTGCCAGCACTTGGTGATGGCCGCTGGGTATGAGTCGCAAGCCTGGCTGCCAGAGGCGGTGGCGTTTAATCGCAGCAGTTACGCGTTTATCACTGACCCGTTACCACCAAAGGCATTAAGCACGTTACGCCGCACCATGATGTGGGAGTCTGCACGGCCTTACCTTTATATGCGTACTACGCGGGATGGTCGCCTTCTCGTGGGCGGTGATGATGACGATGAAGATATTCCCCAACGCCGCGATGCGCGGGTAGAAGAGAAGGCCAAAGGGCTAGTAAGAAAGATAGAGGCGCTATGGCCTAGGCTCGATATCAACCCGACGTTTTCCTGGGGTGGCACCTTTGCCGAAACCGACGATGGCCTGCCGTTTTTTGGCCCTCATGATGCCCAGGGTCCGCGCGTTCACTTTGCCATGGCCTATGGTGGTAATGGGATCAGCTACAGCATGATTGGTGCCAAGCTGCTGCGAGCGCTTATTGAGGGTAGAGAGCACCCTTTGGCCGCGCTATTTTCGTTTCAGCGTGTGAGCAAATAGCATGACCAAGTTCAGTAGCCGGTGCTAGTAGCTAGTCAGTTGAAAGCGAGTATTCTTAACAAGTGTTCATAAGGATAGCGGGCGATGGGACATACATTGTATTTACGTGCACTGGAGCGTAACGACCTGCGCTTTGTCCACGAGCTAAATAATAACCAAAGCATCATGTCGTATTGGTTTGAAGAGCCGTATGAATCGTTTGACGAGTTAGAGGAGCTGTATAACAAGCATATTCATGATAATGCCGAACGGCGATTTGTCGCGGAAGATAGCCATGGCAACGCCATTGGCCTGGTAGAGCTGATTGAGATTGACTATATCCATCGCAGCGGCGAGTTCCAAATCATTATTACCCCCGACCACCAAGGCAAAGGGTTTGCCCGCCCGCTTATCCAACAGGCGCTGCACTACTCGTTTACGATTTTAAATCTTCACAAAGTGTATCTCATCGTGTCGGTAGATAACGTCAAAGCGATTCATCTTTATAAGGCGAGCGGTTTTATTGAGGAAGGCCATTTGGTGCAGGAATTCTTTATCAATGGCCAATATCGCGATGTAAAGCGGATGTATATCCTACAAGACGCCTACCTTTCTAAGCTCGAGACCACTGAAGCGCCTGAAATGGACTGGTTGTAAACGGCGCGCCAAACGCCTCGCATTAACGAGGCGTTTGGCGCGCTGAGAAAGGGCACGATGAAAGACTTCCTTAGCGTAAATAGGCCTTAATGGCATCAAACGCAGCGCGTTGTTGCTGGGCACGCTGAGCCCATACTTCCATGATGTCTACTTCCAACGGTTGGGCTTGGTCAACTGACTGTGGCATGGGGTCCACTCCTTTCAGGGGGCCTCGATGATTTTCTTATACGCAGCTTTCGTTGTGCAAAGCAGCAATTTAGCTGTGGTGGGATATTAAGGGCTTTTGAGGGGAGTCGCTAGTTAAAAAAATGTAGGGAATAGCCATTATTTGTAATCAAAAGCTTACAAATGTCGATATTAACTATTATCTATTTTGAATAGAAAAGGTTTTCATCAGCATCGAGTAGGAAGGGGAGTCGCCTCCCCTGTCCTCTCACACCACCGGGCATACGGTTCCGTACCACGGCGGTTCATGCAGAACGTTTAAGCCATCTTACCGTATCCAGTACCGAGATCAGACCCTGG